>JAJYSM010000114.1 GCA_021793575.1 Pseudomonadota bacterium
TGGCCATGCTCCAGGCCCAGGGTCGGATCGGCCAGTGGCTGAAAACACTCGGCCGCATCGACCTGCTGATCTTGGATGACTTTGGCCTTGTGCCGATGAGTCCCAGCCACCAGCCGCTGCTGCTTGAGCTGCTTGAGGATCGCCACCAGCGCGGCAGCGTACTGGTCACCAGCCAGCTGCCGATCAAACTCTGGCATGGCCAGTTCCAGGACCCGACCCTGGCCGACGCCATTCTCGACCGCCTGGTCCACAACGCCCAGATCATCGAGCTGACCGGCGAGTCGATGCGCAAGAAAAACCCGCACACCACCCTCACCGAGGAGGACAAACCCGACCCGAAAATCTAGACTGCAATCCCCACGCCCAACCGGCCGCCGTCACTGGCTTCCCATGCTCCGGATCGGTGGCTTCTCATGGCCGGAATATCCACCAGTACGCGTGCTCCCGCAAGCGAGGCATGAAATCACTTCCCGTCGGCGCTGTTGCTTCAGTGCACCAGACAGTCCGATGCCTTGTCCTGAAAGTTGGCTGGCAGCGCGCCAGCCGGTGGGCATGGGCGCAACGAGCGTTTCGCCGGTTCGGGCGAGGCTGGCGCCGACGTCACCGACGTCACCGACGTCACCTCGGCGCTGCCTGGCGGAATACGAATGTCCTGCTGGAACAGCACGCGGGAGTCGGCGGCGGTCCAGGTGAGGGTGTATTTCCCGGGCCGCAGGTACAGCTCGCCGCTGGGTTCGATCAGGCCGTTGCTGATGCGGTCGCTGGGCACCGCGTTCAGCGGTACCGGATCCAGCGCCAGCCGGTCGGCCGGAATCGCATCCGCGCCCTCGTCGGCGTAGCGCGCCTCGACCAGGCAGGGGTAGGAGTGATCGCAGCGGTCGCCGCTGACGAAATAGGGCCGGCGCAGGCCGCCGAGGCTGAGCCAGGTGGGGCGGCCGCGGCGCAAGATTTCGGGCGGGAAAAACACGCTGACGTCGTAGCCCGGTCGCAGCGACCACGGCTTGCCGGCCTGGTCCACGAACACGATCGGCGCCTGCGGATGCAGCTGCTGCATCACGGCGGTCCAGTAGGGGTGATCGTCGCGCGCCGACGGATGCGGATACAGCATCGTCTGCTCCACCGTGAGCGGGTCGATGCCGCTGAGTTTGTGCAGGTGCTCGGCCATCGACGAGCCGCCGAGATAGACGCCCGATTCCTGGATGTGCGCATAGCCGGCGTCGACCACCAGCCGCGCGTGCGGATCGCGCTGGAACACCTGGCGGTAGATGTTGCGCGCCTGTTCGGCTTCGCGGGCGTCGCCGGTGGCGTTGGAGAGCGCCTCGTAGGCAATCACCTTGAAGCCGAGCTTGAGCGCGGTGCGCACCATCTCCGCGCAGATCGGCTCCTCGGTGTAGAAGCCGCTGGCTGCGGTGGGGTAGCCGCGCGCCTGCAGCTTCGTATCGGTCTGGTACAGCGTCTCGGCGGCGAAATAGTCGAAGCCTTCGGCGCGCAGCTTGCCGAGCAACTGCACGGTGAGCGTGCGCGTGAGCGGCACGTTGTGCGCCTCGTTGAAAAACACTGCCTGGTAGTTTTTGGCAAGTTCGGGAATCGCCTGCAGCGCGGGGCGCGCCGTGTAGCCGGCAGCGAGCGGCGAGGGGCGGTCGTCCGGCAGCGGCGCCTGGCGGATCGAGAAGCTGGCCGCCGCGTCGGGATAGTCGCCGATGAAGCTCTGATACCAGCTCAGGTACTGGCTGAAGATGACGCGGAACGCCGGGTCCTTGTTGCCGACGTAGGCGTAGCGCATCACCTGGTACTGGTCGAGCAGGCCCTTGTGCCGGTTGGCCTCGCGCATGATGCGCTCGGACTGGCGCGAGGCCTCGATCTGCCGCGCCTGCCACTGCGCCGCCGATTGCGCGTGCGCCGCCGCCGTTACGCAGCCCAGCAGCGCGACGAGGACGAGCGGCATGTCTTTGCGTGGCAACAGCATGGATACGGTCTCCCTGGGCACCGGCTTCAGCCGTTGGGCGGGCGCCGCCAGCATAGCGGTCATCGCGGCGCCGGCGACCCTGCCAAGCGGCACGCGGCTGCGCGGGCGATTCGGGAGCACAATCGCGGTTCCCCTCATCGACCCGGAGTACCCCATGCGATTGACGATACTCGCCAGCGTGCTGGCCCTGGCCCTGCCGGCGATGGCGCTGGCCGGCGTCTCCAAGCTGCACAGTGGTGCGACCCCGGCCGTGGTGGCCAGGGCGGTCGGCGATCCGGCGCGCAAGGCCGACGCCGCCAACGATGCCCGGCGCAAGATCGCCGCGGTGATGACCTTCGCGGATGTCCGGCCGGGCCAGAAGGTGCTGGAGCTGATCCCTGGCAGCGGCTATTTCACCCGCGTGTTCAGTGCCATCGTTGGACCGACCGGCCACGTCTACGCGCTATGGCCGAACGAGTACGCGAAGGAGGATGCCAGCGACGTGGCAGGCTCGCGCAAGCTGGCCGCCGATCCTCATTACGCCAATGTCAGCGTGCTGACCCAGCCGGCCGATCAGCTCAGCTCACCCGAGCCGGTGGACGTGGTGTTCACCTCGCAGAACTACCACGACTATCCGGACAAGTTCATGGGCCATGTCGATCCGGCCGTGCTCAACAAGGAGGTGTTTGCCGCGCTCAAACCCGGCGGCCTGTGGGTGATCATCGACCACGTGGCGCCGGCCGGCTCCGGCATGGCCGACACCGACACGCTGCACCGGATCGATCCCTCCATCGTCAAAAAGCAGGTGGAGGCGGCCGGCTTCGTCTTCGACGGCGCCAGCAACGCGCTGCGCAACCCGAACGATCCGCATACCATCAAGGTATTCGACAAGTCGATACGCGGCCACACCGACCAGTTCATGTACCGCTTCCGCAAGCCGGCGAAATAACCGGCGGTTGCGGCGGGCGCCGGGACCCTCCGGGCTTGCGGCTAGGTCAACCAGCGTACGGGAGGGGAATGCCATGTGGACTGCGATCACCCGTGAAGTGAGCCCCGCCCTCGGCGACTGCGAGTTGTCGTATGTGCCGCGCGAGCCCATCGACGTGGCGCGCGCCGTCAGCCAGCATCACGCCTATCGGCGCGCGCTGGAGGGACTCGGCTGCCGCGTGCTGAGCCTGCCGGCCGAGCCGGTGCAGCCCGATTCGGTATTCGTCGAGGACGTGGCAATCGTGCTGGACGAGGTCGCGATCCTGACCCGGCCCGGCGCCGCCTCGCGCCGGGCCGAAGTGGCCAGCGTCGCCGTGGCGCTGAACCATTACCGCCCGCTGCTGGCGATCGAGGCGCCCGCCACGCTCGACGGCGGCGATGTGCTGCGGCTCGGCCGCACGCTGCACGTCGGGCAATCGGCGCGCAGCAATGCCGAGGGCATCGGCCAGCTGCGCGCGCTGCTGGCCGGGCATGGCTACGCGGTGCAGGGCGTGCCCACCCGCGGCTGCCTGCACCTGAAATCCGCCGTCACCCAGCTCGCCGACGACACCCTGCTGCTGCAGCCTGCGTGGGTGGATCGCGAGCAGTTCGCGGGCTTCCGTATTATCGAGGTCGACCCGGCCGAACCGCACGCTGCCAACGTGCTGCGCATCGGCGACGCGCTGCTGATGCCGGCGAGCTTCCCGCGCACCCGGCAGCGGCTGATTGCCGCCGGCTTGCGCGTCACCACCGTCGACGTTTCCGAGCTGCAGAAAGCTGAAGGCGCCGTCACCTGCTGCAGCCTGCTGCTTCGCGGGCACGCGTGAGCCCGTCGTGGCGGCCGGCACGGCGCCAGCGCCGCCTGCGTGAACCGACACACTTCGGCGGCCCGGCACGACATGGCCCTAAGCGAGCGCGCTGGCTCGCTGATTTCTAGCCTGGCCGCGCGCTGCATTCCACGCAGATCCGCCCGCCCGGATCAGCGCGCAATGCTTTCACCGGACCTGATTCGCCCTGATCCTCAGCCATGAAAATTGCTCGCCATGCGCAGAACCGGCTCGGGATGAGGCTTGCAGAGCATCATCGCCCGCGCCAGTCGCGGCAGCATCGCACGCAGATCAAATCGGC
>JAJYSM010000005.1 GCA_021793575.1 Pseudomonadota bacterium
GCGGCGGATTCGCACCGGCGAGGAGGTGCGCGTCTCCACCCCGGTGAACACCGCATCGTGCAGCGCGAAGCCCTTGATCTGGCGGTCGAACGCGGGCATCGCTTCGCGGATCGCCTGGATCGCGTAGCCGGGCAGGGCGCTGTCGAGGCTGCCCGGCGTCACGCCAGGCTTGAACGAGGGCAGCACGTCGCCGAACTCGCGCGAGGCGCGGCCGGTGAGGAAATCGCCGACCAGTTGGCCTGGCGCGTTGTAGTTTTCGCCGCCCAGCACGTACGCCTGGCTTTCCAGCGCGCGCTGCAGCGCGATGCCGGCCAGCGGGCTGCCGCCGTCCTGGTCAGGCCTGCTGTCGTAGGGCGCGAAATCCGTCGGGTCGATGCCTACCACGATCGCCGCATTCGCGTTGCGCTCGTTGCGCGAATACTGGCTCATGCCGTTGGTCACCACGCGTCCGGGTTCGGACATGGCGGCGACCACGGTGCCGCCGGGGCACATGCAGAAGCTGTATACGGCGCGGCCGTTGCTGGCGTGATGCACCAGCTTGTAGTCGGCCGCGCCGAGCAGCGGGTGGCCGGCCTGCGCACCGAAGCGGGCACGGTCGATGATCGACTGCGGGTGCTCGACGCGGAAGCCGATCGAGAAGGCCTTCGCCTCCAGATACACGCCGCGCGCGTGCAGCATGGCGAAGGTGTCGCGCGCGCTGTGGCCCACCGCCAGCACCACGTGATCGGTGCGGATCTGCTCGCCGCTGGCCAGCGTCACCCCGCGCAGCTGGCGCGCACCGGCGGCATCGGTGTCGATCAGCAGGTCGTCGACGCGGCAGCCGAAGCGCATCTCGCCGCCCAGCGACTCGATCGTGGCGCGCATGTTCTCCACCATCGTCACCAGCCGGAAGGTGCCGATGTGCGGCTTGTTCACCCACAGGATCTCCTCCGGCGCGCCGGCCTTGACGAACTCGGTCAGCACCTTGCGGCCATGGTGCTGCGGGTCGCGGATCTGGCTGTACAGCTTGCCGTCGGAAAACGTGCCGGCGCCGCCCTCGCCGAACTGCACGTTCGATTCCGGGTGCAGGTTGCGCTTGCGCCACAGGTCCCAGGTGTCCCTGGTGCGTTCGCGCACCGCCTTGCCGCGATCCAGGATGATGGGGCGAAACCCCATCTGCGCCAGCAGCAGCCCGGCAAACAGGCCGCACGGGCCGGTGCCGATCACCACCGGGCGATGCGGCAGCGTCTTCGGGGCCTGGGTGACGAACCGGTAGCGCGTGTCCGGCGCGGGCTGGATGTGCGGATCGTCGGCAAAGCGGCGCAGCAGCGCCGCTTCCTGCGGGGTCTCCACGTCCAGGCTGTAGATCAGCAGGATCGCACCGCGCTTGCGCGCGTCGTAGCTGCGCTTGGCCACGCTGAAACCGGTCAGCGCGGTCGCTTCGATGCCCAGTCGTTCGAGAATCGCGGCGGCCAGCGCCGACGCCGGATGATCCAGCGGCAGCTTGATGTCAGTGAGTCGCAACATGCGGGGTGGCGGTCATGCTTCGGAGGGCCAAGGCCGATTTTCGCACGCGTTCAGGCGGCTGCGGTGGATCGGCTGCACCGCCCGCTCGGGTGGCCGCCGCATGCGGCCGGCGCGATGACGAGATGCGGGCAGATCAGGCGGCTGACGCGACCAGGCATTGCTGGCTGCAGACGGTGTCAGAAGCTGACGTGCCGCGGCAGCTGAGAGCGGCCAGCATCGCCGTGAACTGCTCGCCGGTGGCCTGCGGGTGCAGCAGGATGAAGCATTTGCCTTCCGCTCCGGTGGGCCGGCGGGCTGCGGCGACGCATACCTTGCCGTCGTCCGTGGCCAACACCACCGGCGCGGCATGCGCCGAATCCCACAGCTGGCGGCGAACCTGGCCATGCTGGGGACCGCCGGCGATGATGCACTTGATGAGCTGTTCCATGTCGTCTGCTCGCGTGTCGGGTATGAGTGGCTTCACGACAAGTCATGCAGACAGCGGGCCACGGCGTGGCAGCCAACTGCGGTGCCGGTCACAGTTTCCCGCATTGCCCCGCTGTGGCCCGTGCTTCAGGCACTGCCGATGAAGTCGCTCTTGCCCAGTTCGGCGCCGGCCTCGCGCAGGATCGCGTAGGTCGTGGTGCAGTGGAAGAACAGGTTCGGCAGCACGAACTGCAGCAGGTAGCTCTGGCCGTCGAAGTTGAGCTCGCCGGTGCGCATCTTCAGCACGATTGCGCGCGCCTCGCTGCCGTCGATCTGCGCGGGCGTGAACGTCTGGACGTAGGCGAGCGCGCGCTCGATGCGGGCCTGCACCTGGGCCAGCGTGGTCTCGTTGTCCTCGAACGCCTGCGGCTCGACGCCGGCCAGGCGGGCGGCGCCGCGCGTGGCCATGTCCGCGGCGATCTGCACCTGCCTGACCAGCGGCAGCATGTCGGGGATCAGCCGCGTCTGCAGCAGCACCTCATCGGTGACGCCCTTCGCCGCCGCATGCGCCTCGCCCTTCTTCAACACGTGGGCAAGGTTGGTCAGCGCGCGGACGAAGACGGGGACGGAAGCCTGGTACATCGAGAGTGTCATCGGGAAATCTCCGGTGGATCGTGGGGAAGCGCTTCACTGGAAAATTCGTTGAAGGGCATGCCCGGCGCGATGGCGCCGGTCGCAGGGGTCGCCACGCCGTGGCGCTGACGGGTGACGCGGGCCGCCATCACGGCGGCGACCAGCAGCAACAGCGCGGCCAGCACGAACGCTGCGCCGGGCAGATGCCTTACCGGCGCGTGGTTGCTGACGAACAGCGCGAACAGGTTGGCAAACAGCGCCGGGCCGAAGATGCCGGCGAGGCTGGCCAGACTGCTCAGCGCGCCCTGCAGCCGACCCTGCTCGTGCGGGTCGACTTGCTGCGTCAGCAGCGCCTGCGCCGGCGGGCCGGCCAGCCCGCCCAGGCACAGGAACGGAATGCCCAGCACGAACAGCCAGGCTACCGGCGCCAGCCCGAAGAAAACGTAGCCGACGATGCACAGCGTCAGTCCGGCCAGGATCAGTCGCCGCTCGCCCAGTCGCGGCATCAGCCGGCGCACCAGCACCGCCTGCACCAGTCCGCTGCACAGGCCGACCAGGGCCAGCGTGTAGCCGACCATTTGCGGCCCCCAGCCGTAGCGGTAGTCGGTGTACAGCACGTAGGTGGAGTTGAGCGAAAACTGCGCCAGGTTGCTCAGGAAAAACACCGCGGCCAGCCCGAACACCTGCGGGTAGCGGCGCAGCAGCACCACCGCGCCGAACGGGTTGGCATGGCGCCAGTCGAAGCGCGCGCTGCGCTTTTCCCGCGGCAGCGATTCGGGCAGCACGAAGTAGCCGTAGGCGAAGTTGATCAGCGACAGGCCGGCCGCCACCCAGAACGGCAGGCGGATATGCAGGTGACCGAGAAAGCCGCCCAGCGCCGGGCCGACGATGAAGCCGATGCCGAACGCCGCACCCAGCGTGCCGAACGCGGCGGCGCGCTTTTCCTTCGGCATGATGTCGGCGATATAGGCATTGGCGGTGGAGAAGCTGGCGGCGCACACGCCCGACACCGCGCGGCCGATGAACAACAGCCACAGCGCCGGCGCCAGCGCCATCACGATGAAGTCGACGCCGAGGCCGAAGCTGGAGATCAGGATCACCGTGCGCCGGCCGAAGCGATCCGACAGCGCGCCCTGCACCGGCGAAAACACGAACTGCATCAGCATGAACAGCGCGCCGAACATGCCCGACCACACCGCCGCCTGCGGAATGCTGCCGCCGATCAGCTGCATGATCAGATGCGGCAGCACCGGGATGATGATGCCGAACGCCAGCATGTCCAGCATCACGGTGACGAAAATGAAGGTGAGGGCGGCGCGCTGGCGGGTCGCGACGGCAGCGGGTGACTGATCCATGGGCTTGAGGGTGCGATGGGAAGTGCACCATAGCGGAAGCGCGCGTGGCCGGCATCTGCGCCGTCAACAAGCAGGGCGCGTCAGCCGGCGGCGTCAATCCACGCGGCCACGGCGGCCGGGTGTTCCAAATGCAGGTGATGGCCGCCGTCGAGATGGCTGACCGCGATGTCGGGTACGCAGGCGGCGCGCTGGCGCATCGCTGCACCGGGCAGATACGGGGTGTCCGGCCGCGCCAGCAGCAGCGCGGTGGGCGCCGCGATGCCGGCGAGCAGGGCGTGGATCTGGCTTTCGGCCAGCCGCAGCGGGCTCGGCCGGGTCAATCGCGGATCGCTGCGCCAGCGCCAGCCGCCCGTGGCCTCGATCAGGCCGCGCTCGACGATCGGTCGCGCCAGCTCGGCCGGCAGACCGCTGGCCACGCTGCGTGCGCTGATCGCCTGGCCGATGTCGCGGAACACCCGCAGCGGCCTGACGCGCTCCTCGCGCGGCGTCAGCGCCGTGCGAAAACGTTGCAGGGTCTGCGTGCCGTCGTCGCCGAGCGGTCCCAGGCCTTCGATCAGCAGCAGCCGTTCGACGCGCGCGGGCGCCGCAGCCGCCACCAGCGCGGCCACCCCGGCACCCAGCGAATGGCCGAGCAGCCGGTAGCGCGGCAGCGCCAGCGCCTCGACCGCCGCCAGCACGACGCGCACGTACTCCAGATAGTGATAGCTGGCGCCCGCGGCCAGGTGTCCGGAGTGACCGTGGCCGGGCAGCTCCAGCGCGATCACCTGGTAGCGCGCCGCCAGCAGCGGCGCCAGTCGGGTGAAGCTGGCGGCGTTGTCGAGCCAGCCGTGCAGGGCCAGCAGCGGCGGTGCGCCGTCGTCGCCCCAGACCTGGGCGGCAAGGCTCACCGTGGGCAGCGCGATGCGCCGTTCGGTGGGTGCGTGCAGGGCGGCACCGCTCACGCCAGGCGGCGCATTCAACCGCTGCGCCCGCGCAGCGCCACGGCACGCGCCTTGGCGGCCAGTTGCCGCGCATGCGCGGCGTCGGCGTCGTAGTCGCTGGCAAACTCCAGCCAGCCCTGGGTATGGCGCAGCACCAGCTCAGCCATCGCCGAGACCTGCCCCGGGCTGTCGTTGAGCGCGGGGATGTAGCGCAGGTCGCGGCCGCCGGCGGTGAGGAAAAACTCGCGGTTCTGCATGGCGATTTCCTCCAGCGTTTCCAGGCAGTCCACCGCGAAGCCGGGCGATACCACGTCCAGCCGCTGCACGCCGGCCTTGGCCAGCTCGCGCACGGTGGCGTCCGTGTACGGATGCAGCCAGCGCTCGCGGCCCACGCGAGACTGGAAGCTGATCAGCACGTGGTCGGTTCCCAGTCCCAGCCGTTCGCGCAGCAGGCGCGCGGTGGCGTGGCACTGGCAGAAGTACGGATCGCCCGCGCGCAGGTAGCGTTCGGGGATGCCGTGGAAGGACAGCAGCAGCTTGTCGCCGCGGCCGTGCTCGGCCCACCAGCGTTCGATGTTCTGCGCCAGCGCCTCGATGTGCGCCGGGTCGTCGTGGTAGTCGTTGATCAGGCGCAGTTCCGGCGGCCAGCGCAGCAGCTTCAGCGCGTCGGCGACGGCGTCGAACACCGAGCCGGTGGAGGTGGCCGAATACTGCGGATACAGCGGCAGCACCAGCAGCCGCCGCACGCCCTCGCGCTGCAGCTGCTCGATCTGCCGGCGCACCGACGGCTCGCCGTAGCGCATCGCCAGCGCCACCCGGATCGGCCCGGGCCGGCGCCGCGCCAGCTCCGCCTGCAGCGCGTCGGCCAACGCCTCGCTGCCGCTGCGCAGCGGGGAGCCCTGCTCGGTCCAGACGCGGGCATAGGCGTGCGCCGAACGCTTGGGCCGCACGCGCAGGATCACCCCGTGCAGGATCAGCCACCACAGCCAGCGCGGGTATTCGATCACCCGCGGATCGCCGAGAAATTCGGCCAGGTAGGGGCGCACCGCTTTCGCGGTCGGCGCGGTCGGGGTACCCAGGTTCACCAGCAGCACGCCAGCCTGAACGGGGGCCAGCGCAGGGTCGTGGGAATAGCCGGCAAGGCCGGTATAGTGCTTGCTGACTGGCATCGTGACGTCGCGGCTGAGCGTAGGCCCCGAAGTCTGCCACAAGCCTGCCGCGCCGCGGCGCGCATCCGCGATCACCCACCCACGTGGAGCTGCCCATGTTCAAGACACCCTTGCGCCGCCTGCTGCTGATTTGCCTGCTGTTGCCGGCGATGGCCGTGCATGCCGAGGACTCGCCGCTGGTGCGCGCCAGCAATGCCGTGCGCGTGCTGAAGGAGATCATGCAGGCGCCGGACAAGGCGATTCCGCAGGATCTGCTGCGCGATGCCAAGGCCATCGCGGTGATTCCGGATCGGATCAAGGCCGGCTTCATCTTCGGCGGCAGCCGTGGCGAGGGCCTGATCTCGGTGAAGAGCGCCGACGGCACCTGGTCCAACCCGAGTTTCATCACCATGACCGGCGGCAGCGTGGGCTTCCAGGCCGGCGTGTCGTCGACCGACGTGGTGCTGGTGTTCCGCACCCAGCGCGGCGTGGATTCGATCGTGCGCGGCAAGTTCACCCTCGGCGCTGACGCTTCCGCGGCGGCCGGTCCGGTCGGACGCACCGCCAGCGCGTCCACCGATGCGCAGATGAAGGCCGAGATCTATTCCTACTCGCGTACCCGCGGGCTGTTTGCCGGCGTCGCGCTGGACGGCTCGGTGCTGCGCATCGACTACGACGCGAATGCCGCCGTGTACGGTGCCGGCGTCACGCCGCGGCGCATCTTCGAGGGCGGCGTGAGCCATGTGCCGGGGCCGGTGGTCGACTTCCGCGATCGGCTGGAGGAGTACACTGCACGCTGACCCGTGTGACCATCTGATCATGGGTGGCGATGGGCGCGTTGCGCGTGACTGACGGTGGCTGGTTCGGGTTCAGAGGTCGATTATGGGTTTTGACAGTTTTTGGCACTGGATCATCCTGCTGGTGATCGTGCTGCTGGTGTTCGGCACCAAGAAGATTCGCAATCTCGGGCCGGATCTCGGCGCCGCCATCCGCGACTTCAAGAAAAGCCTCGGCGGTGAGGACGACGCCAAGCAGAAGGAAGACGAGGCCCGGCGCAAGGTGGACGAGCAGCTGCGCGCCGATCCGCCGGCTGGCGCCTCCGCCAGTACCACGCAGAGTCAGCGCGACTCCAGCGAAACCAAGTAAGCGCGCGGCGGGCGGAGCGCGGCGATGATCGAGATCAGTCTCGGCAAAATGGTGCTGCTCGCGCTGATCGCGCTGATCGTGCTGGGTCCGGAAAAACTTCCCGGCGCCGCGCGCACCGCCGGCGCGTTGCTGCGTCGGCTGCGCAGCGGCTGGGACAACGTGCGCGCCGAAGTGGAGCGCGAGCTGGAGATCGAGGAGATCAAGCGCGCGGCGCGCGAGGCCGCTGCCCGCGTCGAAGCGTTGCAGGCCGACGTCAAGAGCAGCCTGCAGCAGGTGCAGCAACCGTTGGTCGAGGCGGCCGCGATGGTCAACCCGGCCGCGCCGCTGATGACCCGGCTGGATGGGGGTTCCGCCGAACCGGCCGCGGCGGTGCAGGCCGAGCTGGCGCTCGGCGAGCCGACCCCGCCGCAGGAGCCGCCGCATGAGCACGCCTGATTCCGGCGCGCCGGAAGGCGAGGGCCTGCAGGGGCTGTTTTCGCATCTGCTGGAGTTGCGCACGCGCCTGCTTCGGGCGGTGGCCACCGTGGTGCTGGTGCTGGTGGCGCTGGTGCCGTTTGCCAACCGGCTCTACTCCGAACTGGCCGCGCCGCTGGTGGCGCGTCTGCCGCAGGGTGCGCATCTGATCGCCACCGAGGTGACCAGCCCGTTCATCACGCCGCTGAAACTGGCCTTCTATACGGCTCTTTTCATCAGCATGCCGATGATCCTGTACCAGCTGTGGGCGTTCGTCAGTCCGGGCCTGTACAAGCACGAGAAGCGCCTGGCCCGACCGCTGCTGGTGGCGGCGCTGGTGCTGTTCTACCTGGGCGGCGCATTTGCCTATTTCGTGGTGCTGCCGGCGGCGTTCCGCTTCCTCACCGCGGTGACGCCGCAGGGAGTGGAGATGATGACCGACATCACCCACTACCTCGACTTCGTGATGCTGATGTTCTTCGCGTTCGGGCTGTGCTTCGAGGTGCCGGTGGCGGTGGTGATACTCGCCGCGGTGGGCGTGGTCGATCTGGCCCGGCTGCGCAGCGGGCGGCGCTATGCGATCGTCGGCGCGTTCGCCATCGCGGCGCTGATCACGCCGCCGGACATCACCTCGATGATGATGCTGGGCATTCCGATGTGCCTGCTCTACGAGCTCGGCATCCTGGCGGTGCGCTGGCTGGTGAAGCCCGGCTCGCTGCGTCCGGACCTGGGCTGAAACGAGGCTGCTGCGCATCGCCCCTGGTTCAGTACAGATCGATCGGATCGACATCCAGCGACCAGCGCACCCGGCGCGCTGACGGCAGCGCCGTCAACGTCAGCTGCCACGGCCGCAGCATGCCGTGCAGCGCGCTGCGGCTGGCCGCCTCCAACAGCAGCTGACCCCGCTGCTGACCCGCGCGCAGCGGCATCGGCGCCGGCATCGGCCCGGCAATCTGCAGCGTTGACTGTTCCGGCAGCGCGGCGCGCGCGGCCGCGAGAAAGGCGTCGACGTGCTCGCGCAGCGGTGCGTCGGCGCGCAGCAGCACCTGATGACTGTACGGCGGCAGCTGGATCTGCCGGCGTTCGGCCAGCAGCTCGCGCGCCGCCGCCGCATAGCCCTGCGCCAGCAGGCTGCGCAGCAGCGGATGCTGCGGTTGGTGCGTCTGCAGCAGCACGTGGCCGGGCTTGCGCGCGCGGCCGGCGCGGCCGGCAACCTGCACCACCAGCTGCGCGAGTCGCTCGCCGGCGCGGAAATCCACGCTGTGCAGGCCCTCGTCCACCCCCACGATGGCCACCAGCGTGAGGTTGGGCAGGTCGTGGCCCTTGGCCAGCATCTGGGTACCGACCAGGATCGCCGGCTGGTCGTCGTGCAGGCCGGCCAGCAGCTGCTCGAACGCGTCGCGGCGGCGTGTGGTCTCGCGGTCCACGCGCAGCACCGGCACCTGCGGAAACCGCGCGACCAGCGCCTCCTCCAGCCGCTCGGTGCCCTGGCCCTGCGGCCTCAGCTCGCCGACGCCGCAGCCGGGGCAGGCGGCGGGCACGCGCTGCCGATGGTCGCAGTGATGGCACAGCAGCTGGCGCCGGCCGGCGTGCAGGGTCAGCGGACGTTCGCAGCGCGGGCACTGCGCGTGCCAGCCGCAGCTGCGGCACAGCAGCACCGGCGCGTAGCCGCGGCGGTTGCGGAACACCAGCGCCTGCTCGCCGCGCGCCACGGTGTCGGCCACCGCCGCCAGCAGCGCCGGCGACAGGCCGTGCTCCAGCCGCTGCGCGCGCATGTCGATGATCTGCACCTGCGGCGGCCGGATCGCGCCGGGGCGTGCGCGCAGATGCAGGGTGCGATAGCGACCGGCGTCGGCGTTTGCCAGCGACTCCAGCGACGGCGTGCCCGAGCCCAGCAGCACCGGCACGCCCAGCGCGCGGGCGCGCACCAGCGCCAGGTCGCGCGCGTGATAGCGAAAGCCTTCCTGCTGCTTGTAGGCGCTGTCGTGTTCCTCGTCGACGATGATGATTCCGGCCTGCGGCAGTGGTGTGAACACCGCCGAGCGGGTGCCCAGGATCACCCGCGCGCTGCCGGCACGGGCGCGCAGCCAGGCGCGCGCGCGGTCGCCCTCGGACAGGTTGGAGTGCAGCACCTCCACGCTCACCCCGAGCCGTTCGCGCAGGCGCCGCACGGTCTGCGGTGCGAGGCCGATTTCCGGCACCAGCAGCAGCGCCTGCCGGCCTTGCGCCAGCACCTGCTCGATCAGCGCCAGGTAGACCTCGGTCTTGCCGCTGCCGGTGACGCCGTCGAGCAGAAACGGCTGGTACTGGCCGAGGCTGGCGGCCACCGCGCGCACGGCATGCTGCTGTTCATCGCTCAGCTGCGGCGGGGTCGAGGCGGGCAGGGCGAAGTGCTGCGCGGGTCGATCGCTGCGCTCGATCAGGCCGGCGCTGGCCAGCCGGCGGCCGGCCTCGCGCCAGCCGGGCAGGCGTGCCGTCAGCTCTTGCGCACTCAGCGCACCGTCGACCAGCAGCGCCAGCAACGCCTTGCTGCCGCCGCGGCGGCTGCCGGCATCGTGGGCGCTGCGGCCGGCCACGCGGAGCGACCAGTATTCCTCGCCGATCGGCGGCAGCGGCGCCGGCGCGCGCAGGGCCAGCGGCAGTGCGTTCGCGTACGCCTCGCCGGGGGCGCCCAACCAGTAGTCGGCGGCCCACGCCAGCGACTGCATCAGCTCGGCGTCGAGCAGTGGCGCGTCATCGAGCAGCCGCAGCGCCTGCTTCAGGCGGCCCTCGCCCACGGCTGTCGCGGCCTCGATCGCGGTGACCACGCCGACCAGCCGGTCGCGGCCGAACGGCACCAGCACGCGGCTGCCGATGCAGGGCGCGCCCGTCGCCGGCGGCCGATAGTCGAACAGGGTCGGCAGGGGAACCGGCAGGGCAACGCGAAGGACGGCGGGCATGGCTACCTCGTGGTCGCCCAGTGTAACCGCGCCGTCCGATACTCCATGCGCGGACGGACTTGTCGTGGCGCGCCGTGCGTTGGCCAGCTTGCGTGCACTTGCTGCCCGCCAATCGAGAAGTCGGTGCCAAGTGTCTCTGCCGGGGAGGTTTTTCAGCTTATCCACAAGCGCTGTGGATAAGTCTGTGGATGCATCGTGGAGGGGCGCCCGCCAAGCCCGCCGTAGCGCCTTTCACGACACCCTGACCACGTTTTGGCCAGGTAAAAGTATGCTTAAAAATCAGTATCTTGAAAAATGCTGACAGCTCGGGTTCACACAATCGACAACGCGCGTCCAGCGTCTTGACAGGCTGATGACGCTGTGCAAAACCCGCCGCAGCGGCCTTGCCATGGGCGTCCTGCGCGCCCCGCGTGGCGGGTGCTGGCGCGGCGGGCTGCGATTCACTGCGCCAGGCCAAACAGGCCGGCGTTCGCCAGCGCCATCCCCAGCAGGAGGACCAGCCGACCCGCAGGTACTTCAGCACGGTCATCGGCCAGCCCTGCCGGTAGCCCCGCTTCTGCATGACAAAACTCGCCCTGCATCGGCTCACCGCAGTTCGCGCAGTGCAGTCCCTCCTGGCTGGCCAGCTGCTTCATCGCGGTTCCCCTCCGGTGCAGCGTGCGATCTGCGTACAGGGCGCGTGCGGGACGGGCGTGACGAATGGCTCGGGTAGAATGAGCGGCCCTGGAGTGTGCCGTGTCGATCATCCAACCCTTCCGTCCCGAGCGCGCCCGCCTGGTGCACGAGATGCGCGCCACCGTGCGCCTCGCGCTGCCGCTGGTGCTGGCCCAGCTCGCCGCGATCGGCAGCAATGTGATCGACGCGGTGCTCGCCGGACACGTCAGCGCGCACGTGCTTGGCGCGGTGGCGGTGGGCGCCAGCATCTGGTCGCTGGCGATCGTCAGCGGCATCGGCATGATGATGGCGGTGCCGCCCTCGGTGGCGCAGCTCGACGGCGCCGGGCGCCGGCTGGAAGTCGGTGCGGTGTTCCGCCAGGCGCTGTGGCTGGCGTTGGGCATGGGCGTGCTGCTGTGGTTCGCGGTTCGCCACGCGGCACCGCTGATCGATCTGATCGGGGTGGCGCCGAGCCTGCGCCATGACGTGCAGGCTTTTCTGCTGGCGATCAGCTGGGGCGCGCCGGCGCTGACCTGCTACTTCGCGCTGCGCGGCCTGTCCGAAGGGCTGTCGCTGACGCGGCCGTCGATGTTCTTCAGCCTCGGTGGCCTGTTGCTGCTGGTGCCGCTGGGCTACGTGCTGATGTTCGGCAAGCTGGGCATCCCGCCGCAGGGGGCGCACGGCTGCGGCGTGGCTACCGCGATCGTGCTGTGGCTGGAGATGCTGGCCTTTGGCATCTATGTCACGCGGCATCCGAACTATCGCGGGCTGGGCCTGTTCGATCATTTCGAGTGGCCGCGCCTGCGGCGCATCGGGGCGCTGGTGCACATCGGCCTGCCGATGGCGGTCACGCTGCTGGCCGAGGCCGGGTTGTTCGTGGCGACGGCCTTGATCATCAGCACGCTGGGCGAGGAGGTGATCGCCAGCCATCAGGTGGCGATCAACATCGCCTCGCTGTTCTTCATGATCCCGCTGGGGCTGGCGATGGCGATCACCGTGCGCGTCGGCAACGCGGTGGGCCGCGGCGACGAGCGCGGCGTGCGCTATGCGGGCTTTTGCGGGATCGGCCTGACGCTGGTCACGCAGCTGTTCTCGGCCGGCCTGATGCTGGGTCTGCCGCATTTCATCGCCACGCTGTACACGCACGATCCCAAGGTGATTGCGCTGGCGTCGCAGCTGATCGTGCTGGCCGGCCTGTTCCAGTTTTCCGACGGTATCCAGGTAGCCTCCAACGGCGCGCTGCGCGGACTCAAGGACACCCGCGTGCCGATGGCGATCACGCTGTTCGCGTACTGGGTGATCGGCATGCCGGTGGGCTGGTGGTTGGCGTTCCATCGCGGCATGGGCGCGCGCGGCATGTGGATGGGGCTGATCGCCGGTCTCAGCGTGGCGGCGGTGATGCTGTTCGTGCGCTTCTGGCGCAGCGCGTGGAAGCAGCGCTGGCGCCCGCAGACGGCCGGCATGACCGCGCCGGCCTGACCGGTTACGCTTGCGCCACGCCCCAGGAAGGTCCCGCATGACGCCACCGCTGCCACCCCGTTCCCTGCCGCCGCGCCCGCGCGGTTTCGGCAGCTTCCTGCGCACGCTCGGGCGCGGCATCAATATCACCCGGCTGGTGATCATCAATCTGGTGTTTTTCAGCCTGCTGTTTCTGCTGCTGCTGGTGATCGTCGGCAGCATCGCCGGCCGCCGGATGGCGCGCGCGCTGCAGGACAACAGCGTGCTGGTGCTCAAGCCGGAGGGCCAGCTGGTCGAGCAGTACAGCATCGATCCGCTGCAGCGCGCGATGGCCGGGCTGTCCGGCAATCAGCCGAAGCAGGTGCAGCTGCGCGATCTGGTCGGCGCGATCGACGCGGCGGCGAAGGACAAGCGCATCTCGCGCATCCTGCTGCTGCCGGGCGACCTGCAGGGCGGCGGCTTTGCCGCGCTGCGCGAGGTGGGCGCGGCGCTGGATCGCTTCCGCGCCGCGGGCAAGCCGGTGATCGCGTGGGCGGTCAACCTGGATCAGGGCCAGTACTACCTGGCGGCGCATGCCGATCGCGTGCTGGTCGATCCGCAGGGCGGCGTGATGCTCACCGGGCTGGCCAACTACCGGCTGTTCTACAAGGACCTGCTGGACAAGCTTGGCGTCGACGTGCACCTGTTCCGCGTGGGCCAGTTCAAGAGCGCGGCCGAGCCGTACATTCTTGACCACGCCTCGGCGGCCTCCAAGCAGGCCGACAGCTACTGGATGGATGGCTTGTGGGGCAGCTATCTGGGCGAGGTGGCCGCGCTGCGCAAGCTCGATCCCGCCGTGCTGCGCGCCGACATCGACGATCTGCCGCAAACCATCGCCAGCACCCAGGGCGACCTGGCACAGCTGGCGCTGAACGAGCATCTGGTCGACGGCCTGGCCACCCGCGCCCAGCTGATCGCGATGCTGCGCAAGGAGGGCGTGCCGGCCGACCCGAAGGGTCACGGTATTCGCGAGGTGGGTCTGGCCGGCTATGTCGCCCGGATGCCGCGCGAGGGCAACCTGTTCGCGCCCGGCGTGGCGGTGGTGGTGGCCGAGGGCGAGATCACCGGGGGCAAGCAGTCGCCCGGCTCGATCGGCGGCGAGTCCACCGCCGCGCTGATCCGCGCCGCGCGCGAGGACAGCAAGACCAAGGCGCTGGTGCTGCGGGTCAATTCCCCCGGCGGCGAGGTGTTTGCCGCCGAGCAGATCCGCCGCGAAGTGCAGCTGACCCGCAAAGCCGGCATTCCGGTGGTGGTGTCGATGGGCAACGTGGCCGCCAGCGGCGGCTACTGGATCTCGATGGATGCCAACCGCATCGTCGCCGAACCGAACACCATCACCGGCTCGATCGGCATCTTCGGCATGTACTACTCGGTGCCCAACACCCTGGCCAAGCTCGGCATCCAGAGCGACGGCGTGGGCACCGGGCCAATGGCGGGCGCGTTCGACATCACCCGCCCGCTCGACCCCAAGGTCGGCGCGGTGATCCAGGCGATCATCGACAAGGGCTACCGCGACTTCGTCGGCCAGGTGGCGAAGGCGCGCGGCAAGAGCTATGCCGACATCGACGCCATCGCGCAGGGCCGCGTGTGGACCGGCCAGCAGGCGCTGGATCGCGGCCTGGTCGATCAGCTTGGCGGCATGAATGTGGCGATCGCCGATGCCGCCCGCCTGGCCAAACTGGGCAAGGGCTATCCGGTGCGCTACGTGCAGGCGCCGATGGGCGGCTTCGAGCGCTTCCTGCTCGGATTGAACCAGAGCGCCAGCGTGCATCTGCTGCAGTCCTGGGGCATTCGCCTGCCCGGCTGGTTCGCCCAGCTGCCCGCACTGGCGCCCGAGCTGCAGCTGCTGCGCAACGCGCGGGCCGGCACGCCCAACATCTATGCCGACTGCCTGTGCAGTCCACGCTGATGCGGTGTGCGCCGGTGGGAGCGACTTCAGTCGCGATGCCTCTGCTTTGATGCGCATCAGAACAAGCGCATCGCGACTGAAGTCGCTCCCACACAAAAAAGCCTTTGCGCACAGGGCGCGCCTACTGCTGCGCCTCGATCTGCTTGCGCTGCTCGGCGGCCTGCTTGTCGACCACCTTTTGCACGTCCCGGGCGCGCTGTTCGTCCGCCCGCATGCCATCGAACGGGGTGCTGACCGCAGCCGGTTTCGCCTCGGGCGGCGGCGGCTTGCCGGAGCAGGCGCCAAGGGCAAGTGCGCAGAGCAGCAGCGGCAGCGGTTTCATGGGTGTTCCCACGTGGTGGTGGCAGCGGCGAGTCTCCCGCGCTGCGCCGTCGCCGGCAAGCGCCGGCTTCGACGGCCGGGTCATCCGCGCTATGCGGGACGCAGGCGACGTTTTAAGCTGCCCGCATGAACAGCCGCATCGACGCCTGGCAGCTGCGAGGCCACACCGCCCTGATCACCGGTGCCAGCAAGGGCATCGGTTACGCCGTGGCGCGTGAGCTGGCCGGCCTCGGCGCTGACCTGCTGCTGGTGGCGCGCGACGAGGATCATCTCGAACAGGTGCGGGTGGAGCTGGGCGATGACTTCGCCGGTATCGAGGTGCTGGCCTTCGGCGCCGACCTGACCGAGGCGGAGGAGCGTCTGGCGGTGTTCGACTGGATCGCCGATCTTGGTGCGCCGGTATCGCTGCTGGTCAACAACGCCGGCGGCAATCAGCCGAAAGCCACGCTGGACTACCGCGAGGACGAGTATCGGGCGGTGTTCGAGCAGAATCTCTTTGCGGCCTTTGAAATGTGCCGGCTGGCGCATCCGCACTTGGTGCAGCACGCGCATGCGGCCATCGTCAATGTCGGTTCGGTGTCCGGCTTTACCCACGTGCGCACCGGTTCGCCGTATGGCATGAGCAAGGCCGCGCTGCACCAGCTCACGCGCAACCTGGCGGCGGAGTGGGCGGTGGACGGCATCCGCGTCAACGCGGTGGCGCCCTGGTACATCCGCACCCAGCGCTCGGAGCCGGCGCTGGCCGACGCCGACTATCTGGACGAAGTGCTCGACCGCACGCCGCTGCGGCGCATCGGCGAGCCGGAGGAGGTGGCCGCCGCGATCGCGTTCCTGTGCCTGCCCGCGGCCAGCTACATCACCGGCCAGGTGCTGGCGGTGGACGGCGGATTCCTCCATTACGGCTTCTGAGCGGCGGCGGCGTTACCGGCCGGGCCGGGCTGGTCGCTTCCGGCTGGCACAACCACCGCTCAGAAATCGATCGCGTGCTCCTCGGCGGCGAAGCCGAGCACCACCGCACCCTCGCCCACGTTGACCATGCCGGTGATGCTCATCGGTGCCTCCATCAACTCCACCCCGCACTCCTCGCAGGCTGTGCGCAGGGCGGCGTAACCGGGCAGGTTCGGCAGCACGGCCAGATCACCGCCGTAGCTGACGCACACCATCGGCACCAGCAGGCCGGCACGCACCCGCTGCACGGCATACTTGAACAGTGTTTCGGCGCCGTGTTCGAAGCCACGCACCTTGCCGACCGGGCCGGTTTCACCCTGATAACAGCGCAGCAACGGTTTGATATCGAGTGCCGAACCGAGCATGGCGCTGAACAGGCTCACGCTGCGGTCATTCCTCTTTTTCATGGCTCGTGCGCGCAGGTAGAACAGGTCGCGCGGCAGCATGTAGCCATAGCTGTTGTTGGCGATGTAGTTGAGTCGCTCGCGGAACGCTGCCGGCGGCTCATGGGCCTGAATCATCCGGTTCGCCTCGTAGATGGCCGGCGCCGCGCCGGCAAATACATTGCGGGTGTCGACCACCCTCATCATGAACGGGCCGGGGACCCCCGCCTTCTCGCGCACCTGGCGGTAGCTCTTGAGGATGCCGAAGCTGGCGCGATTCACATGTTCGTTGATCGTGCTGCGGGTGGCGGTGATGGTCAGGCAGAACACGCAGTCCTGCTCCAGCACCAGCTTTTCCAGGAACAGCTTCTCGACATCCTCTGCCGGGCAGGGCTCGGTCTCGGCCGAGTGGCTGCGGTTGCCCAGCCTGCGTTCAATGAAACGTTGAGTGTCTGCCGGCTCGCGGCTATCCATGAACACTTCCCCGTCCACCCGCACGGTGATCGGCATCACGACGATGTTGTTTTGCTGCAGGAACGCCTGCGACACATCGCAGGCTGCATCGATAGCCAGGCCCATCCGCATTGCGTATCCCCCACCGTGAACGGTGAGCGAAACATAGCACGCACACCGTGGGTGGCGGCGTTCATTCAAGCGTGCGCGACGGTCATGACCGGCCGGGTTGCGCGGGGCGTGGCCGTGTCGCCGGTTGCATCCCGTGTGCGGCAGGCCGGTACGCCCCTCTCAGCTGCAGGGCTGCTCGCACGCAAGCCGGCGTCAAGGCCCTTCCTGGCCATGCAACAGGCGCCGAAAACACGTGAATTCATGGCGTTGCCAAGCTTCATGTTGTAAACAATTCGTTGACTTCATGCAAAGGAAGCGTGATAAAGACTGACCATCACACGTGTGACGCGCGCGTGGATGGATGTCAGAGAAATGGCGAAGTTGCGCCATGTGGGCGGCCATCTGCCTGTCACGGCAGGTAAGCGCTATGTTCACCTAGCGTTATTTGCCTGTTAGTATCGGCCCGGATGCACAGCAGTCCAGGGGTCTGAGGTTCATCGGTCTGGGAAGAGCAGACCAGTCGCAAGTTTTGGGCAGAACGTCTTTCTGACCCATGGCAATAATTAATCGGAGGGTGTCTTTATGAAACTTGGGGTCAAGAAACTTTCTACGGCAGTCCGCCTGGCGCTTGCGCTGGGTGCAGTCATCGCGGCGGGTGCCTCGAGCACGGTATTCGCGCAGGACACAGGCACGCAGGGCGCCAGCAACCAGCCGGCTCAGAAACAGCCGGATCAGAAAAAAACCACGATGCTGCAGACTGTTGTGGTGACTGGTACGCGCCTGCCGAGCGTCAACATTACTTCTTCGAGTCCGATCACCACGGTGGATGCCAAGCAGTTCAAGGTGACGGGTACGACCAGCGTTGACCAGCTGGTCAACTCGATGCCGCAGCTCAACCCGTATTTCGATCAGTTCCGGAACAACGGCGCCACGGGTTATCCCACCGCCGACTTGCGCGGTTTGGGCACCAACCGCACGCTGGTGCTCATCGACGGACAGCGCGTCCAGGCTGGTTCTGCGTTTGCCGTTGACCTGAGCCAGATTCCCGCGGCGCTGGTGAAGCGGGTGGATATCCTGACCGGCGGTGCATCGGCCGTGTATGGCGCCGACGCCGTGGCCGGCGTGGTGAACTTCGTGCTGAACGATGACTTCGAAGGCGTCCAGTTCGACTACAACCTGTCGGGCTACCAGCACGACAACCGCAACAAGTACATGCAGAGCCTGGAGAACGCCAAGGGCTTCAACGCGCCGAACGGCAACACCGGCTTCGACGGCAAGACCAGCTCGGTCGATGCGATCTTTGGCGGTAAATTTGCCGAGGGCAGGGGCCATGCCATGGGCTGGGTCACCCTGCAGAAAACCGACGGTGTGCTGCAGGGAACGCGTGACTACTCGGCTTGCGCCTTGAACGCGGCGGGCACGGCGTGTGGTGGTTCCGGGACTGCGCCGAATCCGAACTTCTACGTGTTCGATCAGAACTTCAACAACGGTGGCCTGTCTCACTATGATACTGCCACCAACAAATATGTTCCCGGTATCGGGCAGAGTTACAACTATGCCCCGCTGAACTACTATCAGCGTCCCGATACGCGCGTGAATCTCGGCACGTCGATCAAGTACCACGTCAGCGATGCCTTCGAGCCCTACATGGACTTCATGTATACGCACCGTCGCAGCGCGATCCAGGTCGCGCAGTCGGGCACGTTCTTCGGCCAGACGCTGAGCATCGACTGCGCCGCCAACGCGGCCCTGGTCGGTTCGCTGTGTACTGACCTGGCACCGACGTTCGGCCTGGACACCACCAAGCCGCTGATCGTTTATGTCGGCAAGCGCAACGTTGAGGGCGGCCCACGCATTACCGCCGATACCACCGACTCCTACCGTGCGGTGTTCGGCGCGAAGGGCGACATCAATCTCAACTGGTCGTACAACGTGGCCGGCGTCTTGGGCGAGACCAACGATACCATTGTCGGCACCGGCGACTTGCTTTCCGATCGCATTGCTCCCGCGCTTATGGGTTGCCCGGCCGGTTCGTACGCTGGCTGCATTCCGTACAACGTGTGGGTGCCCAACGGCGTGACGGCTGCGGCCGCCGCCAACCTTCAAGGCACCAGCTTGAATCAGACCCGTACGCGCCTGATGGACGTCAACGCTTACGTGAGCGGGGACCTCGGTGTGAGCAGCCCGTGGGCCGACGGCGATCCGATCACCCTGGCCGCCGGTACCGAGTGGCGCAAGGAGAACTTCAACTATACCGCCGACAGCAACTCGCAGGCGGGCAACTTCGCCGGCGCGGGTGGTCCGTCGCTGCCGCTTGGCGGCCAGACCTCGGTGCGCGAGTTGTACGGCGAGGCCGGTGTTCCGCTCGTCGAGAACGTTGGCATGCTGAAGTCCTTCGGCCTCGACCTGGGTTATCGCTACTCCAAGTACAAGCTGTCGGGAGGGGCCAATACCTTCAAGATCGGCTTCAACAGCAATTTCAATGACCTGGTTCGCTTTCGCGGGGGCTTCAACCGCGCCGTGCGTGCGCCGAACATCTCCGAACTGTTCTCAACCAACCAGATCGCCCTGTACAGCGGCACTGACCCCTGCGCGGGCCCCACTCCCGCCGATACGGCGGCACAGTGCCTGAACACCGGCGTGACCGCGGCTCAGTACGGCCACGTGCCGGACAGCCCGGCTGGTCAGTACAACCAGTACATCGGCGGCAATCAGAACCTGAAGCCAGAGAAGGCCGACACCTATACATTCGGTGTGGCGGTTACGCCGATTCAGGATCTGGAGGCCTCGCTTGACTTCTACGACATCAAGATCCAGGACACGATCACCGCGATCGGTGCTTCCACCATCGTGGACTTGTGTGCCAAAACCGGCAATCCGTTCCTGTGCGGCAATGTTAAGCGTAACCCGGCGACGGGCGACCTCTGGCTGGGCCAGACCGGTAAGGTGATCAACCTGACCAACAACTTCGGCAACCTCGAGACCCGTGGTATCGACCTGAACGTCAGCTACAAATGGTCGATGTTCGGTGGGCATGCGTATGCAACCCTGGTGGGTACCGATCTGTTGAACTACAAGGTCGATCCGCTCCCGGGCGTGAACTCCTCGGCCAAGTACGATTGCGCAGGCAAGATCTCGCCTGGACTGGCCTGCGACAATCCGCGTTGGCGCCATATCGTGAATCTGGGCTACAGCCGCGATTGGTGGAGTGTCAACGTGCGTTGGCGTCACTTCGGTGCTTTGCATTACGTCAACACGGATGGCACCGCGTTGACCACGGATCATCTGCTGCGCACCAGCGGTCAGATCGGGGCATACAACTGGCTGGATCTGTCCGGCACGTTCAAGCTCGGCTCGCGCGTCAGCTGGACGGTTGGCGTGAACAACGTTACGGATCGCCAGCCTCCGCTGGTGGGTAGCTCGTTGGTTGCCAATGCCAACACGCCCGGTGGCTACGACGAACTCGGTCGCTACTTCTTCACCAACATCAGCATGAAGCTCTGAACAACTGATACGAGCTGTATCCAGGCGGCGGGCCTTGGCCCGCCGCCTTTTTATTTGGTGCGCCCGGCAGGGCGCACCTGCTTGGAGGTAAAAGTCCTCTATCCACCCGGCAAGGATTAGCGGAAGGCAAGGGCGTTTCGGGTGACCGGCCGTCTGAAGGAGTGCTAGGCTCCGATCCGGTACGCAACTGCCCTTTTTCAAGACGATGTGGGTATGAATCGAGGCTCCCTTAGTCCGCAACTGCTGGTGTGGTGCCGGGAGGCAGATGAGCTGCTGCGGGCGGGCCGATACGGTGATGCCGTTCGCGCCTATCACCGGATTGTGTCGCTGGACGCCACCAAAGCCGATGCCTGGTACAACCTGGGCTACGCGCTGAAAGCGGAGGGACGATTTGAGGAAGCGCTATCGGCATATAACCGCGCACTGAAAGCAGGTGTCGCCGATCCGCAGGAAGTCTATTTGAATCGAGCGGCGATCTATTCCGATCATCTGCGCCAGGACGAGCTCGCCGAGCAAGAGTTGCGCGCAGCCCTGATGAGTTGTCCCAACTATGCGTCGGCGCTGCTCAACCTGGGCAATCTCCACGAGGAGCGTGGAGATAGACAGGCGGCGCTTGCGTGCTACCAGAAAATCCCTCAATCAGGTGGCGGCGGCGTCGACGATGTCTGTCGGCAGGAAGCGTTGGCGCGCTTGGCGCACCTGACGCCGCCGGAGCACCCGGACGCTCCAATGTTGCGTGATCTGCGAGCGGCTGCTGCTGCCGCTCGGCTACCACAGACGCAAGCAAATCTGTGGTTCGCGTTGGGCCAGGCCTACGAGCACCTAGCCTGCAGGGATCAGGCGTTCGATGCGTTCGCGCGCGGCAACGCGTGTTGCCGGCAGGGGGCGCCCGCCTATGATCGGCGGCGGCATGAGCAACTGGTCCAGGCGTTGATCGGGCAGTTCGCGTCGCCGGTGCCGGTCGGGCAGGCGGAGTCTGGGTCGCGACCGCTATTCATATGCGGCATGTTCCGCTCGGGGTCGACATTGTTGGAACAAGCGCTGGCCGCGCATTCCGCGATCCACGCGGGAGGTGAGCTGGATTTTCTGCCACAGATGGTGAGCGGACCGCTGTCGCCCTTCCCCTCGTCCATGGCAACCGTCACGAAAGCGCGGCTTGTTGAGCTGTCGCAGAGTTACCTCAGACAGCTGCGCCAGCTGGCCCCGGCGAGCGGCGAATATGCCTATATCACAGACAAGCGGCCAGATAACTTCCTACTCATCGGGCTGATAAAGTGCCTGTTCCCAGCAGCAATATTTCTCCATACGGTTCGGCACCCGCTCGATAACGGGCTTTCAGTATTCATGCAGCACCTCGATCCAAGGGTGGCGCCTTATGCGACAGACTTGGAGGATATTGGCCACTATTACATTCAATACCGTCGCATGATGGCACACTGGAAAGGGCTTTACCCCGACTCCATTCATGATGTCGATTATGATTCGCTAGTACGAGCGCCCGGCGATGTGCTGACGCGCGTACTCGGGTTTTTAGCTCTGGATTGGCAGCCAAACTGCCTGCGTTTCCACGAACTTCCCAGCACCGTCAAGACGGCAAGTTATTGGCAGGTACGTCGTCCGCTTTATCGCGAAGCATCCGGCCGCTGGCAACATTACCAAGGGCACCTCCGTCCGCTACAGAACGTAATGAACCGTCTTCGCCTGTCAGATTAGATGTTTTTATGCCTCGACCCGACAGGTTGCAGCCCGAGGCATCAATAACGCGGCACGCCCGCATCCACCTCGCGCGCCCACGCGTCCATGCCGCCCTCGACGTTGTGCAGGTTGCTGAAGCCGTGCGCGGCGAAGCGCTCGGCCATCGCCCGGCTGGATGTGCCGTGGTGGCAGATGAAGGCAAGCGCGGTATCTTTCGGCAGCGCGGCGAGGCTTTCGTAGCCTTCGTCCTCGAGCACGCGCGCCTGCGCCAGCGGCGCCGCCTGTGCGCGGCCCTGGCCCGGACGCACGTCGATCAGGGTGATGCTGCCGGCGGCCAGTCGGGCCTGCAGTTCCTGCACGGTGATGGAGTGGATCTCCGGCGCGCCGGGGAACTTCAGGCTGAGGCCTTCGCCCTGCACGGTGGAGACCCAGTCGATCACGATGCCCCTGGCGCGCTGGGCACTGGCCGGATCGAAGTGCACCTCCAGCCCGTTCGCGATGGCCACGATGTCGTGCTCGCCGGCAGGCGCCAGCTGGAAGCCGGCGCTGTGGTCCGGGCCGATCTCCAGGTGCAGCGCCACGCCCTGCGCGTTGGCGGTGCCCTGGCGGATCGCCTCGGCGGCGGCATCGGTGATGGTGATCTGCGGCGGCGTGCGGTCGGGCAGCGCCGCACCGAACAGCGCGTGCAGTTCGCCGCTGGTGTACATCTGGCGGATGATGTCCGAGCCGCCCACCAGTTCGCCTTCGACGTACAGCTGCGGGATGGTCGGCCAGTCGCCGTAGGCCTTGATGCCCTCGCGGATCTCCGGGTCTTCCAGCACGTTGACCGTGTGGTAATCGGGCAGCAGCTCGTTCAGCGTGTTGGTGGCCGCGGCGGAGAAACCGCACATCGGCTGCCGGCGGTTGCCCTTCATGAACAGCACCACGCGGTGCTCGGCGAGCAGCGTCTCGATGCGTTCGCGGGTGGCGGGGTCGAGGGACATGGTGATTCCGGGGAGAGGTAGATCGCTCATGATACCGCGCACGTCGTTGCGCGCGTGGGCGTGGCATCGTCGCGGGCACCGGCGTGGGTGCTTGGGTGAAATGGCACATGCGAAGTATCATGTAACCGCGCATGATTCACTAACGGAGCGTTGTCATGACATCCAGCAGCGGAACCTCCAACAAGTTAACTCGGCATCGGGCCCGGATGCGGGCCGCAGGACTGCGGCCCGTTCAGTTTTGGGTGCCCGATACCCGTAGCCCCGAATTTGCGGCTGACCTCCAACGCCAGTGCCTGAGTCTGAAGGACGACCAGGCAGAAGCCGATGTTTTGCGCTTCAACGAGGCGGCTGCGACGGGCGTTGAGGGTTGGGTATGACGCAAAGAGGTGATCTGGTGACAGTTTCTCTGCAAGGCGATCATGGCAAGCCAAGACCCGCTTTGATCGTTCAATCAGACTTGCTGAACAATCTGGATAGCGTCGTGTTGTGCCCGGTAACCAGTGACCTGAGAAGCGCGGCGTTCCGCGTGACACTCGAACCCAACCCGACAAACGGACTGCGTGTGCTCACGCAAGTCATGGTGGACAAGCTATCGACCCTCCCGCGCGCGAAGATCGGCGCGTCATTTGGCCGTCTCGATGACGACAGGATGAAGGCCGTCGAAAGAGCCTTGTTGCTGGTCATCGGCGTTATCTGATCGCGGCTGTGTCGCTTCGTTCCGAACCCTCACCCCAACCCCTCTCCCGACGGGGGACGTAGTTGTACTTCAGCACTGATCGGGTTCCTGTATGAATTTTGCAACGTGCCGTGGGCCGTTTCTGCCTCCCGCTGCACCGGCGGCGCATACCTGCTTATATCGCCGGCCTGCTGATGCGCAACTGAGCGTCATGCCGCCGGACGCAGTGCGCTGAGGTCGCGGCGGCGGCGGGCCAGCGGCGCCAGGGCCAGTGCCGCGGCGGGCGAGGGCAGTGCCAGCTCGCGGCTGGCGCGGCCGAGCGAGGCGGGCTGCTCGCTCCAGTGGATCAGCTCCATCGCGCCGGTGTGATCCTCCACCAGCGCGGTGCAGTGCTCCACCCAGTCGCCGTCGTTGAGGTACAGCACGCCACCGATCTGACGCACCTGGCCGTAGTGGATATGGCCGCATATGTGGCCATCGAAGCCGCGTGCGCGCGCGTCGTCGGCCACCCGCTGTTCGAACGCGCGGATATACGCCAGCGCCCTGCCGACATGCGACTTGACGATGATCGACAGCGGCAGATAGGGCAGTTCGAGCCGCTGGCGCACACCGTGCATGCGGCGGTTGCCCCAGCAGATGAAGCGGTGCATCGTCTCGCCCAGCCACAGCATCCAGCGGCGGCCGATCTGCTCGGGGTCGAACTCGTCGCCGTGGCTGACCCGGTAGCGGCGGCCGTCGGCACCCTCGTGCACCGCGTCAGGCACGATGCGCACGCCCCCGATCCGCTGTCCGTGCAGGCCGCGCAGCGGCGCGTCGTGATGGCCGGGGATGTAGATGACCTCGACCCCGCGCCGCGCCATCGCCAGCAGCTCGGCGACCACGGCGCCGTGCTCCGCCTGCCATCCGCTGCGCCGACCGAGCGCCTCCAGGTCGATGATGTCGCCCACCAGATACAGCTTCTCGCAGCGCAGGCGGCGCAGGAAGTCGAGCAGGTAGGCGGCTTTGCAGTCGGGCGTGCCCAGGTGCACGTCGGAGATGAACGCGGTGCGGCAGTGAAAGGTGGCCATGCGACTTGCTCCCGGTGAGATCCCGGGATGTCAGTTTGCGCGGCCTGCGTCACCGACCGATGGCGAGCAGGTTGCAGTGCGGTTGCGGCGCGCGTACGGCGATCAGGCGCGCCGCCGCTCGGACATGCATCATACGAAATTGCGATCAAATATCGAGAATTATCAGATCGTCATTCCCGCGGTTCTCAACAGCCGAAGGGCTGGTCAAGCGGGAAACGCTCCTCAACAGCGAAGCTGGTCATCCATCGCCTCTTGAAGTCACTGGATCCCCGCTTTCGCGGGGATGACGAGCCAATGCTATTTGGCTGTTCGTTCGAAGAATCTCATCTTATTGAATGCACATTGGTATCAGTCATAGGCGCGCCGCCGACGGGGGCGGCGTGCTCAGCGCGGTGGGCGAATGGCTGTCCGGACCACCGGCAGCATGGCCGTCACCCACAGCGCGTATTGCGCGGCGGAAGGGTGCAGGCCGTCGTCGGCGACCAGCTGCGGGTGCTGGCGCGAGATGCCGGTGATATCGACAAAGTGGGCGCCAGCACGGGCAGTTTCATCGCGGGCGATCGCATTGAAACCGTCCAGCTCGCGGGCGATCTGGGCGGGATCCCGCGCCTGCTCGCGGGCGAAGCGGGTCACGCCCCAATCGGGGATCGAGAGCACCACTACGTGACCGGAGTGGCCGCCGGCCAGCGTGATCGCGCGGGCCAGCAGGGCGGCGAACTGGCTGCGGTACTCGCCCGGCGGACGGCCGCGGTACTGGTTGTTGACGCCGATCTGCAGGGTGACCAGATCGAACGGGGGCGACAGCGCGGCGGCGTCCATGCCTGCCGCAAGTTCGTCGGTGGTCCAGCCGGTGACTGCAACGATGCGTGGATCGTCGATCACCACGCCGCGACGGCGCAGTCGCCGTACCAGCTCCAGCGGCCAGCGATCGTGCGCAGATACCGCTTCGCCGATGGTGTAGGAGTCACCCAGGGCGAGGTAGTGCAGCGGCGGGATGGTGGGCGTCATGCGAGCTTGCCTGTCACTGGTGAGGGTGGGCTGCACCTTGGCGCAGCGCGGAGTCATACCAATGTGCATTCAATAGGATGAGATTCTTCGAACGAACAGCCAAATAGCATTGGCTCGTCATCCCCGCGAAAGCGGGGATCCAGTGACCTCAAGAGGTGATGGATGACCAGCTTCGCTGTTGAGGAGCGCTTCCCGCTTGACCAGCCCCTCGGCTGTTGAGAGCCGCGGGAATGACGATCTGATAATTCTCGATACTTGATCGCAATTTCGTATCAGGCCAGCACAGCCGCGCGCTGCGGCTGCTCCTGCTCGTGCGCCATCTGCGCCAGCACCCGCTCGATGCGCACGAACACCTCGCGCAGCTGGGCCGGTGGCGGCAGCAGGGTCAGCCGGAAATGCCGGCTGCGCGGCACGTTGAAGCTGCTGCCGGGTACCACCAGCACCGACTCCTGCTCCAGCAGGCGCAGCGCGAATGCCTCGTCGTCGAAGCGGGCGATGCGCTCGGCGCGTACCTGCGGAAACGCATACAGCGCGCCGTCGGGGGTCACCAGATCCAGGTATTCGCTGGCGGCGACGGCCTGCAGTACGCTGCGGCGCGCTTCATGCAGGCGCCCGCCGGGCGCGGTCAGTGTGCCGATGGTTGGCGCGTCCTGCAGCGCCGGCAGCACCGCCCACTGCGCGGTCACGTTCGCGCACAGCCGCAGCGCGGCCAGCAGCTGCAGCGCGTCGCGATAGTCCGTCGTGCGCGCCGCCTCGCCGGACAGGCTCATCCAGCCGACCCGGTAGCCGCACGCCCGATGCACCTTGCTGAGGCCGCCGAAGCTGATGCACGGCACCTCGCCGGCCAGCGCCGCCAGCGGCTGGAAGGCGGTGCCGTCGTACACGATCTCGTCGTAGATCTCGTCGCTGAGCAGCAGCAGCCGGTGCCGCGCGGCGATCGCCACCAGCTGTTCCAGCAGCGCCCGTGGGTACACCGCGCCGGTCGGGTTGTTCGGATTGATCAGCACCAGCGCCCGGGTGCGGGATGTGATCAGCGCCTCGATCTCGTCCGGGTCGGGCAGGTGGCCGTGCGCGGCGAGGCAGCGGTAATAGCGCGGCTGGCCGCCGTTGAGGATGGTGGCCGCGCTCCACAGCGGATAGTCCGGACTGGGCAGCAGCACCTCGTCGCCGGCCTGCAGCAGCGCGCGCAGCGCGATGTCGATCAGCTCGCTGACGCCGTTGCCGATGAAGATGCGCTCCACTGCGACGCCGCGCGCGCCGCGCTGGCGCTGCTGCGTGGCGATCGCCTCGCGGGCGATTTCCAGCCCCTGCTCGTGGCCGTAGGCCTCGCTGTCGTGCAGGTGGCTGGCGATCGCCGCGCGCAGATGCGCCGGCGCCTCGAAGCCGTAGCGGCCCGGATTGCCGATGTTGAGCTTGATGATGTCGAGGCCGGCCGTCTCCAGTTCGCGCGCGCGCCGGGTCAGCGCGCCGCGGATTTCGTAGCGCACGTTGGCCAGGTGCGCGCTGGGGGTGATCGAAGCCAAGCCGGCATCCCTTGCAGTCAGTCATGAGGCCGGCGCAGGGCCGGAGCACCCGGATGCTAGCAGCGCAGCAGCCTTGCGTGCGAGGCGCGCCATGGCGAGGAGCGGTTCATCAGCGGGCCATACCGAGGCAAGGCATAATCGCCAAACCGTGCAGTCAGATCTCCCTCATGAGTGATGCCGAATCGATCGAACGCCTGCGACGCATCGGCTGGCGCGGCGAGGCGCTGCCTGCCGCCGGCCTCACGCTGGCGCGGGTGGTGGCCCAGCACCGGGCCGGCTACGAGCTGCACGACGGCCAGACCCTGTTCGGCGCGCAGCCGGACGGACATTTCCTCAAGCGCGGCATCGACCCTGGCGAGCGCCCGGCGGTGGGCGATTTCGTCGAAGTGGCCGCGGGCACGCCGCCGCATATCGTCAGCGTGTCGCCGCGGCGCACCGCGCTGACGCGCGCGGCGGCCGGCGAGCGCTACGAGCGTCAGCTGATCGCCACCAACATCGACTACGTGCTCGTGCTGACCGGGCTGGACGGCGACTTCAACCCGGCGCGGATCGAGCGCTACCTCTCGCTGACCGAAGACTCCGGCGCGCAGCCGGTGGTGCTGCTGAGCAAGCTCGACCTGCTCGCCGATGCCGTCGCGCGGGTCGATGCCCTGCGTGCGCGGCTGCCGGCCGGCACGCCCATCCACGCGCTCAACGGCAAGGACCCGGCCAGCGTGGCGCTGCTCGCGCCGTACCTGCAGCCGGGCGACAGCGCGGTGCTGGTGGGTTCCTCCGGCGCAGGCAAATCCACTCTCACCAACACGCTGCTGGGCACGGCCACGATGGCCACCGCCGCGGTGCGCAGCCACGACAGCCGCGGCCGCCACACCACCACCTATCGCGCCCTGCTGCAGCTGCCCAGCGGCGGCTGCCTGATCGACACGCCCGGCATGCGCGAGCTGAAACTCACCGGCGAGGAAAATCTCGACCTGTTCGCCGACATCGGCGTGCTGGCCGAGCAGTGCCGTTTCGCCGACTGCGGCCACGGCAGCGAACCGGGCTGCGCGATCCAGATAGCGCTGGACCAGGGCGGCCTCACCCCCGAGCGCTGGCGCAATTACCTGAAGCTGCACGACGAGCGCGAGGAGCAGGCCGCCACGCTGGAAGCCCGCCTGCGCCGGCAGCGCGGCGGCCGTCCGATCGAGCGGCCGCACGGCCATCGCGGCCAGCGCGAGCGGGAGTAGGCGCGCACCTTGTGGGAGCGACTTCAGTCGCGATGCTTCTGTGTCGAGCGGAAGCGCATCGCGGCTGAAGCCGCTCCCACAAAAGTCGCTCCCGCAAGAGCATTCGCCCACAGGGTGGGCTCCTGCGGTGCTATCGCCTGCCAACCACCGGCGCGACAAGCTCCCGGATGGACGGTTCCGGCCGGTTCGCCGGGACAGGCGTCAGGGATTACTATCGTGGCGAATGCCCACCTGGACTGCTTCATGCGCCGATTGTTTTCAACGTCCGGCATGATTCACACCGCATGGATCGAGCGTATCGATGCGATCCGGCAGGCGCGACGATGAACGCGCCGGCCGTCAGCGTGGCACCGCAGCTGCAGCGCTACGCCGAGCTGGACAAGCGCCTGCTGGCGGCGGTGCGCGGGATGCATATCCTGTCGACGGTGGCGTGGCCGGCCTCGCTGGAAAGCCGCATGATCGCGGCCTATGCCGCGGGGCGGTTTGCCCTGCCCGAGATCAGCTACACGCGGCCGGACCACGCCGCCGCGCGCGCCGAGCTGGCCGCGATCGAAGCGGCGGCAGGCGGCCGCGATGCGCGGGATATCGACCCGCTGGGCGACTACCTGCGGCGCACCGCCGAGTCCTGGCGCATCGCCGCCGACATGCTGGAGTCGGTCGGCACCGCCGGCGTCACCGCGCCGTCGATTGCGCTGTATGGACGTCCGGACGACATGATCCCGGGCAGCCGCCGCAGCAATCTCGACGCGGCGCGCTACTTCGTCGAGCTGTCCGACGAGTTGGGTGCCGATCTGCTGGCCGACGACAGCAGCCCGGGCCAGCCGGCCGGCGAACTGTGCGCGGATCTGGGCCGCACCCTGGACGACTTCTTCGGCGCCGGCACGATCCGCGTCGAGGTGGACCCCGAGCTCACCGCCAAGGCCGCGGCCGGCGCCACCCGCATCCGCCTGCGCGGCAACACCTGCTTCAGCGAGTACGACCGCCACCAGCTGCTGGCGCACGAGGCTTTCGTGCACTCGCTGACCGCGCTGAACGGTCGCCGGCAGCCGCTGCTGCCCTCGCTGGGGCGCACCTCGCCGCGGGTCACGGCCACGCAGGAGGGGCTGGCGGTATTTGCCGAGCTGATGTCCGGCGCGATCGACATTGCCCGCCTGAAGCGCATCAGCCTGCGCATCCTGGCGATCGACATGGCGCTCGGCGGCGCCGACTTCGTCGAGGTCTATCGCTACTTCAGCGCCTGCGGACAGAGCGTGGCGGACAGTTTCCACTCGGCCCAGCGGGTGTTCCGCGGCGTGCCGCTGACCGGCGGCGCCGCGTTCGCCAAGGACAACGTGTACCTGTCCGGTCTGCTTACCGTGCACACCTTTTTCCGCTGGGCGCTGAAGCAACGCCGGATGGATCTGTTGCGCCACCTGTTTGCCGGCAAGCTGGCGCTGCACGACGTGATCAGCCTGCAGCCGCACTTCGCCTCCGGCGCGATCCTGCCGCCGCGCTGGCTGCCGCCGTGGATGCAGCATGCGCAGGGGCTGGCCGGCAAGCTGGCGTTTTCGGTCTTCGTCAACGGCATCCACATGAGCCGGGTGCAGGGCGACGAGTTGCTGTCGAGCGTCTGACTGCACCCGCCGAATGGCGGCAGGTGCGGATGAGCCCGGTGCTACCATCGCACTCAGCCGTCCGCTGCGCGGATGCCATTCCCCATCCATCGAACTACCGCCGATGTCCCTCTCCGAAGAACTGCGTCTCGCCGCCCTCGATTACCATCGGCAGTCACCGCCCGGCAAGATCAAGATCAGCGCGACCAAGCCGATGGTGACCCAGCGCGATCTGGCGCTGGCCTATTCGCCCGGCGTGGCCTACGCCTGCGAGGCGATCGTGGCCGACCCGAACTCCGTCAGCGAGTTCACTGCTCGCGGCAACTTGGTCGGCGTGATCACCAACGGCACTGCGGTGCTCGGCCTGGGCGACATCGGCCCGCTCGCCGGCAAGCCGGTGATGGAAGGCAAGGGCGTGTTGTTCCAGAAATTTGCCGGTATCGACGTGTTCGACATCGAGTTGAACGAGCGCGATCCGGACAAGCTGGTCGAGATCATCGCCGCGATGGAGCCGACCTTCGGCGGCATCAATCTGGAAGACATCAAGGCGCCGGAGTGCTTCATCGTCGAGCGCAAGCTGCGCGAGCGGATGAAGATCCCGGTGTTCCACGACGACCAGCACGGCACCGCGATCATCGTAGGCGCCGCCGTGCTCAACGCGCTGGAAGTGGTCGGCAAGCAGATCGGCGACGTGAAGCTGGCCACCGCCGGTGCCGGCGCGGCCGGCATCGCCTGCCTCGACATGCTGGTGGCGCTGGGTCTGAAGCCGGAAAACATCCTCGCCTACGACCGCGAGGGTGTGCTGTACACCGGCCGCCAGCATCTGGATCCGGACAAGGCGCGCTACGCCCGCGACACGCCCAAGCGCAGTCTGGCCGAGATCGTTGCGGGTGCGGATATTTTCCTGGGCCTGTCCGCCGGCGGCATCCTCAAGCCGGCGATGGTCGCCGCGATGGCGGACAAGCCAATCATCCTGGCGCTGGCCAATCCGAATTCGGAGATCATGCCGGAGGACGCCAAACGCGTGCGACCGGACTGCATCATTGCCACCGGCCGCTCGGACTACCCGAACCAGGTCAATAACGCGCTGTGCTTTCCGTACATCTTCCGCGGCGCACTGGACGTCGGCGCGACCGTGATCAACGAGGCGATGAAGCTGGCCTGCGTGCGCGCGATCGCCGCACTGGCGCGCAGGGAGGCCTCCGATCTGGGCGGCGCCTATGGCGAGGAGATTCCCTCGTTCGGTGCCGAGTACCTGATTCCGCGCCCGTTCGATCCGCGCCTGCTGGTGATGCTGGCGTCGGCGGTGGCGCAGGCGGCGATGGACTCGGGCGTGGCCACGCGGCCGATCGCCGACATGGACGCCTATCGCGAAAAGCTCGGCCAGTTCATCTACCGCACCAGCCTGCTGATGAAGCCGGTGTACGACCGTGCCCGCGCCGATCTCAAGCGCGTCGCTTACGCCGAGGGCGAGGAAGAAGTGGTGCTGCGCGCGGTGCAGACGGTGGTCGACGAGCGCATGGCCTATCCCGTGCTGATCGGCCGTCCGGACGTGATCCAGGCGCGCATCGAGCGGCTTGGCCTGCGCATGCGCGAGGGCGTCGACTTCGAACTCACCAACATCAATGACGATCCGCGCTTCAACGACTACTGGCAGCAATACCACGCGCTCACCGAGCGCCGCGGCGTGAGCCCGGCGGCGGCGAAGAACCTGCTGCGCTCGCGGCCCACGTTGATCGCGGCGCTGATGGTCGAGCGCGGCGAGGCGGATGCGATGATCTGCGGGCTGGTCGGCCGCTATCACAAGAAGCTCGGCTATCTGCGCAGCGTGTTCAACCTCGACCCGGGCGTGCAGTGCACTTCGGCAATGACCGGCGTGATCAACGACAAAGGCGCCTGGTTTTTCCTCGACACCCACGTACAGGTCGATCCCACCGCCGAGCAGATCGCCGAGGCCACGCTGCAGGCCAGCTACCGGCTCAAGCTGTTCGGCATCGAGCCGAAGGTGGCGCTGCTGTCGCACTCCAACTACGGCAGCCACGACAACCCCAGCGCGGCGAAGATGCGCAAGGTGTGGCAGATCCTCAAGGCGCGTTTTCCGAAGCTGGAGATGGACGGCGAGATGCAGGCCGACACCGCGTGGGACGACGCGCTGCGCCAGCGCATGTTTCCGCACACCACGCTCAGCGGCCGCGCCAACCTGTTCGTGCTGCCCAACCTGGACGCCGCCAACATCACCTACAACATGGTGCGGGTGATGACCGACGGCGTGGCGATCGGCCCGATCCTGATGGGGCTGGACAAACCGGCGCACATCCTCACCCCGACCTCTTCCGTGCGACGCGTGGTGAACATGACGGCGGTGGCCGCGGTGGACGCGCAGATTCGCACGGCAAATCGCCCGCAGGGATGAGCGGGCGCGCACGGCACGGTTCCATGCGCCGACGCATGGACGACCGAATTGGCGGGCACGCGCGCAGCGGCTAGACTTGGCCGTTGACCCGGCGCGCCCCGGCGCCGGGCGGTCACCTCACGTCTGGCGCTGTAAGGGCGCTGTGGAGAATCTTCATGGATCAGCTCGACGATATCCTCAACCAGGACATCGACCCCACCGAAACCCGCGAGTGGATGGATTCGCTCGATGCGGTGATCCAGCACGACGGCACCGAACGCGCGCACTTCCTGCTGGAGCGGATGGTCGACTCCACGCGCCGTTCGGGCGGCTATCTGCCGTTCGATCCCACCACTGAATACGTCAACACGATCGCGCCCGGCAACGAGGTGAAGTCGCCCGGCGACGCGGCGATGGAGTGGCGCATCCGCACACTGATCCGCTGGAACGCGATGGCGATGGTGGTGCGCGCCAACCGCAAGCCGGGCGAACTGGGCGGACATATCGCCAGCTTCGCCTCGTCGGCCACGCTGTACGACGTCGGCTTCAACCACTTCTGGCGCGCGCCCAGCGCCGACCACCCGGGCGACCTGGTGTTCCATCAGGGCCACTCCAGCCCCGGCATCTATGCGCGCTCGTTTCTCGAAGGCCGGCTGGCCGGGGATCAGCTCGACCTGTTCCGCATGGAGGTGGCCGGCAAGGGCCGCGCACTGTCGTCGTATCCGCATCCGTGGCTGATGCCGGACTACTGGCAGGTGCCGACGGTGTCGATGGGCCTGGGCCCGATCCAGGCGATCTACCAGGCGCAGTTCTTCAAGTATCTGGAGCACCGCGGGCTGGTGCCCAAGAGCGACCGCAAGGTGTGGTGCTTCCTCGGCGACGGCGAAACCGACGAGCCCGAATCGCTCGGCGCCATCTCGCTGGCCGGCCGCGAAGGGCTGGACAACCTGATCTTCGTGATCAACTGCAATCTGCAGCGCCTGGACGGCCCGGTGCGTGGCAACGGCAAGATCATCCAGGAGCTGGAAGGCGTGTTCCGCGGCGCCGGCTGGAACGCGCTCAAGCTGGTCTGGGGCAGCTACTGGGATCCGCTGCTGGCGCGCGACCACAAGGGCGTGCTGCGCAAGCTGATGATGGAAACCCTCGATGGCGAATACCAGGCCTGCAAGGCGTTCGGCGGCGCCTACACGCGCGAGCACTTCTTCGGCAAATACCCGGAGACGCGCGAGATGGTCGCCAACCTCAGCGACGACGACATCTGGCGGCTGAATCGCGGCGGCCATGACCCGCACAAGGTCTACGCGGCTTACCACACGGCGACGCACACCAAGGGCATGCCCACGGTGATCCTGGCCAAGACGGTGAAGGGTTACGGCATGGGTGCGGCCGGCGAGTCGCAGAACCCGACCCACCAGCAGAAGAAGCTGGACGAGGACTCGGTGCGCCACTTCCGCGACCGCTTCCAGATTCCGATCGCCGACGACAAGCTGAAGGACGTGCCGTACTACCACCCCGGCAAGGATTCGCCCGAGGTGCAGTACATGCTGGAGCGCCGCAAGGCGCTCGGCGGCGCGCTGCCGCAGCGCCGGCGCAAGGCGGAGGCCAAGCTGAAGGCGCCGGAGCTGGCCGCGTTCGAGCAGATCACCAAGGGCAGCGGCGAGCGCGAGATCTCCACCACCATGGCGCTGGTGCGCGGCATCAACCTGCTGCTGCGCGACAAGCAGCTGGGCGAACGGGTGGTGCCGATCGTGGCCGACGAGGCGCGCACTTTCGGCATGGAGGGCATGTTCAGGCAGATCGGCATCTACGCCCCGTTCGGGCAGAAGTACAAGCCGCAGGATTCCGACCAGCTGCTGTACTACCGCGAGGACCAGAAGGGCCAGGTGCTGCAGCAGGGCATCAGCGAGGCCGGCGGCATGGCGTCGTGGATGGCGGCGGCGAGCAGCTATTCGATCAGCAACCAGGCGATGCTGCCGTTCTTCATCTACTACTCGATGTTCGGCTTCCAACGCATCGGCGACCTGGCGTGGGCCGCCGGCGACATGCGCGCGCGGGGTTTCCTGGTCGGCGGCACCGCCGGCCGCACCACGCTCAACGGCGAGGGCCTGCAGCACGAGGACGGCCACTCGCACCTGATGGCCGGCGCGATCCCCAACGTGAAGTCGTACGACCCCACGTTCTCGTACGAGGTGGCGGTAATCCTGCAGGACGGCGTGCGCAGCATGCTGCAGGAGCAGGAGGACCACTACTACTACCTCACCGTGATGAACGAAAACTACCCGCACCCGGACATGCCCGTATCGGACAAGGGAGTGACCTGCGCGGAAGGCATCATCAAGGGCATGTACCTGTTCAGCGATGCGGGCAAGCCGAAAAAGGGCGAGCCGCGCGTGCAGCTGCTCGGTTCGGGCGCCATCCTGCGCGAGGTGATCGCGGCAGCGGAGTTGCTGGAGAAGGACTTCGGCGTCAAGGCGGATGTATGGTCGGTGCCCAGCTTCATCGAGCTGCGCCGCGACGGCTTCGACGCCGAGCGCTGGAACCGGCTGCATCCCGAGGCCGAGCCGCGCGTGCCGTATGTCACCGGTCTGCTCGACGGCCGCGCCGGCCCGGCGATCGCCGCCACCGACTACGTGCGCGAATACGCCGACCAGATCCGCGCGTTCCTGCCCGACGGCATGCGCTACACCGTGCTGGGCACTGACGGTTTCGGCCGCTCGGACACGCGCGCACACCTGCGCGGCTTCTTCGAGGTGGACCGCTACTGGATCGCCCACGCCGCGCTGGCGGCGCTGGCGAAGGACGGCAAGGTCAACCCCAAGGACGTGAGCCGCGCGATCAAGGAATACAAGCTCGATCCGGACAAGCCGAGCCCGCAAACGGTCTGAGCGCAGTTCGTTCAAGGCCCTTCGACGCACCCGGCAAAAACCCGCCATCGGCGGGTTTTTGCCGGATGCGCATCGCGACGGCGGCCGTCGCTTCGGCCTACTCGTCGTCGCTGCTGCGGAAGGCCCGACGCAGCAGCAGGAAAGCACCGATGGTGCCGGCCACGATCGCCACGGTGGCCGCGGGGTGGCGGCTCACCTGCCGGCGCAGTCGCCGGTAGTGGTAGTTCGCCTCGTCGGCGAAATCCTCCGCCGCGTTCGACAGCCGCTGACTGTAGTGAATGCCGCGTTTGCCGAAGCGCTCGCCGAGCTGGCGGCCGCGCTCGTACAGGCTCTGCGCGCTGCTGGCGGCGCCGTCGGCCACCTGCCGCACGCGCTCGCCGGCCCGCTCACCGACAGCGTGGATCTGGCGTTCGATATCACGGTTACGCATGGGTCTTCTCCTGGAGTGCCGAAGCGGCAGGTTGCCAGCCGGATCGTGAGTGGCGCGTGGACAACGCCGATGGCCGCGTGTGAGCGTTCAGGCCGGCGCGCCGGCTCGGCCGCCGAGCCGGTATTCGCCGCCGCGCTGCAGCGCGCGCTGATAGGCCGGCCGCGCATGGATGCGCTGCAACCAAGCCGACAGCTTCGCGTAGTGTGCAGCATCCAGCCCGCCACGGGCGGCGAACGCCTCCAGCGGAAAGCTCAGCTGGATGTCCGCCACGCTCAGCTGCTCGCCGACGAACCAGCCGCTGGCGCCCACTTCGCCCTCCAGATAATCCAGCTGCAGCTTCAGCTGCGGATCGACGAAACCGTGCTGCACCTTGTGCGCGATGCCGCGGGCGATCGGCTTGACGAAGAACGGCGCCGGCGCGGTTTCGATCCGGCGGAACACCAGCTTCAGCAGCAGCGGCGGCATCGCCGAACCCTCGGCGTAGTGCAGCCAGTAGCTGCAGCGCAGCCGTGCCGGCGTGCCGGGCGCGGGCATCAGCGTGCCGGCGCCGTAGCGGTCGGCCAGGTATTCCACGATCGCGCCGGATTCGGCCAGCGTGAGTCCGCCGTCGGTGATCACCGGCGACTTGCCCAGCGGGTGGATCGCGCGCAGCTCCGGCGGTGCCAGCATGGTTTTCGGATCGCGCTTGTAGCGCTTCAGCTCGTACGGCACGCCGAGCTCTTCCAGCAGCCACAGAATGCGCTGCGAGCGCGAGTTGTTGAGGTGGTGAACGACGATCATCGGATACTCCGCAGGCGGGGGCAGGCTGGCTGGCGGTGCACGCTAGAAAATCTCGCCGACGCAGCAGCGCAGGCTGCCGCCGGCCTTCTCGATCTCGCTCAGATCCACCGCGCCGACCGCAAAACCGTAGCCGCTCAGTGCCTCGATCTGCTCGCCCGTCAACGCGGCGGCGGCCGCGGCGCTCATCCACACGCGCTCATCGGACAGGGTGATCGCATTGCCGGAAAATGCCCGCTTCTGCGCCGGCGTGAGCCAGATCACGCGCTCGTCGCAGGCCTGCGCGATCGCCTGCGGCACGGCCGGATCGGCGAAGCCGTCGGCGGCGATGATCGCGGCGCGCCCGGCCAGCAGGGCCAGCACTACGTTGGTGTGGTATTCGCCGGCGGCCAGCTCGAAGCACAGCGTCAGGCGCAGCCCGAACGCCTGATGCATCGCCTGCGCGCCAGCCAGGTCGCAGCGTTCGCCGAGGCCGCAGTAGCCGACGCCGCGCCGATGGTCGATCACCAGCGAGCCGGTCAGCTCGGCGACCAGATCACGGCAGCCGGACAGATCGATCTCGTCGTAGCCCAGCAGCTCGCCGAAAAAACCGCGGATGTCGGCACGCTCCGCTTCGCGCTGGCGCACCGGGTGGCGCATGCGCCCCACGATCAGCCGCCCCGCCGCGGTGGCGAACACGTTGTTGGGAAACACCGCGTCGGGCGTCGTCGGGTCGCCCGCAAAGGTGATCACCGGGCAGTCCGCGCGCAGCGCCTGCGCCAGCGCGGCGTGCTGGGCCAGCGCGCGCAGCGGATCGACCGCGCGGGCCAGATCCATGTAGCGATTGTCCTGCGCCGATTCGGCCGCCAGCGTGAGCCCGGTGGGCGCCACCAGGAACGCGGCGCGCGCGGTGGTCATGGCTTCTGGCAATGGTGCCAGCGCGGCACAGGCATCGAGGAATTCGCTCGGCGAAGTGGTGATCACGGCATGGCCTCAAGTTTCGTTGAACGTGCAGGAGCGCACCCTGTGCGCGAATGCTCTGCCGTGTGGGAGCGGCTTCAGCCGCGATGCCTTTGCTTGGATGCAGCATCAGAACAAAAGAGCATCGCGGCTGAAGCCGCTCCCACAACAGCCGTTCCTGCAGTGCCTGCAAAAGCATTCGCGCACAGGGTGCGCTCCTGCCAGAATATCCCCTGTCGGCCCGTCCGCGTCAGCACCTACAGCTGCAGCCGCTGGTGCCGTCGCAGGCCCGGGAACATCGCCATCCACAGCCCCACCACCCGCAGTGTGCCGATGCCGCCGAACACCGTGGCGTTCACCGCGCTCACCCACGCGGCGAGCATGCCCGACTCGAATTCGGCGAGCCGGTTGGAGGTTGTTGAGCAAGATCGAGTTGACCGTGCTGACCCGGCCGCGCAAGTCTTCTGGCGTGTCCAGCTGCACCAGCGCGCCGTGACTCACCATGCTCACCATGCTCACCCTGCCGAACGCGCCCAGCGCGAACAGCGCGTCCGCCGGCGGCGTGGTGGGAGTCGGCATCGGGTCCTTGCAGGAGTACGCATGATCGGTGGCGCCGTGACCACCGGCAATATCGCGCGAGGCAGGCCGGTTGCGCGGTGATGGCGGCTCGTTCCAAGCTAGCGGTCTGACCCCGACGGTGTGCCGCTGATGAAGTCCGTTTTCTCCCGTTACGTCCCCGCCGTACTGTGCGGCGTCCTGCTGCTGGCCAGCTGTTCGCAGCAAGGCGGCACCGCCGCCCCCACCGCCGCGCAGCAGCAGGCGCAGGCGCAGGCGGCCGATGCGGCGCGCAATCTGGACACCTATCGCCAGCTGCTGCGCATCGGCAACGATGCGATGGCGGTCGAGCTGGGCCATGACATCCTCAACCGCTATCCCGGCAGCCCCGCTGCCAGGGAAGTGCAGCAGACGCTGCCGCCGATCGAAAAGCGCTGGCAGGAAGTCAGCGAAAAGAACCGCCTCGCCGCGCTGTGGCTGTATCAGGTGGCGCCGATGGCTGGTGGCACCCAGTCCACCGCCAGCATCGAGAGCAGCGGCGACCTTGGCAGCGCGCCGGTGCGACTGGTGCTGCGCCGGCACACGGCCTGGGGCCAGAGCGTGTTTCTGTACGGCAGCGGCCACGGCTTCGTCTGCCGCGGCAACTGCACCCTGCCGGCCACGGTCGACGGCAAGCCGATGGGCATCAAGGCCTATGCGCCAAGCACCGGCGAACCGGCGCTGATGATCCGCGACGACCGCGGCTTCATCGCGCTGCTGCGCAAGGCGAAGAAGATCACCCTCACGGTCACCCCGGTGGACGGCGAAAAGAAGCTGCAGCTGGTCTACGAAGTCGGCGGTTTCGATCCGGCCAAATGGGCGCCGCTGCCCAGGCACGGCAAGCCGTAGCCTGATCCCAGCCTGCGGGGCAGGGATGGCATGGCAGGGATGGCGCGCGATCAACCGAATTTCGTCGAGGCCACAAACCATGAAGAAGGCATCCGTGATCCTTGGCGCCCTGCTGGCTGGCAGCGCGCTCGCCGCCTGTTCCAGCGTGCCGTATGCGCAGCGCCTGCGCGAACGCCAGGCCGCCTACGCCGCAGCCGCGGGCGCGCCGGTGCGGCATTTCGACTTTTTCACGCTGTACTCGTGGGAGTCGCTGGGCGACAGCCAGCTGGCCGTCTACACGCGGCCGAACAAGGCGTGGCTGCTCGACGTGTCGCCGCACTGTCCGCGGCTGGACTACAGCAATTCGATCGCCATCACCTCGTTTGCCCACCAGGTATCGGCCCGCTTCGACAGGGTGCTCACCGGCTCGCCGGTGCCCTGCGTGATCGAGCGGATCCGGCCGATCGACATGACGCGCCTGAAAACGGCGGAGCGCGAACAGCACGCCATCACCGCCGCGCCGCGCCCTGCGCCCGCGGGCTGAGCGGCATCAGCGCAGAAACAGCCGCGCGGCCGACGCGGTAGCGGCCCAGTGATGCAGTATGCGCGCCAGTTCGATGCGGTCGAGGTCCATGTTGTCCAGCGTCCAGGGCGGTGAATCGGGATAGCTCAAGGGGTTGTTCCAGTGGTTGCTGCAGGTCGCGTCCGGAGTGGCCGCGTGACAAAAGCATGCGTGAACGGCACAAGGCGCCGTGCATGCACAGGATTAACCTCGGCCGACCTACCCTTGGCGTTGGCGCGACGAATCCCCATCTGTTCGCTTGTAAATCAACCCGCCCATGGAGCCATGCATGATCCCCACCCTCAGCTACGCCGCCCACGCCGCCCGCGCCCCGCTGGCACCCTATCGTTTCGAGCGGCGCGAGCCGCGCGAGCACGATGTGGTCATCGAGATCCTGTATTGCGGCGTGTGCCACTCCGACCTGCACACGGTGCGCGACGAGTGGGGCGCGGGCCATTACCCGATCGTGCCCGGCCACGAAATCGTCGGCCGCGTCACCCGCGTCGGCAGCGGCGTGAGCAAGTTCAAGGCGGGCGACCTGGCCGGCGTCGGCTGCATGGTCGACTCGTGCCGCCAGTGCGCCAACTGCAAGGATGACCTGGAGCAGTTCTGCGTGCAGGGCGCCACGTTCACCTATGCCAGCAAGGATCGCGTGGACGGCAGCCCCACCCAGGGCGGCTACGCCAGCCAGATCGTGGTCGACGAGGCATTCGTGCTGCGCATTTCCGACAAGCTCGACCTCGCCGCGGTGGCGCCGCTGCTGTGCGCCGGCATCACCACCTATTCGCCGCTGAAGCACTGGAAGGTGGGCAAGGGCAGCAAGGTCGGCGTGATCGGCCTGGGTGGCCTGGGCCACATGGCGCTGAAGCTGGCGCACGCGTTTGGCGCCACCGTGGTGCAGTTCACCACCTCGCCGTCCAAGCGCGAGGATGCGCTGCGGCTGGGCGCGGACGAAGTGGTGCTGTCGAACGATCCGGCGCAGATGAAGGCGCACGCTGGCAGCTTCGATTTCATCCTCGACACTGTCTCGGCGCCGCACGATCTGAACGTCTATCTGCAGATGCTCAAGCGTGACGGCACCATGACCCTGGTCGGCGTGCCCGACTCGCCGCCCACGGTGGCCGCAGGTTCGCTGATCTTTGGCCGCCGCGCGCTCGCCGGCTCGCTGATCGGCGGCATCGCCGAAACGCAGGAGATGCTGGACTTCTGCGCTGAGCACGGCATCGTGGCGGACATCGAGACCATCCGCATCCAGGACATCAACCAGGCCTACGAGCGGATGCTGAAGAGCGACGTGAAATACCGTTTCGTGATCGACATGGCGTCACTCAGGGACGCTGCCTGATTCGCTGAGCTGCACGCCGGTGACGGCGGTGCGTGCTCAGCGCACCACCGTCACCGGCACATGCGCACGGGCCAGCACCTCGCCGGACACCGAGCCGAGCAGCCAGCGCGCCAGCGCGCCGCGGGGCGTGTGACCGATCGCGATGTGATCGATCGCATGCTGCTGCACCTGGCTCAGCAGCACGTCGCCGGGGCTGCCCAGGGTCACCTCGACATCCACCAGCGATGCGGCATCGGGCACCAGCGCGCACAGCTCATCAAGCAGTTCGCGCGAGCGCTGCGCGCCGCTGTCGGTCATCATCAGCGCGCAGGCGTCCGCGCCGCCGTCGGTGACCTGCAGCACCGACACCACCCGCACGCGACCGCCGCTGCAGCGGGCCAGCTCGACCGCGAACCGGAACGCGCGCCGCGACGAGTCCGAGCCGTCGTACCCGACCAGTGAATACTTGACCATGACGTGCCATCCGATGTGCGGGTGGTGCGATTATGCCGCGCGCTGGCGCGAGATTCATCGCCGCGATACGTTCATCGGCTGCTTGGGTGGCAGCGCCGCTCCATGTGGTAACGAGCGTGCGTGTCCTGATGGTTTTTCTGCACCCGGTTGCCGACGTAGCCGCCGGCCACGGCGCCGCCGACGGTTGCCAGCGTCTTGCCCCGGCCGCCGCCCACCTGATGCCCGAGCAGGCCGCCGGCCACCGCGCCGATCGCGGTGCCGGCGATCCGGTGATTGTCCGTGGGTCGATTGCGCACGCGCACGTCGCGGCACACCTGATGCGTGCGGTGTTCCTGGCGATGCTGCGGATAATCCTGCGCCTGCGCCAGGCCCAGGCTGCCCAGCAGCAGGGTGGCGCACAGGCCCGCGCCGAACGGAATACGTGGGTTCATCATGATGCGACTCCCTGGAGTGTGTGGACGGAACGAGCTGGCACTGTTGCCCGCTGCGCGTGAGCCGCAGGTCAACGCGGATGCGCCCTGGGCGCAGGCTCTGGCCGCCGTGCGCGGCTGAACGAAGCCTGATGCGGGTGCGTCGCGGCGGCCTGTGCAGCGGCCTCCTGCACGACTTCCTCACGCAAGCCTGCCCATTCTCAGTCGATCCGGAACGCGCTGGGTTCTGCGGGTCGAAACGCGTCACCGGAACGCACCATCCACACGATTCCAATGAGGGAGTAATGACCATGATCAAGCGTACTTTTGCAATGGCTGCACTGGTGCTGGCCTGCGCCACGGCGTTCAGCGCGGTGCCGGCAAGCAGCGCACAGGCCGCCGAGGCCCATGTGAAATGCGACCTCACCTACAACCTGGCGGGTTGGTCGCTGTTCTACAAACACGCCACCGGCAACGGCACCATCAGCTGCGACAACGGCCAGCATGCCAACGTGAAGATCGTGGTGGTCGGCGGCGGGCTGACCGCGGGCAAGTACCGCATCCACCACGGCAAGGGCGAGATCAGCAACGTGCGCAGCATCGACGACGTATTCGGCAGCTACGCGCAGGCCAGCGCCGACGCCGGCCTGGTCAAGAGCGCCAACGCGCAGGTGTTGACCAAGGGCACCACCTCGCTGGCGCTGGCCGGCACCGGCGAAGGCGTCAACCTGGGCCTTTCGGTGGGCAAGTTCACCATCACCCGGCGCTGATCTGCGAGCCACCGCCGTAACGATCCCGAAGGGCGCCGCGTGGCGCCCTTCGCTTTTCAGCGCGTAAACTGGGCGGCCGCCATCCGGGCGCAAACCTTGTTGGAAGACTGTCCATGCGTCGTTTTGCACTGCCGCTGCTGCTTGTCCTGCCCTGTGCTGCGGCCCATGCCGCCGTGCCGCAGGGCACGCTCAAGGCTTCGTCCTGATGGGCTGGGCCTGGCGTGCCGGTGCGCCGCGGTCGCACGGTTTTTCGGCCTGGATGATCGGCCTGTGGGTGCTGCTGCTGCTGGCCGCCATGGGCTGCGTGCAGTACCTGCAGCACGGCGACTACGCCTACTTGCTGAGCGGCCTGGTGGTGATCGTGGTGTGCGTCGGCGGCATCCTGCGGCAGGCATGGGCGCGGCCGGTGCTGCGCGCGCTGGCGGTGCTGCTGGCGCTGTGGTCGCTGGTCAGCGGCGTGCTGATGCTGCAGCACGCGGGCGATTTCGAGCGCGCCCGCCAGCACGCACTGAGCCAGCCGCAGCTGGCGGAAATCGCGCTGTGGCTGATCGCGCGCGCCCAGCGTACCTGGCAGGTCGGCATCGCGCTGAAGGCGCTCGCCATCCCGCTGCTGCTGTGGCTGGCCTGGACGCTGGGTCGCCCGGGCGTGCGCGCGCAGTTCCGAGCGCGGCGCTGACCGGCACGGCGCCGTTGCCCAGCCCCATGCGCCGCGCGCGATGCGGTGCTAACCTCGCCCTCGGACTCATGGGGGAGGTACAGGGATGAAACGCTTGCTCTTGCGGTTGTTGCTGGGTGGATTGCTGGCCGGCACGACGCTGGCTGCCGTTGCGCGATCGACGCCCACGCCGGTGGAAGCCAGCATGCTGGTGACCGGCACCATCGTGGTGGCACCGGATGGCAGCGTAAGCAGCTACGCCGTCGACCATCCGGAGAAGCTGCCCCCCGCGGTGCTCACCGTGATCGGAAAAAATGCCCCCCGCTGGACGTTCAGGCCGGTGTTGCTGGACGGCAAGCCGGTGTTGGCGAAAGCCAGCATGAGTTTGCGCATTGTCGCCACGCCCATGCAGCAGAAGGGCATCTACGCGGTCGCCATTCGCGGCGCCTCGTTCGGCGGCGGCGCTTCCGGTGAAAGCATCAGCAAGGACATCCGCACACCGCCGCGCTATCCGGTGGGGGCCATCCTTGATCGCGTCGCGGGCACGGTTTACCTCGTGGTCAAGGTCGGACGGCAGGGCGAGGTCGAGGATGTCGCCGCGGAACAGGTGAACCTGCGCGTGCTGGGCCGTCCGTTCGAGATGAAGCGCTGGCGCAAGGAATTTGCCGATGCCTCAGTGGCCGCCGCGCGCAAGTGGACGTTCCACCCGCCGGTGACCGGCGCACATGCCAACGACCCGTACTGGGTCGCCCGCGTCCCGATCGCTTTCAACATCCGGGCCGTGGGCGGCCCGTCACCCAGGCCAGCCTATGGCCAGTGGCAAAGCTATGTTCCTGGCCCACGCGCGCTGATTCCATGGCTGGACGAAAAGCAGCTTGCGGCGAGCGCCGCCGATACGGTGCCGCCCGGCGGCATCGAACCGCTCGGCTCCGGCCTGCAGCTGACCTCGGGGTTGAAAGGCAGCTGATCGCGCGCCGCATCGGTGGGCAATGCGCGGCGATGTTCAGCCGGTGTTGGCGCGCGGCGGGGTATCGCTGGGCGCCTGTTCCGCCGGAATCCGCCTCGATGCGCCTGCTGCCCGCCTGCCTTGCACTGCTCTGCCTGCTGCCCGCGCTGCCCCTGCATGCGCAGGATCTGGCCGCTACCTGCCATGCCAGCAGCAGCTACGACGTCACCGTGAACCCAGGCAGCATCCTGTTCGATCGCAGCGCGCCGGCACCGCTGCGGGTGCAGCTGCAGCAGGGCAGCCTGCGCACCGACGGCAGCGCGGTGCGCCTGTCGATGGAGGACCAGGATCGGCTGACGCTGTTCGAGCGCGATCTGCGCGCGCTGCTGCCGCGGGTGCGCCAGGTGGCCGATCACGGCGTCGACATGGCGGTGCAGGCGATGCGCGCCGAAGCGGCTGGCCTGGGCCTGGGCGCGGACACCATGGCCGAGCTGGACAGTCGTCTCGATGCCGACGCCCGCGGGCTCAGGCAGCGCATCGCCAGCAGCCGCAGCACACACGACTGGGACGGCGGCGCCGCGCAGCAGTACGCCAACCAGATCGTGACCGAACTGACGCCGCTGGTGGCCGCCGACCTGGGCCAGCAGGCGATCAACGCGGCCCTGAATGGCGATCTGCAGACGGCGGCCGCGCTGCGCGATCGGGCCACCGCGCTGGCCACCGACCTGCAGCCGCGGCTGCAGCGGCGGATGCAGGCGCTGCGCCCGCAGATCGCCGCGCTGTGCCCGGCGATCCGGCGCCTGGCCGAACTGCAGCAGGGCGTGCGCGGCGCCGACGGCCGGCCGCTGGACCTGCTGCAGGTCGGCCAGTAACGGCGACGCAGGCTACGGCTACTGCAGATTCGGCCCGAGGTGGCTTCTCCCCCGTTCGTCCCTGAGCATAGCGAAGCGTACGCGGGGAGCGACCAAGGATGGCCGCTGCTTTGAGGGGCGAGGAAGTCGAAGGACAGATGTCCACAAGGCGTACGGGTCGCAGCTCCAGCCCAACCTGCGCTGACTGCGGCGGTGACAGGATCGCCGGGTTAATCTGCGGCTAAGTGGCCGAGGCCCACCATCACGGAGTGATTCACTCATTGCCACGGCAGGAGGCGGCCATGCCGCCGCAGGTGCCCGCAGCCGCATGCCATGCGCTGATCCGGCGCAGCATCGACCTGCGTCAGCTGTACTGCCATGCCGCCGCCACCTGCGAGCCGGGTCTGCGGCTGGTGCTGAGCGAAAACGCGCAGACGCTGGGCTTGCTGATCGCCGATCTGCAGGCCCAGCAGCGCGCGGCTGAGCGGCAGCCACGCCTGCGCGGCAGCTGGCGCGGCGTGCTGCGGCGCTACGTTACCGGCTGGCTGATACGCGCCGCCGCGCGCCCCGATAGCGCCTGGATCCGCGCGCTGGTACATCACGAGACGGCGTTGCTGCGTGCGTTCGAGCAGGCGATTGCCGCCGCCCCGGCCAACTCCGCGCTCGCCCTGCGGCGCCAGCTGCCGCGGCTGCGCGGCATCCATCTGGACATGCACAGCCTCGCCGGCAGCGCGCGCTACTGACGCCGGTTTGCGCCCCTTCGCGCGTCGGACACGGCTGATGCTGTGGTACGCCGCGCACGGCGGTACAGGTGCGCATGCGCCGACTGATCGCGGCAGGATGGCGCCGCAGCGGCCTTGATGACGCGGCTCCGGCGGGCGGTGCGGTGCATACCCATCGGCGTGTGGCTTGATTTCCGGATTATGCTCGGTGCCGCGTGATGCCCTCACGCCGGTGGCGGGTTGCGCCATGCGCCGCCCGCCTCTGAAATCCGACAGGGAGTCCGCCATGCGTATGCGATGGATCGTTGCCTTGCTGGTGTGGATCGCGTGCAGCGCCGCGGCGTGGGCATCCAGCACGCTGCGCGTGGGCAGTGAGGTGCTTGTCGCCGGCGACAGCCGCGCGCGGGTCACCGAGCTGCTGGGCAAGCCCGCGTCGAAGTCGCGCCATCGCGGCGCGCGCAGTGGCCACGGCCGCGGTCGTCGCGGCGGCGTGCGGGTGATCACCCGCGACAGCGGCGCCAGCGAGCAGTGGCATTACCTGCGCGACGGTCAGGCGATCACGGTGACGCTGGTCGACGGCAAGGTCAGCCACATCGACGAGCGCCGGCCCTGACGCGCGGAACGGCGGCCGCTTACTGCACCGTCACCGGCCGCCGGTTGTCGCTGGAGACCTTGTCGATCAGCTCGTTGTAGGGGTCGATGCCGGCCTCCGCAGGCAGGCCGTCGACGGTCACGCTGAGCGTGCTGTCGCCGTTCGGCAGCAGGCGCTTGTGCAGATACAGCGGCTTGCCGTCCTGGCCGGCGTGCGCGGGCCTGGCGAACACGCCGATCTCGATCGGGATGTCCGGCGTGCCGGGCGTTTCCTTGCCGCTGCCGTCGACGTAGACCTTGCCGGTGTGCAGCTTCATGGTCACCAGGTACTTGCCGTCAGGCAGCTTTTTCGCAGTGGCGGCGGTGATGCGGTTGTCGAACAGGGTGATCTTCCAGAACAGGTCGTCGAGCAGCGGCTGCCACTGCGGGCCGGCGGCCTTGGACAGCGCAGCCATGAACTCCTGCGTGTCGGTGTACGGCGGCTGCTGGAAGCCCTTGTCGATGAGGAACTGCCTGAGCATCGCGTCGAGCTTGTCCTCGCCGAGGTAGTCCTGCAGCGCGTAGAACACCAGCGCGCCCTTGCTGTAGTGGATGTACGGCTGGTTCTCCACCTTGGCCAGCGGCTCCTCGGCCAGTTTCTCGGTGGCGCGGCCAGCGAGGTAGTTGTCCAGCGCGTACTTGAGGAACTTGCGCATCTGGTCGGCGCCGAACTTGTGCTTCATCACCATCATCGCCGAGTACTGCGCCAGCGATTCGCTGAGCATGGTCGAGCCCTGCATGTTGGCGCCGATCACGCGGTGCGCCCACCACTGGTGCGCCACCTCGTGCGCGGTGACGTAGTAGGGGTAGTCGATCTTCGACTTGTCGCGCAGGTCGGCGATGAAGCCGATCGATTCGGAGAACGGAATGGTGTTGGCGAACGACTGCGCGAAGCTGGCGTAGTCGGGAAACTCCAGGATGCGCAGCTGGCGGAACTGGTACGGCGTGAAGTGCGCGTCGTAGTAGTCCAGCGCATCCTCGGCGCCGCGGATCATGTCGTCCACGTTCCAGGCGTGCGCCGGGTTGTAGTACACGCCGATCGTCACGCCCTTCCAGTTCACCTGCTTCACCGCGTAGCGCGCGGACAGCCAGGCGAAGAACGGCAGCATCGGCTGGGTCTTGCCGTCCTGGGTCATGGTGTAGTGGAAATAGCGCCGACCGTTGGCTAGCCAGGTTTTCTCCAGGTAGCCCGGCGCCACCGCGATCTGGTCGGCCGCGGTGGAGACGGTGGTGTCGAAGCTGATCCAGTCGGCGTCGTTGCTGATGTAGGTATTGGCGCGCGCCTTCGGGTTGCCGAGCTTGGGCATGCGCAGCGCCGCCGCGCTCAGCCCGTACTTGCGGCGGTCGTTGCGGTCGGTGATCTGCCGCTGGCTCTGGTAGCCGAAATGCGGCAGCACCTGGTTGTTGAAGAAGGTGCCGTTGGCGGCCAGGAAGGTGCCCTCGGGGCTGTTGGTGAAGCCCTTCGGCGCGTAGGTCAGCGCAAAGTCGAACGCCATCGAGGCGCCCGGCGCCAGCGGGGTTTTCAGCCGGTAGACGGTGAAGCCCAGCGCCTTGTCCGCGCTCAGCGTGGCGTGCGGCGCAAAGCTCAGCGAGGTCACCGTGAAGTCGGTGTCGAAGTTCACGTACAGCTCGCTGATCGGCGCGCGGTGCTTGTTGACCAGCGTGTAGTGGCCGCGGATGTCCAGCCGGCGGTGATAGGGATGGATGTCCACATCGGCCTGCACCGCGGTGATGCGCGGCTGCGGCAGATCCTTGTACCGGGCGAATTTCTTCTCGTAGTCGGCGCGCTGCTGCAGCTGCGCGCTGCTGCTCTGGTAGCGGTTGAGCACGTTGGTGTTGTAGTAGATCCACGCGCCGCTGCCGCCGAACGCCAGCAGCGCCAGCAGCAGCGCGATGCGCAGCGGCGGGTGCAGGCGCGCGCGCGCCTCGCGCAGGCGGTGGCGCCACGCGTGGTCGGTGCCGCGCACCCAGAACAGCGCCGCCAGCACCAGCAGCGCCACCGCCAGGCAGGCCCAGTACGCATCGAACCACAGCACACCGGCGAGAAAACTGCCGTAGCCGTTCATGTCCGAATACGGCGCGCCCGGGGTGGTGGCGTAGTTGTAGATGTGCTGCTCCCAGTGCAGCAGGTCGAAGCCGATCACGCTGATGACCAGCCACACGATGGTCAGCAGGTAGCCGATGAACTTGTTGTTCGACAGCACCTGCAGGAACAGCGCCAGCACCGCCAGCAGCACGAACGGCACCGCCTGCAGCGCCAGCGTTTGCGCGTACAGCCCCAGCTCGAGATGGGTGTAGCCGTGTACCAGCTGCCAGCCGATGCCAAACAGCGCGCCGGCCAGCAGAAACGCCGCGATCACTGCCAGCAGCGCGCCCAGTTTCGCGATCAGCGGCACCCAGTCCGGCAGCGGAAACGCGTCGGTGACCTCGGCCGAGCGCTGGCTGCGCTCGCGCCACACCAGCTCGCCCGCGTAGAACGTGACGATGATGTACAGCAGCCACTGGAAGCCGCCGCGCACGGCTTGCAGCACCTGGTGCGTCACCGGCCAGGTGGCGGTGCCGTAGATGCGGTCCGACAGCGCCAGCGCGCCGAACAGGTTGGCCAGCCCCAACGCCAGCATGATCAGGAACGGCACCCCGCGCAGCACGCCCAGCGTGTCGAACGCGAACTGCCGCCACAGCTGCAGCCCGTGCGCGCGCAGGTCGTCGGCCAGCTGCACCCTGGGCAGCGTCAGCGCCGTCGGGCTGGCCGGCGGGCGCAGCAGCGGCGGCTCGGCGCGCGGCTTGCGCCGCGGCAGCTGCAGGCCTTCGCGGTTCGGCCGGAACAGCAGCAGCGTGGCGCCCAGCAGTCCCACGCTGACGGCGCTCCACAGCAACCGGTTGAACAGCAGCACGCCGCGCAGCGCCGGCAGCTGGTGGTTGGCCTGATACGCCGACCAGTAGCGCGTCACCAGCGCCAGCGTGCGGCCGCCGAACGGATCGAGCAGGGCGGCGACGTAGTGGTTGTTGACGTCGCGGGTGAGCAGGCCGACCACGCTTTGCAGCACGAAGAAGGCGATCAGCCCGAGATAGGTGACCAGCAGCGAGCGGCTCAGCGTGGCCAGCAGAAACAGCAGCGCGGCGATGAACAGCAGATCCGGCAGCACCATCACGCCGAAGCCCCAGGCGTAGCCGTGCCAGTCCGGCGGGCCCAGCCGCGCGGCGTCGATCCACGGCATCAGGCCGCCCAGCGCGATGCCCAGCGCGCACGCCAGCATCACCGCCAGCGCGGCCAGATAGCCGGCGGCGAAGCGGCCGCCGAGGTAGGCGCCACGGCTGACCGGGGTGGTGAACACCAGCTCCGCCGTGCGCTGCTCGAAATCGCGCAGCGCCGCCCCGGCCACGAATACGGTGACCAGGAACGTGCTCAGCACGGTCAGCGCGCCGAGCAGCCGCGCGATCACCAGCGGCGCGTTGCGCAGCACGTTGCCGCTGGCGCCGCCCAGGCTCACCGCGTCGGTGCTGACCAGCGCGAACGCGAGCGCGCCGAACATCGCGGCGATGATCCAGAACAGCGGCGCCCGCAGCTGTTGGCGCCATTCGAAGCGGAGGATTTCGAAGAAACTGGACTTGCGGAACATGGGTGATCCTGTGTGGCGTCGGAGCGCAGCTTGTGGGAGCGACTTCAGTCGCGATGCTTTTGAGTCGAGCGGAAGAGCATCGCGACTGAAGTCGCTCCTACAGGCGGGATGGACGGCCGGTCAGGCCGCCCGCGCGGTGGCCTGGGCGCGCAGCTGGCCGAAGTAGACGTCCTCCAGATCCGGCGCCACCGCCTCGAAGCCCTCGCCTGGCCGCGCATCGGCCAGCACGTGCAGCAGCGTGCGGCCGCCGGCGAGGCGGGTGGAGAGGATGTTCATGCGGGCGCGATAGCCGTCCAGCTCGGCCTTGTCGATCGTGCGTCGCCACACGCGACCGTCGAGGCTGCGGATCGCCTCCCGCGGTTCGCCGCTCAGCAGCACCTGGCCCTGGCCGATGATCGCCATGCGCTGGCACAGGTCGGTGACGTCCTCCACGATGTGGGTGGACAGGATCACCACCACGCGCTCGCCGATCTCCGCCAACAGGTTGAGGAAGCGGTTGCGCTCCTCCGGGTCGAGGCCGGCGGTGGGCTCGTCCACGATCACCAGCCGCGGGTCGCCGATCAGCGCCTGGGCGATGCCGAAGCGCTGGCGCATGCCGCCGGAGTAGCTGCCCAGCTTGCGCTTGCGCACGTCCCACAGGTTCACTTGGCGCAGCAGCGCCTCCACCAGCGCGCGCCGCTCGCTTTTCACGGTGACGCCCTTGAGCACGGCGAAGTGATCGAGCATCGCCTCGGCCGACACCTTCGGGTACACGCCGAACTCCTGCGGCAGATAGCCGAGCAGCCGGCGCGTGGCGTGCTTGTCGGCGAGCAGATCCATGTCGCCGAGCCGGATGCTGCCCTCGTCGGCATCCTGCAGCGTGGCGATGGTGCGCATCAGCGAGGACTTGCCCGCACCGTTGGGGCCGAGCAAGCCGAACATGCCGTGCGGAATGTCCAACGACACCTTGCGCAGCGCGCGCACGCCGTTGGCGTAGGTTTTCGACAGCTCACGGATCGACAGCATGGCTTGCTTCCCGGGCCGCCCAGCGCGGCGTGGATGGATGTCAGCGTAGGCGATGCGCCGCCGCGTTGCGTGCGCTCAAGGTCATGCATACGCCCGCGAATGGCAAGCCCCGCAGCGATCCGCCGTGCGGTTTTTGCGCGACGCCGCGGGCATGCCTTCGCTATGATTGAGGTCTTGTCCGCGACCGCCGTCCCCGCGCGGTCCGCCATCGTCATTCGCAGGAGTCCCCATGGCCGATCTGAAAGAAGCCCGCGTTCCCGACATCGGCCACGCCGATGTGCCGGTCATCGAAGTGCTGGTAAAGGTCGGCGACCGCGTCGAGAAGGAGCAGAGCCTGATCACGCTGGAGTCGGACAAGGCCACCATGGAAGTGCCCGCGCCGTTCGCCGGCACCATCAGGGAGATCAGGCTGAAGGTGGGCGACACGGTGTCCGAGGGCTCGCTGATTGCCATGATCGAAGCCGGCGGCGCTGCTGTCTCTGCGCCCGCTGCAGCCCACGCTGCCGCAGCAGTCGTCAGCGCGCCCCCGGCCACCCCGCCGCCCGCCGCCGCTCCGCCCGTGGCAGCCAGCCCCGCCGCCGCATCCGCCGGCGGCCTGCGCGAGGCGTGCGTGCCCGACATCGGCCACGCCGACGTGCCGGTGATCGAGGTGCTGGTGCAGGTCGGCGACCGCGTCAGCAAGGATCAGAGCCTGATCACACTGGAGTCGGACAAGGCCACCATGGAAATCCCCGCGCCGTTCGCCGGCGTGGTGCGCGAGCTGCGGGTGAAGGTCGGCGACACGTTGTCCGAAGGCAGCGTGATCGCCATGATCGAGACCGACGGCGCAGCCGACACAGCGTCCCCCGCGGCCCCGCGGGGTGAGGTGCCAGCCGCGCCGACACCCGCTCCCGCTGCACCGGCGCCAGTCGACAAGCCCGCCCCGATCGGCGGCCGCGGCGTGCTGCCGGGCAACGCGCCGGAGGGCGCCGCGCCGCCCACCGCGCGCCCGCCGCTGGACGCCACCATCGTGATGCCCGGCGACGCGCCGTATGCCAGCCCGGCGATCCGCGCGTATGCGCGCGAGCTGGGCGTGGACATCGTGCAGGTGAAGGGCAGCGGCCGCGGCGGCCGCATCCAGCGCACGGACGTCAGCGACTACGTCAAGCACGCGCTGGCCTCCGGCGCGCGCCCGGTGCAGGGCGCGCCGGTGAACGCCGGCGGCGGCCTCAGCCTGCTGCCGTGGCCGAAGATCGACTTCGCCAAGTTCGGCGAGATCGAGGAGAAGCCGCTCACCCGCATCCAGAAGATTTCCGGTGCCAACCTCGCGCGCAATTGGGCGATGATTCCGCACGTCACGCAGCACGACGAGGCCGACATCACCGAGCTGGAGGCGTTCCGCAAGAAGCTCGGCGAGGAGAACAAGGACCTCAAGATCACCCCGCTGGTGTTCCAGATCAAGGCGGTGGTGGCGGCGCTGAAGCAGTTTCCGCGCTTCAACGCCTCGCTCGACGAGTCGGGCGAGAAGCTCACCCTGAAAAAATATTTCCACATCGGCATCGCGGTGGACACGCCCGACGGCCTGGTGGTGCCGGTGATCCGCGACTGCGACAAGAAGGGCCTGCTCGACCTCGCCCGCGAGCTGGGCGAGATCTCGGCCAAGGCGCGCGACAAGAAGCTCGGCCCGGCCGAGATCTCCGGCGGCTGCTTCTCGATCAGCTCGCTCGGCGGCATCGGCGGCACCGGCTTCACGCCGATCGTCAACGCGCCCGAGGTGGCCATCCTGGGCGTCTCCAAGGCGGCCATGAAACCGGTGTGGAACGGCAGGGAGTTCGCGCCGCGGCTGCTGCTGCCGCTGTCGCTGTCGTACGACCACCGGGTGATCGACGGCGCGCTCGCCGCGCGCTTCGCCGCCTTCCTCGCCACCCAGCTCGGCGACATCCGCCGCCTGCTGCTGTAACGGGCAGCGCGGATGCTCGCCGCCATGTCGCTCGGCTACGCGGACGCGCGCTCGGCGCTGACGCCGGCCGCGCCCAGGGTGGTGAAGCAGGGCATCGAGCAGCTGGGCGACTGGCTGGAGCTGGGCTTCAAGTTCGGCGGCGTCAACGTGACGGTCGGCTCGGTGCTGGGTTCGCTGCTGCTGCTGGCGGTGTTCCTGTTGGCGTCCGCGCTGCTCAAGCACCTGCTGTATCGCTACGCTCGGCGCAACGAGCACGTCAACCAGTCGACCATCTATACCTTGCAGCGGCTGCTGCACTACCTGCTGCTGACCATCGGCGTGCTGTGGGCGCTGAGCGTGGCCGGCATTCCGATGGCCAAGATGAGCCTGTTCGCCGGCGCGCTGGGCGTGGGTCTGGGCTTCGGCCTGCAGGCGATCTTCAACAACTTCGTCTCCGGCCTGATCCTGCTGTTCGAGCGCAGCCTCAAGGTGGGCGACTTCGTCGAGCTGGCCTCCGGCGTGCACGGCCACGTGCGCGACATCTACATCCGCGCCACCCGCATCACCACCAACGACGACATCGACATACTGGTGCCGAACTCGGAGTTCGTGAATGGCCGCGTGGTGAACTGGACCCTGCGCGAGGTGGCGCGGCGGCAGAAGATCCCCTTCGGCGTGGCCTACGGCACCGACAAGGAGCTGGTGAAGCAGGCCGCGCTGGAAGCGGCCACCGCGGTGCCGTTCACGCTGAGCCTGGACGGCCCGCGCGGGCCGCAGGTGTGGCTGACCGGGTTCGGCGACTCCGCGCTGAATTTCGCGCTGGTGGTCTGGCTCAACGCCGAAGCCACCCGCCGCCCCGGCGCGGTCACCGCGGCCTACTACTGGGCGCTGCACACGGCGCTGGAAAAATACGGCATCGAGCTGCCGTTTCCGCAGCGCGACCTGCACATCAAGAGCTGGGTGCGGCCCGAGCGGCGCAGCGACGACACGCCCGCCGCGCCTGCACCGGTCGGAGCGCGCGGCAGCGCGCCAGACAACGACGCGGCGCGCGACGTGGCGCGCGACATCGCCGAGCAATCGGCCAGCCGTCCCGGTCCCACCCCGTCATCCCCCGCCAAAGATCCGCGCGCGGCGCACTGACGCCCCGCAACACGAAGGAAACAGCGCATGGCCAGCACTATCGAAATCAAGGTTCCAGACATCGGCGGCCACGGCAACGTGCCGGTCATCGAGGTGCTGGTGCAAGTCGGCGACACCGTGGCCAAGGAGCAGAGCCTGATCACGCTGGAGTCCGACAAGGCCACCATGGAGATCCCCTCCAGCGCCGCCGGGGTGATCCGCGAGCTGAAGCTCAAGGTCGGCGATGAAGTGTCCGAAGGCAGCCTGATTGCCCTTTTGGAAACCGTCGGCGCAGCCGACTCCGCGTCCCCCTCTCCCCCGCGGGGAGAGAACGGACCTTCATCCCCCTCTCCCCTGCGGGGAGAGGGCCGGGGTGAGGGGACGGACTTGCCCGGAACCTCCAGCACGACAAGCGGCGGCAGCAACACTTCCGCGAGCACCCGCCCCTCACCTCAATCCTCTCCCCAGAAGGCAGAGGAGGCGAAGGCGCCGCAGGCGGCAGGGTCATCCGGAAAAGCGGCCGACATCAGCTGCCAGCTGGTCGTATTGGGCTCCGGCCCCGGCGGCTACACCGCCGCGTTCCGCGCCGCCGATCTGGGCGTGGACACGGTGCTGGTCGAACGCCACGCCACGCTGGGTGGCGTCTGCCTCAACGTGGGCTGCATTCCGTCCAAGGCACTGCTGCACGCCGCGGCGGTGATCGACGAGGCCGAGGCGATGGCTGCGCACGGCGTCAGCTTCGGCAAGCCCGTCATCGACCTGGCCAAGCTGCGCGACTTCAAGTCCAAGGTGGTCGGCAAGCTCACCGGCGGACTGGCCGCCATGAGCAAGCAGCGCAAGGTGCGCACCGTGCAGGGTGTCGGCACGTTTGTCTCGCCGCACGAAATGGAAGTCCAGACGGCCGAAGGAACCAAGCTGATCCGCTTCGAGCACGCCATCATCGCGGCCGGCTCGCAGTCGGTGAAGCTGGGCATGTTTCCGTGGGACGACGAGCGCGTGCTCGACTCCACCCGGGCGCTGGAGCTGAAGGACGTGCCAAAGAAGATGCTCGTGGTCGGCGGCGGCATCATCGGGCTGGAAATGGCCACGGTGTATTCCGCGCTCGGCAGCGAGGTGACCGTGGTCGAGTTCATGGATCAGCTCATTCCCGGCGCCGACGCCGACCTGATCAAGCCGCTGGCGCAGCGCCTGGGCCGCAAGCTCAAGGGCATCCATCTCAAGACCAAGGTCACCTCGGCCAAGGCCGGCAAGAAAGGCATCGAGGTCAGCTACGAGGGCGACAGCCTGCCCGCGGACACCGTGTTCGACCGCGTGCTGGTGTCGGTGGGCCGCACGCCCAACGGCGGCAGCATCGGCGCCGACAAGGCCGGCGTGGCGGTGAGCGAGCGCGGCTTCATCAGCGTCGACAGCCAGATGCGCACCAACGTGCCGCACATCTTCGCCATCGGCGACCTGGTCGGCCAGCCGATGCTGGCGCACAAGGCCACCCACGAGGCCAAGGTCGCCGCCGAAGTGGTCGCCGGCCACAAGAGCCACTTCGACGCGCGGGTGATCCCGTCGGTGGCCTACACCGATCCGGAAATCGCCTGGGTCGGCGTCACCGAGCGCGAGGCGAAGGAGCAGGGCCTGAAGATCGGCGTGGGCAAGTTCCCGTGGGCGGCCAGCGGCCGCGCCATCGGCAACGACCGCACCGAAGGCTTCACCAAGCTGCTGTTCGACGAGGCCACCCACCGCGTGGTCGGCGGCGCCATCGTCGGCCAGCACGCCGGCGATCTGATCTCCGAAGTGGCGCTGGCGATCGAGATGGGCAGCGAGGCCGCCGACATCGGCCTCACCATCCACCCGCATCCCACCCTGAGCGAATCGGTGGGCATGGCGGCGGAGATTTACGACGGCACGATCACCGATCTGTATATGCCGAAGAAGAAGTAGCGGTCACTGCGTGGTCCGCTTGCTTGGCGCTCTCTCGTCCGGCGTAGGGGTCAAGGGCCGATCGATGGGACTCTGAAATCGCTGATTCGCCCGATCAAGACGCTGCGTTCCGGCTGACACCTGTCACTGGCAAACCCGGCACATTGGTTTTACGGTGGCGTCAAGTTTTCCAGCAGGGGAGTGGCATGAGCATTCGTGATGCCAGACGCGCGCGGTGGTATCGGGGCGGGTATCGGAAGGGGGTGGTCCCGGCCTTGCTGGTGATCGCCTTCGGCGTGTTCTTCCTGCTGGGCAACCTCGGCATCCATCTCGCCTTTTTCGACCGGGAAGACTGGTGGGCGTGGCTGATCCTGCTCGCCGCCCTGGGACCGTTGTCCGGCGCAGTGGAGCGCTATCGGATGGTGGGCGCGGTCGATGGCGTGGTGCTGCATGCGCTGCTTACGACCGCGGCCATCGTGATGGTGGCCGTGATGTTCCTTCTGCAGCTGTCGTGGCAGCTGTGGTGGCCGGTGTTCGTCATCTATGGCGGACTTTGCATGCTGACGCGAAGCTGGCGGCGCACAGCGGACGACAAGGTTGCGTAACTGCTGCCGGCGGTCTGCTTGCGGCCATGAAGAGACGTTCGGGCAAATCAGCTCTATGCGCATTCCAGAAGTTGCGGATCATGCTGCTTTTGGCCGAGCAGATTCGCCACTGCGCACACCTATGAAGTTGACCGCCCGAGCGATCAAGGCATGATCAGCGCCTCGGCATTCAGATCAGCATTAGCCCGCGGACCGGAACCCATGGGCGAAAGCGGAGACTTTGCACGGTTTGCGAGCCTCGTGCGGAGGGGTAAGCGGCGGCATCGAATTGGCGTCCCTCGTCCCAAGCTGCGTTGAGAGCGGTTCTCACGGACGCCCGGAATGGACGCGGGGTGTCAGAGGCATCGATCCTCGTTCTTCGATGGACGGAGCACCATGAGTCACGGGATGGTGCCGCGGCATGAGCGTGTTCAATGCGCGGATGCCGGGCACAGGCCAACATGGTGTCCTGTTGCGGAAATCTTCACCAGCGCAGCAGGAATGGGCATGGCTGAACCCGTGATGCGCTGATGCACGGTGCCATCGAAACTGATCTGGTTGCCGTCATCGCTGGGTGCGATCATGAAGTCCTCACCCAACTGGGACACCATGCCGTTGGGTTCGCTGGCGGTGCAGGACATGGTCACGTGGTAGCCCTTGGTGCTGGTCTGTAGCGTCGGTGCTGTGCAATGGATGTTCGGCGGAAGCTTGGGCATCAGCGGCAGCTTGGCTGGGTCGGTGTCCGTTATGCATTGCTGTGCGCTCTGGTTCATGGATGGAATCGTGCGCCCGTCCATTTGCACCGTGGAGTGGTAGTGGAACCGCCACAAGCCTGGCTGCAGATGGGTCGAGGCCTGGTTGGCCAGCGCCAGCGTCGAAGTGGCGGCGAGCACGAGGCACAGAAGTGAGCGACGAAAATTGAAATTCATGCGGTTTTGTCCTTGGATGGGGGCACTGCGACCGACAGCCCAATAAGCAGGGTACCAATGCGGAGCATTGAGCTTCAATGACGCCCCTCCACTCGCCGGTCACCTGGCTCGCGCTCATCGCAGCCATGTCTGCTACGTGCCGCCTCACAGTCCGTCGTGGGCGAGCACGTCGCGGAGCTACGCTGTCAATGGCAAGTGCCTTGCGCGGTCAGGGCAGCCCGAAAGGACGGGCAAAACCCATGCGGAGCGCATCATGAAGCCGGTATCCTCCGGCCCCTCCTGCGGATTTCCGATCAAAACCGCCACCGATTCAACTCTCAAGCCGGCCACCGGAAATGCTGTCGACGTTAGCCTGCATCTGTGCCATGAGCGGGGCAACGATGGACAGCTTACCCGGGAGCGGACTGTCGCCACCGGCAGCAACGGGTCGTTAGCTGCCCATGGTTGGCCGACCGTCGTTAGTCCTGATGAGGCTGAAACCGCAAGCCTCTACGCAGTATCGGGCTCGCAACACCCCATCACTCCATCTGCAAGAAAGCCAGCTTCCTCTCCCGCGGCAGCTGCTTGATCGCCCACTCCGCGCGCGAAGCGCTGGCGCGATCTGGATAGTTGCGGAAGCCCAGCAGTTTCACCGGCGGGTTGGCGCGGGTGTAACGGGCGCCGCGGCCGGCCACATGGGCGGCGTAGCGGGCGTCGAGGCGATTGGTGATGCCGGCATACCAGGCGCCGTTGCGGCACTCGATCAGGTACAGGCACCAACCCTCGTGCGTGGCCGCCGGTGCGGGTTGAGCGTTCAATGCTTTGCGCGCTGCGTGCATGCCCGCAGCGCGCGGGCATGCCCGTCGGGTTCGCGCGTGAGGCGATGGGCGGCGCGGATGGGTATGCGCCGGCGACGCGCCGAACCGGAGGGGACAGTGGCGGAGAGTGGCTGGCGGAGCGAGGCAGTGATCGTTTCCGACATCCCGCCACGATACCGCGATCCTCGACGGACAGGCGGGCGCGCAGGCCTTGACGGATTTTGTCAGCTTGGCCGGCGATGCGTTCCCTGCATGACGCATTGGGTCACGGCGACGAGTGCCCACGCCGCCTCGGCGTACAGGCAGCGGCAATCGGCCGTGGCACACCGCTTGCTAGCATCCCCGGATCCTCACTCGAGGATGATCGGGCGTCTGCGCCGGCCGAGTCGGCCGTGAACCGGGGTCGCGGCGACCGATCTTCAATTTCCAACTTTATTAGGGGCAATGCATGAAAGCTCAGCAGCAGAACCGGGGTTTCACCCTGATCGAATTGATGATCGTGGTGGCGATCATCGCCATCCTGGCCGCCATCGCCATTCCGGCGTATCAGGATTACCTGATCCGGTCGCAGGTCTCCGAGGGCATGACACTGATGGATGGTGCGAAGACCGCACTGGCCGAGTTCTACAGCAATACGGGACGAATGACCGCGAGCAACGGCTCCGTCGGGTTATCGTCCACGATCACCGGCTCCTACGTGGTGGCCAGCGGCCTCAACAATGCCAATCCCGGCGTGATCGTGGCCATCTACGGCAACAAGGCGAATGCGGCGATCAGCGGCAAATACATCGCGCTTTCCCCGATCACCGCGGCAGGTTCGATCAGTTTCGTCTGCACCAACAAGGCGGGCCTGGGCCGCATGGGCAAAAGCCCGGTGGCCAGCAAATACCTGCCCACGAGCTGTCGCGGCTGATCGCTTTTCGCTGACCTGGCCCTTGTCAGCCTGGCAGAGGTCGGGGCGTTGCTCTGGCCGCCTCCACCGCAGTTAGGACATGCAAGCGCAGTCAGCGGAGCGCGTGCGGCGGGCGCGAGATCGAAATCTTCGGCTCGACCTCAACGTCGACGTTGCCTGCGCTGGTGATGTCGGCCGGCAGTGCGACCTTGCTGCCGGCCGGCGACGGTCTTCTTGTGGCGCGGCGATGATTCCGCGACTGGCGCAGTCATCCTGACAACGGCGCATGCCCTGGCAATCGCCCCAACAGCCACGACAGCGCCAGGCACCCGGCCAGCACCAGCAGCCAGTGCAACGCCGCCGGGTCGGGCGTCGGCCACAACGCCATCAGCGGCGCCAGCCAGGTGCTGCCGTAAAGCCGCGTCACCACGCCGGCCGCGATGACGAAGGCGATCGCCAGCGCGATCATCAGCCCCCATTCCAGGCGGGTATCGGCCGCACGCCGATGAGCCGGTCGGGCACCAACTTTCGCTGCCATCCGCTCGGCGAAATCGGGCGGAAGCAAATCACCTGGCGACTGCCGCAGCACGCGCGCCAGCGCCCGGTAGCGCAGCGTCCGTGCATCGTCACCGAGCGTATCCAGATGCAGCCGCTCGCGCCGCATGGCCTGCTCCTGCGCCAACCACTCGCGCGTGCTGGCGTCGCCGTCGAACGGAAGCAAGGGATCGTCGATGGGATTCATGCCGTAACTCCCGCAGGGGATTCGAGTACGCCGCGCAGACGCAGGCGTGAACGGAACAGATGGCTCTTGATGGTACCGCTGGCCAGTCCGGTAATCCGGGCCATTTCGGGGATCGGAGTTTCCTCGAGGTAGTAAAGCGTCAGCAGCGTGCGCTGCAGCGGCGGCAATGTCTCGATCGCCGCATGCAGCTTGCGGACGGTTTCCTGATTCGCGCAGGCCGCCTCCAGATCGAAACCATCGCCGATGTTGCCGAGCAGGCCGCCATCGTCGCCTTCGACGGTGCCTTCGATCAGCGGAATGCGCTTGTGCTGCAGATGACGCAACGCGATCGTGTAGGCCACGCGCCCGATCCAGGATTTCAGTGCGCTCTCGTGGCGGTACTGGTGCAGGCACCGATGCACGCGCAGGAAGGTGTCCTGGCACAGCTCGCGCGCGTCTTCGGGGTTGCGCACCATGCGCTGGATGATGTGCCAGCACAGGCCCTGATACTCGCGGACCAGGCGCGCGAACGCCCCCGGCCGGTTGGCCAGCACGGCGTCGACCAGTTCGCGGTCGCAGCGGCTGCGGTTGTCATCCATGGCGCAAGGGATACGCGCATGCGGGCAATGGTTGCAAGGTCACCGCTGCAACCGATCGCGCCGCGCGGGTATCCATGGTCTCGAACACCAACCCTCGCCCATCCACTCTCAGGAGAAACCCATGGACCTCGGCTTGCTGATCCCGATCAGCCTTTTTGTCTGCATCACCTACGCCATCAAGGTGGTGGTCGACGCCATGGTGCGCCGGCACATGGTCAACGCCGGCGGCTCGGAAGAGCTGGTCAATTCGATCCTGCGCGACGAGGAGCAGCGCCGCCGTCATTCCTCGCTGCGCTGGGGCATCGTGCTGGTGTCGGTAGCGCTGGGCTTCGGCCTGATCCAGCTGTTCGGCTGGCGCGAAGTCACCCCCGGACTGATCGCGGTGCTGGCTGGCGTCACCGGCTTGGGCCACCTGGTGTTTTTCGCGATCTCGCGCCGGCTGGGTTGAGCCTGATCGCGTGGTGCCATGTGTGCGCAGGAGCGCACCCTGTGCGCGAATGCTTTCTTGTGGGAGCGACTTCAGTCGCGATGCCTTGGCTTTGATGCAACATCAGAACAAGAGCATCGCGACTGAAGTCGCTCCCACAGGGCAATCGCGCACAGGGTGCGCTCCTGCAAAGGCGATCATCCCGCTGCGGTGTCGAACAGGTCGCTCTGCGCGCGGTAGCTGTCCCGCGCCACGAAGCCCGACAAGCCCACGCCGACCAGCCGATAACGGCTGTCGGCCGGGCGCTCCACCCGCTCGCGCAGCGCGCAGGCGATGTCGGCCAGTTCGCTCGCCGACTGCGGCCGCTGCGGCGGCGTGAGGCTGCGCGTGAGCGTGTGGAAGTCGGCCGTCTTCAGCTTCAGCACCACCGTGCGCGCCACGCGGGCACGGCCTTCCGAAGCCGCCTCGCGCTGGTGGCCGGCCCACGCCTTGTCGGCCAGCCGGCGGATGTGCGGTTCGAGTTCGGCCAGGGTCAGGTCGTGCTCGAAGGTGTCCTCGGCCGACACCTGCAGCGTGGGGCGTTCTGACAGCACCGGGTGCTCGTCGATGCCGCGCGCCAGCTCGTGCAGGCGCCGGCCCCAGCGGCCGAAGCGCTGCTCCAGCTCCGCCAGCGCGAGCGCGCGCAGCTCGCCCACGGTGGCGACGCCGAGGATCGCCAGCTTCGCCTCCATCACCTTGCCCACGCCGGGCAGCCGCGCCACCGGCAGCGGCGTGAGAAACGCCTGCACCTGATGGGGCCGGATCACGAACAGGCCGTCGGGCTTGCGGAAATCCGAGGCGATCTTGGCCAGAAACTTGTTCGGCGCCACCCCGGCTGATGCGGTGAGCTGCGTCTGCGCGCGGATCGCCGCGCGGATCGCCTCGGCGGTGGCGGTGGCCGAGGCCAGCCCGCTCTTGGTCACGGTGACGTCGAGATAGGCCTCGTCCAGCGACAACGGCTCGATCAGGTCGGTGTGCTGCGCGAAGATCGCGCGGATCTGCCGCGACACCGCCTTGTAGCGGGCGAAATCCGGCGGTACGAACACCAGCTGCGGACACAGCCGCTCCGCCCGCAGCGCCGGCATCGCCGAGCGCACGCCGAACACGCGCGCCTCGTAGCTGGCCGCGCACACCACCGAGCGCGCGCCGCGCCACGCCACCGCCACCGGCCTGCCGCGCAGCGCTGGATCGTCGCGCTGCTCCACCGACGCGTAGAACGCGTCCATGTCGATGTGGAGAATCTTGCGGGGTGGCGAAGGCACGCGAGCAGCCGGGGGCAGGTACGACAGCCATTCTAGGGCGATGCAACGTCCGCGGCGATTCGCCGCTATCCGCTGCGGTGCGCGGCATCACGCGAGATTCGCGGCCCGGCGGCTACTGTGGCCATCTGCCTGATCCTGCTGCACGGAGCTATCGCATGAAGATCCTGATGGTGCTGACCTCGCATGACCGCCTCGGCGATACCGGCAAGAAGACCGGCTTCTGGCTGGAGGAATTCGCCGGGCCGTATTACGTGTTCAAGGATGCCGGCGCGCAGATCGTGCTGGCCTCGCCCAAGGGTGGCCAGCCGCCGCTGGACCCCAAGAGCGACGAGCCGGACGCGCAGACCGCCAACACCGCGCGCTTTCGCCAGGACGCCGAGGCCACCGCCGCGCTGGCCGCCACGCACAAGCTGGCCGAAGTGGCCGGTGGCGACTACGCCGCGGTGTTCTATCCCGGCGGCCACGGCCCGCTGTGGGATCTGGCCGAGGATCGCGATTCGATCCGGCTGATCGAGGCGACCCTCGCCGCGGGCAAGCCGCTCGGCGCGGTCTGCCATGCGCCCGGCGTGCTGCGCCATGCCAAGGCCGCCGACGGCACGCCGCTGGTCAAGGGCAGGTCGGTCACCGGCTTCACCAATACCGAAGAGGCCGCAGTGGGCCTGACCAAGGTGGTGCCGTTCCTGGTCGAGGACATGCTCAAGGCCAACGGCGGCACGTATTCGAAGAAGGGCGACTGGCAGTCGTACGCGATCACCGACGGCAAGCTGGTGACCGGCCAGAACCCGGCCTCCTCCGAGGCGGCAGCCGCGGCCGTGCTGGCGCTGCTGCGCTGACGGCGCCGCGCATGCGGACATGAGGGCCAGCCCCGTCGCAGCCACTGACAAGCCGACCAGCGCGTCGCCTTCTGCGGCGCAGGCGCTGGCCGACTTTGTGGACGCGCCGGACTACCCCTGCCTGGGCGCCAAGGCGGCGTTTGCGCGGCAGTCCGTGCAGCTGATCGAAGCCGGCGATCTGCACGGCGCGCAGCACGATGAGGCGATCGTCGCGGCACTGCAGCGCTTCGCTGGCGAGGCGCCGGCTGATGCCGTGTTTGTCAGCGTGGTGGTGCTGTTTGCGCCGCTGTTGTGCGCGCTCACCGAGCCGGCGTTCGAGCAGGCGCTGTGGCAGCGGCTGCAGGCGCTGCATGCGCTCGACCGGCGACAGTTCGGCTGGGACCCGCAGGTGAGCAGCGACCCCGCCTCGCCGCATTTCAGCATGAGCCTGGGCGGCAAGGCGTTCTACGTGGTGGGACTGCATCCGGCGGCGAGCCGGCCGGCGCGGCGCTACCGCCAGCCGGCGCTGGTGTTCAACCTGCACAGCCAGTTCGAGCAGCTGCGCGCGGACGGGCGCTACCAGAAATTGCGCGAGGCGATCATCGAGCGCGACCGCGCCTATGCCGGCTCGGTCAACCCGATGCTGTCGATGCACGGCAAGGGCCCGGAGGCGCCACAGTACAGCGGACGCCGGGTCGAGGCCGACTGGGTCTGCCCGTTCCATGCGCAGGTGCCGGGAGCGCGCGGATGATCACCACGATTGCGCCGCGCAGCGGCGTGGCGTTCGAACTGCGGCGCGGCCAGCAGCTGAAGGTGATCGACCCCGAGGGCGAGCAGGTGGCCGACCTGGTGGCGTTCAACCGGCACGACACCGGCGAGGCGATTTCCTCCGGCCGCAGCATCGACTACGCCAGCCGGATCTACCTCAGCACCGGCGATCCGATCTACTCCAACCGCAGCAGCGTGCTGCTGCGCATCGTCGAGGACACCGTCGGCCGCCACGATTTCCTGCTGTCGCCGTGCTCGGCGGAGATGTTCCGCATCATCTACGGCGACGCCCAGCCGCATCGCGGCTGCTTCGGCAACCTGGCCGCGGCGCTGGCGCCGTACGGCATCGCGCCCGATGCGATCCCCACCGCGTTCAACATCTTCATGAACGTGCCGGTGGATGCGGCGAGCGGAGTGATCCGGGTAGAGCCGCCGCTGAGCCGCGCCGGTGATTACATCGTGTTCGAGGCGCAGATGGATCTGCTGATCGGCCTCACCGCGTGCTCGGCCGCGCAGTCCAACAATTTTGCGTACAAGCCGATCCATTACGAGGTGCTCGGCGCATGACCGGGCCCGTGGCCGGCGCGCGGGCCGCTGCGCTCACACCGCCGCCCGATGCCGGCGCCATCGGCACCATGGAGCGCATCCCGAAATGGCTCAATCTGGTGCCGATGGCGCTGCAGTGGGGCTGGTTGGGACTGCGCTACGGCAGCCTCACGCTGCCGTCGGCGGCCAATTCGCAGATCACTGCCGGCGGCGTGGTCGGCGACACCAAGTCGGAATACTTCGCCGGCATGGGGCCGCGCGCCCGTGCGCGGGTGGCGCCGTACGCGCTGCTGCGGGTCGACGGCGCCGACGTGCTGGCCGCCGCGCTGTCGGCGCTGCGCGCGGCCGGCCTCGCGTTTCCGGTGGTGGCCAAGCCCGACCTGGGCTGGTGCGGCTTCGGCGTGCGCCGCATCGACGACGCGCTGGATCTGGCCGATTACCTGGCGCGCTACCCGCGCGGCGAAACGCTGATGCTGCAGCGCTATCTGGACGAGCCCGGCGAGGCGGGGCTGTTCTACGTGCGCCATCCCGACCAGCCGCGCGGACGGCTGCTGGGCATCCTGCTGCGCCACTATCCGCAGGTCACCGACGACGGCGTGCGCAGCGTGGCGCAGCTGATGGCCGCCGACCCGCGGCTGCAGCGCGCGGTGCAGCACTCGCGCGAGCACCAGGGCCGCTACGACCCCGACGAGGTGCCCGCCAGCGGCGACCGCGTGCGGCTGTCGCTGATCGGTTCGACCCGCGTGGGCGGGCGCTACGAGGATGGCTCGGCGCTGGCAACGGAGGAGCTGACCGCCGCGGTGGAGGCGATCGCGCGCGACATGCCGCAGTTCCATGTGGGCCGCTTCGACGTGCGCTACCGCAGCCTGTCGGAGCTGCGCGCCGGCCGCTTCACCATCATGGAAGTCAACGGCGCCGGCTCCGAGGCGGTGCACGCGTGGGATCCGAAATACACGGTGGCGCAGGTGTACCGCATGGTGTTCGCCAAGCAGCGCGAGCTGTTCGCGCTGGGCGCGGCGATGCGCGCGCGCGGCCATCGGCCGATCGGCATGCTGGCGCTGGCGCGCCATCATCTGCGCCAGCAGCGGCTGATCCGCCGGTACCCGCCGTCGAACTGAGCGGGCCGTCGACCCGCTCGTCCTGCAAAGGCGTCATCGCCTCCCGTTCGTCCAGAGCGTAGCGAAGCGCAGTCGAAGGACAGATATCCACACGGGTTTACGGGCCGGATCTACAGACCGCCCTGCGCCGCCGCCGTTCGCGCAGCTCGAACGCGCCCAGCGCCACGCCGGCCAGCGCAAACGGCAGCAGGCCGTAGGTGAGCCGGTAGCACAGCAGTGCGGCCAGCAGATCGGCCCGCGCGGCGGCCGGAAACGCCGCCAGCATGATCGTCTCGAACACGCCCAGCCCACCCGGCGAGTGGCTGGCCATACCCACCAGCACCGCGCCCACGTAGACCGGCACAAAGTCCACGAACGGCGGCGCCACGCCGAGCGGCAGCAGCACGACCAGCGCGCCGATCGCGGCCAGCATCTCCACCCCGCCGAGCAGCATCTGCAGCGCGGCGGTGCCAGCCGCGGGAAACACCAGCGTCCAGCGCCACAGCCTCAGCGTGCGCGGGCGCCGGCGCAGCCACAGCAGCAACGCCGCCAGCAGCACCAGCAGCAGCGCGCCAGGCAGGCGACCCCAGCCATGACCGAGCGCCGGCTGCCAGCACAGCGTGCCGGTGATCACCACCGCAAAGCCCAGCCCCACGCCGAGCCCGGCCAGCCCCACGATGCGCGCCACGTCGCCAGCGCCCAGGCCGGCCGACGCGTAGATGCGATAGCGCACCGCGCCGCCGGTCAGCGCATGAAACCCCAGCGTGTTCGACACGCCCAGACTCACCGCGCGCCGGCGAACGCCGCGCGCGCCGCCGACACGCGGCCGGGTACCGCCGTGCGCGCGGCCAGCACGTCGAACAGCGCCAGTATCCCGAAGCTCAGCGCCGTGCACGCGATCGACGCCGCCACCTGGCGCGCCGACAGCCGCCCCCACGCCGCCGCCACGGCATGCCAGGCGAGGCCGGTCAGCGTGTGCTGCACGAGCCACGCCGCCAGCCCGAGCACCGCCAGCGATCCCGCCCACGACAGCATGCGCAGCCATCGCGATGACGCTGTCGCGTGTGTGCGCTCGCGGCTCAGCATGCGTGACGATTCATGGTCGATGAGAGCCTTCGGCAGTGGAGGAGGGACGCCGCCTGCGCCGATGGTACGTGGATGCGCCGGGCCAGGTGGCCGTCCGCGCGTAGCGGCCGGGCGCGCCTGCACGCGGGGCTGGTCGAAACGGTGCACACAATGGCAAGGTAGCCGGCATGTCGACCGAACCTGCCGCTACCTATGTCCGCCGCCTGAACGTCTGGGACGCGGCGATGATCGTGATCGGCGGCGTGATCGGGGCGGGCATTTTCCGCGCCCCGGCCACCGTCGCCGAGCGCACCTCGTCGGGCGCGCAGGTGCTGGTGCTGTGGGCGATCGGCGGCCTGCTGACGCTGGCCGGGGTGCTGTGCTACGCCGAGCTGGGCGCGCGGCGGCCGCAGGCAGGCGGCACCTATGTGTACCTGCGCGAGGCGTTCGGGCAGCTGCCGGCGTTCCTGTTCGGCTGGACCATGGCGCTGATCAACTACCCCGGCAGCGTGGCCGCGGTGGCCACCACGTTCGCCGACTATTTCTGCGCGGTGGCCGGGCTGCCGGTGCTGTACGTGAAGCCGGTGGCGGTGGGCGCGATCGCCTTCATCGTCGGCGTCAATCTGTTCGGCATCCGCGCCGGTTCGTGGATGCAGAACATCTTCACGGTGCTGAAGCTGGCGGCGATCGCGCTGCTGGTGGTGACCGGGCTGGTGCTGGCGCGCGGGCATCTGGGCAGCGCGCTGGCGGTCGATACCGCGCATCCGGTGGCGTCGTGGGCGTTCGTCGGCGCGCTGCTGCCGGTGCTGTTTGCCTACGGTGGCTTCCACTATCTCAACGACCTCGCCGGCGAAGTGCGCAACCCGCAGCGCACCTTGCCGCGCGCGCTGGGCATGGGCATGGCCGGCGTGGTGCTGTGCTACGTGCTGGTGAATTTCGCCTACCTGGCCGGGCTGGGCCATGCGGGGCTGGCCGCCAGCCACGCGCCGGCAGCGGACCTGATGCGGCAGCTGTTCGGCGCGCATGGCGCCACGGTGATCGCGGTGGGCATCGCCTGCTCCACCTTCGGCTACTGCAACATCGCGATCGCCGGCGGCGCGCGCGTGCTGCAGACGATGGGCGCCGACGGCATGTTCTTCCGCGCCGCGGGCCGCATCGAGACGCGCACGCGCGCGCCGCAGATCGCGCTGGCCGCGCTCGGCCTGTGGGCGATCGTGCTGACGCTGTCGGGCAGCTTCGGCCAGCTGCTCGACTACACCACCGTGGGCGAATGGCTGGCGCACGTGTTCGGCATCGCCACGCTGTTCTGGTACCGGCGGCATTTCATGCATGAGCCGTCGCCGTACCGGGTGCCGTTCTATCCGCTGCTGCCGCTGCTGTTCGTGCTGACCGTGCTCAGCGTGATCGTGGCCACCGCGATCCACTCGCCGCGCGACGCCGGCATGAGTCTGGTCATCATCGCGCTGGGCGTGCCGGCGTATTACGGCTGGCGGCGCTGGGCGCGCGGCGATGCGTGATCGGTTGAGCGGCTGTGGGAGCGACTTCAGTCGCGATGCTCTTGTTTTGATGCAGCCTGAGAGCAGGAGCATCGCGACTGAAGTCGCTCCCACCACCGAAGCCGCTCCCACTGCCGGAGTTGTGCCCACCTGTTTGCAATGGGTATTCGCGCGAGGTTTGTTGCCGATGAAACGTCATGCATGGATCGGGGCGCTGGCCCTGGGCGGGTTGCTGTGCTGCCCTGCGGCCGCGGCGTCCGCGCTGGTGGATCTGGCGCAGCCGCTGCCGGCGGCGCAGGTCACGCTGCTGCAGGTGCAGCGGGTCGGCGCGGTCGAGCGCGCCAGCGACGGCGTGGCGCAGCAGCGCTACGCGTTCCAGCCGGCGGCGCAGCCGCAGATCGTGCTCAGCCCCGCCAGCGGCGCGTGGAATTGGAGCGGCCAGGGCGAGCTGCGCCTGCGCGTGCAGAACGCGATGCCGTGGGCAGTGACGCTCACGATCGAGGTTGACGGCGCCGCCGGCCAGCGCCTGCAGGCCAGCGTGGCGCTGCCGGCCGGCCCGGCGCAGACGCTGGTGCTGCCGCTGCGCGCCGAATCGCCGCGCGATGAGGGCATGCAGGTGGCGCCGCCGATGCCGTTCGACGATCGCGGCCAGCTCAGCCTGCTGGCGACCACGGTGCAGGGCGCGCTGGATCTGGGTGCGGTGCGGGCAATCCGGCTCGGCGTGCCGGCGCCGCAGGCGGTGCAGACGCTGCTGTTCGGCCGCGTCGAGACCGCGGCGGGCGACGCCACGCTGCGCGCCGCGTATGCGGGCATCGTCGATCGCTACGGCCAGTACACGCGCGGCCACTGGCCGGAGAAGATCGACTCCGACGCCGCCCTGCGCGCGGTGCACGCGGCCGAACAGGCGCGGCTGGCGCAGCCGGTGCCTGCGCGCCTGGACCGCTATGGCGGACGTCTGGACGGCCAGAAGCTCACCGCCACCGGCTGGTTCCACACGCAGAAGGCGGACGGCCGCTGGCAGCTGGTGACGCCGCAAGGCCACGCCTTCTTTTCGCTGGGGATGAACGTCGTGGCGGCCGACGATAACCGCACCTTTGTCAGCGGCCGCGAGTTCATGTTCACCGGCCTGCCGCCCGATGCGGGCGCGTGGTCGGCCTTCTACGGCAGCGGTGACAGCCGGCGTCCCGACCGCGGCGCCAGCGCCGGCATGGGCTACAACCACGGCCGCTGGTTCGACTTCTATGTTGCCAACCTGTATCGCGCCTACGGCGCGGGATGGCTCGCCGACTGGCGCACGCGCACGCTGCAGCGGCTGCGCGCGTGGGGCTTCAACACCATCGGCAACTGGAGCGACCCGGCGATGGGTCTGGCGCACGTGCTGCCCTACACGCGTTCGATCAGCATCGTCGGCGACTTCGCCAACGTGGCCAGCGGCTACGACTACTGGGGCCGCATGCCCGACCCGTTCGATCCGCGCTTCGTGCAGGCCGCGGCGCGCGCGGTGGCCAAGGCCAGCACCGGTGTGCGCGACGATCCGTATCTGCTCGGCTACTTCGCCGACAACGAGCTTGCGTGGGCCGGCAGCGGGCCGCAGGGGCGCTGGGGTTTGGCCCTGGGCACGCTGGCCGGCGACGCGCACAGCCCGGCCAAGCAGGCCTTCATCGCCATGCTGAAAAAGCAATACGTGGCACCGGAAACGCTGGCCTCCGCGTGGGGCATCGCGCTGACCTCGTGGGATGCGCTGAATGTCACCGGCTTCGCCGCGCCCGCGCCGGACGAGGCGCACCCGGCGATCGCCCGCAACTACAGCGCGTGGCTGCGCGCGTATGCCGACGCCTACTTCCGCACCGTGGCGCAGGCGATTCATCGCGCCGACCCGCATCATCTATTTCTCGGCGGCCGCTTCGCGGTGAACACGCCCGAAGCGGTGGCGGCCTGCGCGCAGTACTGCGACGTGGTCAGCTTCAACGTCTACGCCGACCTGCCGCAGCACGGCTTCGACGCGGCCGCGATGCGCGTGCTGGACAAGCCGGTGCTGATCAGCGAATTCCACTTCGGCTCCGACGACCGCGGCCCGTTCGGCAAGGGCGTGGTGTCGGTGGGGAACGAGGCGCAGCGCGGCCCTGCCTACGCGAAGTTCGTCGCCGCGGCGGCAGCCGATCCGGACATCGTCGGCACGCACTGGTTCGAGTACGTCGACGAGCCCGCCAGCGGCCGCCTGCTCGACGGCGAGAACAGCCACATCGGCCTGGTCGGCATCACCGACATCCCGTTCGGCGGTTTCGTGCAGGCGGTGCAGGCGGCGAACCGACAAGTTGAGCCGTGACGAACGCGGTGCTTGACCCTCACGCAACGTGAGGGTGCAGGCTGCAGTCACCCGCCACGGAGTGATCCATGAAACTGCTGTCGGTCAGCCAGCTCGCCCGCCGCACCGGCGTCACCGTGCGCACCCTGCACCACTACGAAGCCTGCGGCCTGCTGCAGCCTGCGGTGCGCAGTGCGGCCGGTTACCGCCTGTACGGCGAGGCGGAACTGCGCCGGCTGCAGCACATCGTGTCGCTGAAGGCGCTCGGGCTCACGCTCGATGCCATCCGCGGCAGCCTCGATACCGATGAGCCTTCACTGGCCGAAGCGGTGCGCAGGCAGGCACACCGTTTGCGGGAGACGATCGCCCACCAGCACGCGCTGCTGCTGCGGCTGGAGCATCTGCAGCAGCGGCTCGCTGCGGGCGAGGCGATCGATAGCGACACACTCCTGAAAACCATCGAGGCAAGCACCATCATGGAAAAATATCTGACCACCGAACAACAGCAGGCCGTACAGCAGCGTGGCGAAACGCTGGGCGCCGCGCGCATCCGCGAAGTCGAGCAGGCGTGGCCGCAGGTGATCGCGGGCATGACGGCGGCGCTGCAGCTGGACAAAGAACCGGCCAGCGAGGAAGTGCAGGCGCTGGCGGCGAAGTGGCGCGCGCTGCTGCGCGAGTTCACCGGTGGCGACGCGGGCATCCAGCGCTCGCTCAACCGCATGTTCCGTGCGGAGCCCGCCACCATGCAGCAGCACACCGGCATCGATCCGGCGCTGATGGCCTACGCCTGCCGCGCCATCGCCGCGCTGCCCGTTGAAGCCTGATCGACGGCGAGCACAAGATCATGGCGGACAAGCGGTGACGGCTTGACGGCATCCCCTTTGGCCGACGGACCGGCGCTGGAATAACGCTCTTGAGATTGTTGCTAATCTTCGATCAACGCCATCCAGGTGCGCCGCGTAGGGTGATCATTTGAACCGCTACATGCTGGCTATCGATCAGGGCACGACCAGTTCACGGGCGATGCTGTTTGATCATGCGGGGCGGGTTGCCGGGTCCGCGCAGCGCGAATTCCCGCAGATTTTTCCGCAGCCGGGCTGGGTCGAGCACGACCCGCGCGAGATTCTCGCGAGCGTGACGGCGACGGTCAGCCAGCTGCTGGCCGCGGTGCAGGTGAATCCGCGCGAATTGGCCGGTATCGGCATCGCCAACCAGCGCGAGACCACCGTGGTGTGGGACCGCCGTACCGGCGAGCCGATCGGCAACGCCATCGTGTGGCAATCGCGGCAGAGCGTAGCGATTTGCGAGCGGCTGGAGGCGCAGGGCTACGCTTCGATCGTGCGGGAAAAGACCGGTCTGCTGATCGATGCCTACTTTTCCGCCAGCAAGATCCGCTGGATGCTTGATCACGTCGATGGCGCGCAGGCGCGCGCCGAGCGCGGCGACCTGCTGTTCGGCACGATCGACTGCTGGCTGATCTGGAATCTCAGCGGCGGCAGGCTGCATGTCACGGACGTCAGCAATGCCGCGCGCACGCTGCTGTTCGACATTCATGCGCGCCGCTGGGACGACACCCTGCTGGGCATGCTGGATATCCCGCGCTGCATGCTGCCGCAGGTGCGCTCGTGCAGTGAGATCTATGGGCATACGGCCAGGTCGTCCGTCTTCGGCTGCGAGGTGCCGATCTGCGGCGTGGCGGGCGATCAGCAGGCGGCGCTTTTCGGTCAGGCCTGTTTCGAACCCGGCATGGCCAAGAATACCTATGGCACCGGCTGCTTCATGCTGATGAACACCGGCAGCGTGGCGGTGCCATCCAAGCATGGCCTGCTGACCACGATCGCGTGGGAGCTGGATGGCACCGTGGAATATGCGCTGGAAGGCAGCATCTTTGTCGCCGGTTCGGTGGTGCAATGGCTGCGCGATGGCTTGCGCATGATCGGCGTCGCCAGTGAATCGCAGGCCTGCGCGGAGAGCGTGCCGTCCAGCGAGGGCGTGTACCTGGTACCGGCATTCGTCGGGCTGGGTGCGCCGTACTGGCGCAGCGACGTGCGCGGGGCGATCTTCGGCCTCTCACGCGGTACCCGCAAGGAACACGTGGTGCGCGCGGCGCTGGAGTCGATGGCCTACCAGTCGCGTGACGTGTTGGCGGCGATGCAGGCTGATGCGGGCATTCCGTTGCGGGAGCTGCGCGCGGACGGCGGCGCCATCGCCAACGACTTCATGGCGCAGTTCCAGAGCGACATGCTCGGGGTGCCGGTGCTGCGCCCGCGCGTGGCCGAGATCACCGCGCTGGGGGCGGCCTACCTCGCCGGGCTGGCGGTCGGCTTCTGGGAAAGTCGCGCCGAGATTGCCGGGCTGTGGCAGATGGATCGCCGCTTTCAACCGCAGATGGAGGAGGCCGAGCGCGAGCGCCTGTACCGCGGCTGGCGCGACGCCGTGGCGGCGACGATCGGCTTCCGGGTCAACTGACGCCACGCCATGTGCATTGCAGCCTTTGCAGCGCAGCTGCAGCTGCAGCGAAACATGCTCAGTCCAGCGTGTAGCCGAACTGCTCGGCGAATTCGGCGGCGAATTCCGCATAGGTGAAACGCTGGTTCTGGGTGCCGGGGTGCTCCACCTTCAGCGCACCCATCAGCGACGCCATGCGCCCCACCGTCGGCCAGTCGCTGCCGCGCATGATGCCGAAGATCAGGCCGGCGCGGTACGCGTCGCCGCAGCCGGTCGGATCGATGATTTTGCGCTCGCGCGCCGGCGGAATCTGGAACGTATCGGCGCCCGCACGAATGATCGAGCCGCGCGGCCCGTGGGTGACGATGTAGGCCTGCACGCGGGCGGCAATCTCGTCGGCGCTCCAGCCGGTGCGGGTCTGCAGCAACTGCGATTCGTAGTCGTTGACGATCACGTAGGTCGACTTTGCGATCATCGAGCGGAATTCGTCGCCGCTGAACAACGGCATGGCCTGGCCCGGATCGAAGATGAACGGCACGCCGCGGGCGGCGAACTCGTCCACGTGCTGCAGCATCGCCTCGCGGCCGTCTGGCGCCACGATTGCGAAGTCGATCTGGCTGATGTCGCGCACGTGATTTTCCTGTGCGCTGGACATGGCCCCCGGATGGAAGGCGGTGATCTGGTTGTTGTCCAGATCCGTGGTGATGAAGCACTGCGGGGTGAACTGGTCGTCGAACTCGCGCACGCAATCGAGCCGGATGCCGCATTGCTCCAGGTGCAGCCGATAGGGAGCAAAATCCTGGCCCACCGCGGCCACCGGCAGCGGATCGCCGCCCAGCAGCTTGAGGTTGTAGGCGATATTGCCGGCGCAGCCGCCAAACTCGCGCCGCATCCGCGGCACCAGGAATGACACATTCAGGATGTGCACCTGGTCGGGCAGGATGTGGTTCTTGAACTGATCCTGGAACACCATGATGGTGTCGTAGGCCAGCGATCCGCAGATGACGGCAGACATGATGTGCGGAAGTCCCGGAATGAGGATGGAGTGGTCGCGGCGGCAGTGGCCGAATGAACGCGAGGCCGGCGGCATCGGCCAAGGCGCGAATCGTACCGGCATCCGTCGGCGATGGCGACTTTTGCGGCGTGCCGCAGCTCATTCGGCAAGGCAGGAACTGTGCTTATCGTGGTGTTGTGCAAGGGTTTCTTAACTTTATTGTCCTTGCGCATGCGGCAGGTGCTGACTAGACTGGCGAGCTTGCTTTTCAGCCCAGCCGAGTTACGGCAAACCCATGTTCAAGAAGTTTCGCGGGATCTTTTCCAACGACATCTCCATCGATCTCGGCACCGCCAACACGCTGATCTATGTGCGTGGCCAGGGCATCGTGCTGAACGAGCCGTCGGTGGTGGCGATTCGCCAGGATCGCGGTCCGGGCGGCCCACGCACGATCGCGGCGGTCGGTAGCGAGGCCAAGCGCATGCTGGGTCGCACGCCCGGCAACATCGCCACGGTGCGGCCGATGAAGGACGGCGTGATCGCCGACTTCACCATGACCGAGGCGATGCTGCAGCATTTCATCAAGCAGGTGCACAAGTCGCGCTTTCTGCGGCCCAGCCCGCGCGTGCTGGTGTGCGTGCCGTGCGGCTCGACCCAGGTCGAGCGCCGCGCGATCAAGGAATCGGCCGAGGGCGCCGGCGCGCGTGACGTGTTCCTGATCGAGGAGCCGATGGCGGCGGCGATCGGCGCCGGCATTCCGGTGCACGAGGCGCGCGGCGCGATGGTGCTGGACATCGGCGGCGGCACCTCGGAAGTGGCGGTGATCTCGCTCAACGGCATCGTCTACTCGCAGTCGGTGCGCGTGGGCGGCGACCGCTTCGACGAGGCGATCATCAACTATGTGCGGCGCAATCACGGCACCCTGATCGGCGAGTCCACCGCCGAGCGGATCAAGATGGAAATCGGCTGCGCGTTTCCGCAGGCCGACGTCAAGGAAATCCAGATCTCCGGCCGCAACCTGGCCGAGGGCGTGCCGCGCATGTTCACCATCAACTCCAACGAGATTCTCGAGGCGCTGCACGAGCCGCTCGCCGGCATCGTGGCGGCGGTCAAGTCGGCGCTGGAGCAGACCCCGCCGGAGCTGTGCTCGGATGTGGCCGAACGCGGCATCGTGCTGACCGGCGGCGGCGCTCTGCTGCGCGATCTGGACCGGCTGATCTCCGAGGAAACCGGGCTGCACGTGCAGGTGGCGGATGATCCGCTGACCTGCGTGGCGCGTGGCGGCGGCAAGGCGCTGGAGCTGATCGATCAGCACGGCAGCGATTTCTTCGCCCCCGAATAACGCGTAGCAGTCCGGGGCGGCCATGGCGCGCGCGCGCGACGAATCCTCGCCTCTGTTCGCCGGCAATGCGGCCGGCACGCTGCGACTGATCCTGTACCTCGCGCTGGCGATGGTGCTGATGGTGCTCGACCAGCGCAACGGCTGGCTGTGGCGCGTGCGCTACGCCGCCTCGGCCGTGATCGAACCGATGTACCGGCTGGCCGGCCTGCCCTCCGCGGGCATCCGCACGCTGACGGTGGCGTTTGCCGACCGCCAGCGACTGACCGGGCAGAACCAGCGCCTGCGCGAGGATCTGCTGCTGGCGAACGCCAAGTTGAACCGGATGGCCGCCGTGGCCGAGCAGAACCAGCGCCTGAAACAGCTGCTGGATACCCAGCACAGTCTCGATCTGAACGTGCAGCTGGCGCGGGTGATCGGCGTGGACCTGGGCGCCTACCGCTACCGCCTGACCCTGGATGTGGGTGCCCGCGACGGGGTCAAGCCGGGGCAGCCGGTGATCGACGCGCACGGCGTGATGGGGCAGGTGAAAGATGTGCTGCCGACCACCTCGGTGGTGATGCTGGTGACCGATCCTGAGCACGCGTTGCCGGTGGTGATCGAGCGCTCGGGCCTGCGCACAATCGCCTACGGCTCGCGCGACGGCGATCAGCTGACGCTGCCGAACATTCCGCGGGCCGCCGATGTGCGCGTCGGTGACCACCTGCTCACCTCGGGCCTGGGCGGACGCTTTCCGCCCGGCTTCCCGGTCGGCGATGTGACCGCGGTGACGCCTTCCGCCACCGGCATGTTTCTGGTGGCACAGGCGCGCCCGGCGGCGGACATCAATCGCAGCGAGGACGTGCTGCTGCTGCACGATCAGGCCGAACCGGACGGGCCACCGGCGTTGCCCACCCCGGTTGGGCCGCCGCGCGATCTGGCACCCGCGCCGGGCACTCCGTCGGCCATGCCCGCGCGCGTCGTTGGCACACCGGCCGCCGGAGTGCCGCGATGAACCGGCAACGCCTGAGTACTTGGTGGTTCATCGGCACGCTGGCATTCGCGCTGCTGTTGATGCTGGTGCCGCTGCCCGGTGTGCTGGAGCCGTTCAAGCCGTACTGGCCAGCATTGTTCCTGCTGTACTGGTCGCTGGAGTCCGAGGACCGCGTCTCACTGGGGCTGGCCTTCGGCGTCGGCCTGGTGGCTGATCTGCTCAATGGCGTGGTGCTGGGCGAGCAGGCGCTGCGCTTGTGCGCGCTGGTCTTCATCGCGCTGCGCTTCCGCTCGCGCCTGCGCTTTTTCCCGATGTGGCAGCAGGCGCTGGCGGTGTTGACGCTGCTGCTGAACGATCGTGTGCTGCTGCTGATCGTGCGGGTGCTGGCGGGGGCCTCGCTGCCGCCGGCCAGCTGGTGGATCGCGCCGTTCGTCGGTGCCGCGCTGTGGCCGTTCCTGTTCCTGCTGCTCGATGACCTGCGCGCCCGTTTGCGCATCCAGTAGTCGATGAAGATCCGGCGCCCGATCAAGGACACCCGCGACGAAAGCTCGTTGTTCCGGCGGCGTGCGTGGACGGGTTTCGCGTTGATCCTTCTGTGCCTGTGCCTGCTGATCAGCCGCTTCGTGTTCCTGCAGGTGATGCGCCACAGCGAGTTTGTCACCCGCTCGCAGAACAACAGCGTCAAGCCGCGCGCGATTCCGCCTGCGCGCGGGCTGATCTACGACCGCAACGGCGTGCTGCTGGCCGACAACGTGCCCGCGTTCCGGCTTGAAGTGGTGCCCGAGCAGGTGAAGGACATGCCGGCGCTGCTGGCCCGGCTGGGCCGGGTGGTGCCGCTGGGCCAGGACGACCTCGACGCCTTCGACAAGCTGCTGGCGACGAGCCGGCGGTTCGACAGCGTGCCACTGAAAATGCACCTGACCGAGGACGAGATGGATCGTTTCGCGGTCAATCGCTGGCGCTTTCCTGGCGTCGACGTGGTGCCCTATCTGACCCGCCGCTATCCGTTGGGCGCGTTGCTGGCGCACGTGGTGGGCTACGTCGGACGCATCGACGCCAGCGATCTGGAGCGGCTTGATCCGACGCTCTATCAGGGCACCAACCACGTTGGCCGCAGCGGCATCGAGCGCTCCTACGAGGACGTGCTGCACGGCACGCCCGGCTACGAGCTGGACGAGGTGAATGCCGACGGGCGGATCCAGCGCGTGCTCGAGACGCATCCGCCGATACCGGGCAAGAATCTCTACCTGAGCATCGACGTGCGTATCCAGAAAGCCGCGGAGGCGGCTTTCGAGGGCCGCCCCGGTGCAGCGGTGGTGCTCGACCCGCGCAATGGCCAGGTGCTGGCGATGGTCAGTATTCCCACCTTCGATCCCAACCTGTTCGTTGATGGCATCAGCCAGGCCGACTACAGCGCGTTGACGGATGATCCGGACAAGCCGCTGTTCAATCGCGCGCTGCGCGGGGTGTATCCGCCCGGTTCCACGATCAAGCCGTTCCTCGCGCTGGGCGGGCTGGAGGAAGGCATCCGGCGGCCGCAGGATACGGTGCTGTCGACCGGCCAGTTCTGCCTGCCCGGCCAGTCGCGCTGCTATCGCGATGACACTCGCGGTGGCGACGGCACGGTGGACATGGTGACGGCGATCGAAAAATCGACCAACACGTATTTCTACAAACTGGCGCTGGACATGGGCATCGACCGCTTCAGCGCGTGGATGAGCCGCTTCAGCTTCGGCCGCAAAACCGGCATCGACCTGCTCGGTGAATCCGAGGGTGTGCTGCCCTCGCGCGCCTGGAAGGCTGCCCACAGCCGGCAGCCGTGGTATCCCGGCGAAACCGTGATCGCCGGCATCGGTCAGGGCTACTGGGCGGTGACGCCGCTGCAGCTGGGCCATGCAGTGGCCACGCTCGCCGGGCACGGCGTGCCCTACGCACCGCGGCTGGTGATGGCGATCCAGGGTAGCGCCGATGCGCGGCCGCAGCCGCTGGCCAACCCGCCGAGCGGGCCTTCGCTGGTGACCAGCCCGGCCGACTGGGACGTCATCAACGCCGGCATGCAGGCGGTGATCGCCGGCGGCACCGGCAAGGGGATGGGCGTGGGCTTTCCGTATCCGATTGCCGGCAAGACCGGCACCGCCGAGCGCTATTCGCGCACCACCGACGCGTACAACACGAACAAGAGCGATGCCTACCTCGCCTCGCGCCACCGCGCCTGGTTCGAGGCCTATACGCCGGCCAACGATCCGCAGATCGCGGTGGCCGTGGTGCTCGAGGCCGCCGCCTGGGGCAAGGACGCCGGGCCGATCGTGCGCAAGATCCTCGATGCCTGGATCGCCACCAAGGGCGCCGCGGCACCCAAAGACATTCCGCTGCCGAGTGCGCCGGCGACGGCGGGCGCAGCGAGCGTGCCGGTCGAGGATCTGCCGGCGCAAACCTCCAGCAGCGCCGAGGCCATTCCATGATCAGCATCCTCCAGGTGCGCCTGCGCCGTTTTCTGCAGCGCGTGCTGACGCGGCCGCGGATCGACCTGCCGCTGGCGCTGGGCCTGTTCGTGCTGGCCACGGTGGGTCTGGTCACGCTGTACAGCGCGGGTGACGGCAATCTGGCGTTGGTCGGTGGGCAGGCTGCACGCTTCGTGCTGGGCGGTGCGCTGCTGCTGCTGATCTCGCGCATTCCGCCGTCGGCGCTGCGCAGCTGGACGCCGTGGCTGTATGTGGGCAGCACCGCGCTGCTGGTGCTGGTGGCGCTGCTGGGTGAGGGGCGCGGCGCGCATCGCTGGCTGAATCTCGGCGTGATGCGCTTCCAGCCCTCCGAACTGCTCAAGCTGACGATGCCGATGATGGTGGCCTGGTACCTGCACGCGCGCCAGCTGCCGCCGCGCTGGAAGGATATCGTGGTGGTCGGCTTGCTGATCGCGCTGCCGGCCACGCTGATCGCCAAGCAGCCGGATCTGGGCACGGCGCTGCTGGTGGCGGCCGCCGGCGCGTTCGCGCTGTTCCTCTCCGGCATGGCGTGGTGGCGCCTCGGCGTGCTGCTGGGCGCGCTCGGCGGCATGGTGCCGGTGGCCTGGCATGTGATGCACCAATACCAGCGCGATCGCGTGCTGACCCTGCTGAATCCCGAATCGGATCCGCTCGGCAACGGCTGGCACATCATCCAGTCGCAGATCGCGGTCGGCTCCGGCGGCATCTTTGGCAAGGGCTGGGAGCACAGCACGCAGTCGCGGCTGGATTTCCTGCCCGAGCACACCACCGATTTCATCTTCGCGGTGTTCTCCGAGGAGTTCGGCCTGGTCGGCGTGATCGCGCTGATCGCGCTGTACGTGTTCATCATCGGGCGTTGCCTGTGGATCGCGATGGAGGCGCGCGACACCTACTCGCGGCTGCTGGCCGGCGCGATCGGCATGAGCTTTTTCGTGTACGTGTTCGTCAACGGCGGCATGGTCGCCGGCATGCTGCCGGTGGTCGGCGTGCCGATGCCGCTGATCAGCTACGGCGGCACCTCGGCGGTGTCGCTGCTGGTCGGCTTCGGCGTGCTGATGTCGATCCACGCCAATCGCAAGATGCACGAATGAGCGGCGCCGGCGCTGCCGTCGCTGCGTGCTAGGCTCCGCGCATGCCGTCACAGCGCAAGCGAAATTCCCGCATGATCGTCACCTCCACGCGGCGTCGGCCGGTTCGTCTGCTCACCCTGCTGGGACTGCTGCTGGGCGTGCTGGCGCCGGCGCAGGCGGCCACCCATCCCGGCCAGGCGGCGCTGGTGCGCGAGGTGGCGCGCGACACCGGCAAGAGCCCCGTCGTGCTCAACGCGCTGCTCGACGGTGCGAAGAAGCAGCAGGGCATACTCGACGCGATCAGCCGTCCGGCCGAGGCCATGCCGTGGAAGGACTACCGGCCGATCTTCCTCACTGAAAAGCGCATCGACGACGGTATCGCGTTCTATCTGGCGCATCGCGCCATGCTGGAGCAGATCGGCCGGCAATACGGCGTAGCGCCGGAGTACCTTGTGGCGATCGTCGGCGTGGAGACTTTCTACGGCCGCAACACCGGCAAGTACAAGGTGCTCGATGCACTGGTCACGCTGGGCCTGTACTACCCGCCGCGCGCGGCGTTCTTCCGCAGCGAGCTGAAGACCCTGCTGGAACTGCCGGACAACCGGCTCGCCGGGCCGCTGGATACGCTCACCGGCTCCTACGCCGGCGCGCAGGGCTGGGGCCAGTTCATGCCGTCGAGCATCCGCGATTTTGCGGTGGACGCGGACGGCGCGGGTCGCGTCGATCTGCAGGATTCGCTGCCGGACATCTTTGCCAGCGTGGCGAATTATTTCGTTCAACACGGCTGGGTCAGCGGCGGCCCGGTGGCGGCGCGGGCGCAGCCGGATGCGGCGGCCAAACCGATTACGGTGAAGGATGCGCAGCCGCAGTGGCCGCTGGAGCAGCTCGAAGCGTGGGGCTACGCGCCGCTGCATGAGCTGGATCCGGCCCAGCCGACCAGCCTGCAGACCCTGGATGGCCCGAACGGCACGGAATACTGGTTCACCTTCCAGAACTTCTACGTGATCACCCGCTACAACCGCAGCCCGCTGTATGCGCTGGCGGTCGACCAGCTGGCCAAGGCGATCGCGGCCGGCGTGCAGCAGGCGGACGCCGCCCGATGAGGCGCATGCTGGCACCGGCGTTGCTGCTGGCGGCACTGCTGCTGGCAGCGTGCAGCGGTGGCCGCACGCGCCCCGCGCACGCGGGCTGGCACGGCCGCGCTGCGGCGCCCGATGCCAGCGAGAAGCGCTTCCACGACGATCTCAGCCGGCCGCAGTCCAGCCGCTATCGCGACGGCAGCGACAGCGTGCCGGACGGCCCGCCGCCGGACATCAGCCAGCTGCCCGAGCCGGTGCCCAGGGTCGAGCCGCGCTCGCTCTACGGCAACAAGTCGCCGTATACGGTGCTGGGGAAAACCTATCGCGTGCTGCCCACCGCGCGCGGCTACGACGAGCGCGGCATCGCTTCGTTCTACGGCAACAAGTTCCACGGCTACAAGACCTCCAGCCTCGAAAACTACGACATGTACGCGTTCTCCGCCGCCAGCAAGACGCTGCCGCTGCCGAGCTATGCGCGCGTCACCAACCTGCAGAACGGCAAGAGCGTGATCGTGCGGGTCAACGACCGCGGGCCGTTCGTGGCGGGTCGGCTGATCGATCTTTCCTACGCCGCGGCGGTGAAGATCGGCATCTGGCCCAAGGGCACCGGCCTGGTGGAAGTGCGCGGCATCGACCCGCGCCAATCGTCCGCGGAACTGCCGCCGCCGCCCGTGGTCACAGCACGTCCGCCGGGCATCTATCTGCAGGTGGGCGCGTTTTCCGATATCGACAATGCCGAGCGGGTGGCCAGCCGCCTGCGCGATGCCCACTTCGCGCCGGTGCAGGTGATCGAGGCACAGGTCAACGGTCACCGGGTCCGCCGCGTGCGGGTGGGTCCGCTGAACGACGTCGAAAGCGCCGACCGGGTGAGTGTCCGGATCGAGCAGATGGGTCTGCCACGGCCGCAGGTCGCGGTAGACTGAGCAGGGTTTGCATACGCACTTCACGCATGCCGGCGCCGCGCCGCGCCGGCATTTCAAGACTGGACTGAACCTCACGATGAAATTTTTCCGCCGCACCCTGTTTTCGCTGGCTGCCTTCACCTTGCTGGCAGGCATTGCCGTCGCTCAGACGCCGCCGCTGCCCTCGTCGCTGCCGCGACCGGTCGTGCCACAGGTGCCGGTGCCACCGCCGCCGGACGTGGACGGCCAGAGCTGGGTGCTGATGGATTACGCCACCGGCCAGATCATCGCCTCGAAGAACCCCGACGAGCGCCGCGCGCCGGCCTCGCTGACCAAGGTGATGACCGACTACGTGGTATCCGCCGAGATCGCTGCCGGGCACATCCATCCCGACGACATGGTCACCATCAGCGAGCACGCCTGGCGCGCCGGCGGCGCAGGCACCGACGGTTCCACCAGCTTTCTCAAGCTGGGCAGCCAGGTGAAGCTGGAGGACCTGCTGAAAGGCATGATCGTGCAGTCCGGCAACGACGCCGCGATTGCGCTGGCCGAGCGCACGGCCGGGTCCGAGCAGGCGTTTGTCGGCCTGATGAACGCGTACGCCAAGCAGCTCGGCATGGTCAACACGCACTACTCGGATGCCTCCGGCTATCCGGTCGCCGACCACTACAGCACGGCGCGCGACATCGCGATCCTGTCGCGCGCGCTGATCCACGACTTCCCCGCGGATTACGCGATCTCCTCGGTGAAGGAGTTTGAGTGGAACGGCATCAAGCAGCAGAACCGCAACGCGCTGCTGTGGCGCGATCCGGCGGTGGATGGCATCAAGACCGGCCACACGGCCGCCGCCGGCTATTGCCTGGATGCCTCGGCCAAGCACGGCGACGAGCGCATGATTGCGGTGGTGATGGGGGCGAGCACCGACAAGGGGCGCGCCGACTCGGCCATGGCCCTGCTCAACTACGGCTTCAATTTCTACGAGACGCACCGGCTGTACGACGCCAGCAAGCCGCTGGCCACGCCGCGGTTGTGGAAGGGCGCGGCGAACCAGCTGCCGATCGGCGTCGCCGAGAACGTGCTGGTCACCGTCAAGCGCGGTGAATACGACAAGCTCAAGGCCACCATGGACATTCCCGCCACCCTGATCGCGCCGTACAAGAAGGGCCAGCAGGTCGGCACACTGCGCATCTCGCTGGCCGGCCAGCCGGTACAGACGGTGCCGCTGATCGCGCTGGCGGATGCGCCGCCGGGCGGTTTCTTCTCGCGCCTGTGGGACACCATCCTGCTGTGGTTCCACGGCAGCAAGGGCAACACCGAACAGGCGCCGACGGGGAAGTGATGCAGCCGATCGACTTCAGCAAGGCGCAGCAGGACGGCCACGGGTTCCAGTTTCCCGGCGAGTTCGAGATCACCGCGGTCGGCAACGCCAGCGCCAACCTGCCTACCCACGTGCCGCAGCTGCTGGAGCGCGTCGGCCTGCGGGTGCTGCACGAGAGCGTGCGGCACCGGCATTCCGGCGCCGGCAATTTCGTCTCGGTCACGGTCGGCTTCCACTGCGACAGCCGCGAGCAGTACGAGGCCGCGCACCACGCCCTGCGCGAGAGTCCGGATATCCGTTACACCATCTAAAGCCCTCGCAGGAGCGCACTTTGTGGGAGCGGCTTCAGCCGCGATGCTTATGCTTCATGCTGGAACAGCATCGCGGCTGAAGTCGCTCCCACAGGGTGCGCTCTCATCAAACATCACGTAAGCCGTTGATTTAAGCATTTTCCATACTCAAGCGATCAGGCCACATGGACGAGCGCGAGGCCAAGTTGCCTGGCCTTGTGTTGAAGTGCGCGAAGC
>JAJYSM010000051.1 GCA_021793575.1 Pseudomonadota bacterium
CGGGTAGGGGGTGAAAATCTCTAGGTCGCATCGGCTCGCGACCGTTCGCACCCCTTCGTTGTGACAAACCGTGACAATGCATGGCTGCCGTGACGCCACCCCCACCCGTATTCCGATGGCGCGCACCGCGCTGCCAGCACTGCGGCCAGCCGATGAGCTGGGCAAGCCTGGGCTGTTCCGACCGCTGTCGGCAAGCCCTAAGCCGCGCAACGCGCCGAGCGCGCGCTGATCGCGGCCGGGTTCCTCGCGTATGAGCGGCAGCGGACGCCGCCGCCAATTTCCAGCTCTACAAAAATGCAGCCGCGTGCAGGGCAAGCGGCATCATTCTGGGGGTATATTTGGGGGTACGTTTCGAGAGGTGGTCGCGCAAGCCTTATAAATACTGGCTTTGTGTTGCCCGCCCCGGCACCAGGCAAAACATCCGATTGCGAAAAGGCCCCTTTGAGGGGTCAGCGATGCACGGTGCGGGGCATGGTCACAACGTCAGCCCGGCAAGCGCCTTGGCGGCGCGACCGCGATGCAGGGTGGGCGCAGTGCTTTTCGAGCATGGCGACGGACGTCCTTAAGTCCGTTCACCGCCGAATCGCGCACGACGGATAAGTCACTGTCGGGCTCTTTGTCGTTTCAGGGCAGCCCGGTCGGTGTAGCCCGGCCGGCCATCCGCTCCTCGGTTTGTGCGTGTGCGATCAGCAGGTCGAGGAATCGCATGCGGGCCTTGTGATATGCCCGATCCTGCGGGCCGGCAACGGCAGCGGCATGCATCGCATCGTGGCTTTCGGACAGGCTGGGCGGCAGCGCATCGTTGCCCTGCAGGTAGCTGCCTGAGGCGCAACGCACCTGCGCGTGCCGCTGCCAGAAAGCCGGATCGGCAGGCAGTGCGCTGAACTGCTCCTCCCACTGCAGTGCGCCGGCCAGGGCGCCCAGTGCCGTCAGCGGGCGCCGGGCATCCCGCTGCAGGTGGAATCGCGCCAGCCAGTCGATCAGCATGCCCGGCGGCATCGGTCGCGCCAGCGCGTAACCCTGCCCCAGATCGGCGCCCAGGATCATCGCCGCCTCGATCAGGCCTGGCGTCTCCAGCCCTTCCACCACCACTTCCAGCGCGAGATCGTGCCCGAGCCGGATCAGCTGGCGGATGAACCGCAGCGAGCGCAGCGGATCGTCGACCACCTGGCTGACGATCGCCTGATCGATCTTGACCCGGTCGAACGGCCACTGGCGCAGCCGGATCAGCGAGCTGTAGCCGGCGCCCAGGTCGTCCTCGACCAGGCGAAAGCCGAGCGCCTTCAGCGCCTGCATGCCGGTCTTGGCCAGCGGCGCGGAGTTCTCCGAGCCGATCGGCGATTCCAGTATCTCCAGCAGCAGCGCGCTCGATGGACAGGTGCCGCCACGCAATACGGCAGCCGCCACCTCGGTGTAGCGGGCGTCTTCCAGCGCGGCTGCCGGCACATTCACGGCCATGTCCAGCGGTTGCCCCTGTTGCGCCAACTGTGCGCGACAGCTGGCGGCCTGCTGCAGGGCCTGCCGGAACAGCACGAGCAGATCATCGTCACCCAGCGCAGGCAGGAATCGGCCCGGCAGCACCAGCGTGTGATCGTCGTCGCGCAGGCGGGCGAGTGCCTCCAGCTCCACCACGCGGCTGTCGGCCAGCCGCACCACCGGCTGATAATGCATTTCCAATGCGTCGGTCGCGATGCGCGCACGCCAGCGCTCGCGCACGAAGAACGGCAGCAGGTCGGTGCCCAGTCGCGGCGGTGCGAGGCGGGCCAGGGCCAGATCCAGCACAGCCTTGATCTGCTCGACGAACGCGCGCTGATCCTCGCTCTGGAAACCGCCGGCGTAGCTGCTGTAGATCGTGAGGATCGCCGCCGGCATGCGCGGCAGCGGACACAGCGGCACCGCGATGCTGGAGACAATGCCCACGGCGGCAGCCACCGTTTGCCAGCTCGCCATGGCCGGATCGCTGGCGTAGTGCACGCAATGCTGGATGGCACCCGAGCGCCACGCGCGTCCGCTGGGGCCACCGCCCTCCGGATGCTCGGCATTGACCCGGATCGCCGCCGCTTCGCCACGACCGAGCGCGCGCAGATAATCGGCAAAGACGGTCCCGGCCACCGCTTCATAGGTCAGCTGGCCGGTAGTGTCCGGGCGACCCACTGCGCAGGCGATGATTTCGTCATGCACGACCAGGCTGTCGACCACGCTCTGGATCAGCTCCAGGTAGCTGTCGGCCGACCAGGCCAGCGCGTTGATCGTAGCCAACAGCGCCACCCTCCGGCGCTGCAGCTCGCGCATGCTTTCAAGCTGCCACTGCTGCTCCAGCCCCAGCCGCTGCAGCACGATGCCCAGCGGCCGGCGGTCGCGGCTCGCACTGAAGCCAAGGGTGACTACCAGCAGATCGCGCAGCAGTTCGATACCCTCCAGCAGCCACGCCTCCTCGACCCCGCAGGCAGCATAGAAGAAGCCCGAACGCCGCGCTCTGCTGCGGTGGCTGGCCGCATCCAGCTCCGGTCGCAACAGCGCCAGCAGGTATTGCGACATGCGTAGCTTGACCGCCTCCACATCGCTGGCCGGCAGCGCGGTGAGCAGCTTGGCCGCCCCGCTATGCGCCAACAGCTCGGCATGGAAACTGCGCGTCAGGGCCGGCAACCGCGGGGTCAGCAGTTCCAGGCACGGGTGCAGCAGCTCCGCCGCCAGCTCGCCGTAAGCAGACAGCCCTCGCTCCGGCGGCACGCTGTGGGGTTCCGTAGCGCCGTCCGGCAGCAGTGACCACCAGCGCGTGCGCTGCCGCTTGTGCAGCTTGGCCTCATACATCGCCTGATCGGCGCGGCGCAGCAGCTGCTCGCCGCTGGCCTTGCCGTGGGTTGGAAACAACGCGATACCCAGACTGGCCGACAACTGCAGGTTGCTGCCGTCGATCGCCATCGGCTGCTGCAGCGCCTGCCACACCCGCTCCAGCAGATCGTCCAGGTCGCGCTCGCGCTCCAGATCCTCGAACACCAGCACGAATTCGTCGCCGCCCAGGCGCGCCACGTAGTCCTCACCGCGCAAGGCATCACGCAGCCGCACCGCCACCTCGCGCAGGATCTCGTCACCGGCGGCATGCCCGTAGCGGTCGTTGATCGGTTTCAGGTCGTCCAGATCCAGCAGACCCACGGCCACCATCCGCGCATGCCGCTCGGCCCGGGCCAGCACGCCGTCAAGGTAGTGATCGAGTGCGCGGCGATTGGGCAGTCCGGTGAGTGCGTCGTGCAGTGCCAGATAGGTCTGCCGCGCCTGCTCCTCGCTCAGTTGCCGCCGCTGCTCGTGCTGTTTCAGGGCGAGACTGGCGGCGTCGGCAATCTCGTCCAGCAACCGCCGCATCTCCGCGTCGAAGGCGTCCGGCTCGACGGTAACCACCACGAAAACGCCAACCGCACGCAGTGCGACGCCGACCTCGCCCGCGTGTGCGGCAAACAGCGGCCAGCAGCCCACCGCACCCATGCCGACCGGCAGATCGTTGCGCCACGTCATCGACAATTCCTCGTCGCTGGCCGGATGCGTGCGCACCACCGGTATGCCCTGCATCAGCGCCAGCGTGGGGGCATAGGCAGCCGCGCCGTGCACAGCGCGCGGCGGCAGTGGCAGCTGCTGCATGGCTGCGGCCATCGGCCCGGCCAGCGCCACCCGGCGCAGCAGGTTGCCCGCGCCGGCATCCTCGCCATCGTCCACATAGACATCGACCGCCGCAGCACCGGCGATCTCGACCAGCGCCTGCGCCAGCGTGCAGTACACCGCCGGCGGATCAGGCTGGTCGAGCAGCGCGCGCTGGATCGAGCGCTGCGCGTCGCGGTAGCGGCTCATGCGCAGCTCGCGCTCCAGCAGCGCCTGGTGGTCCCAGAAGCGCGCCAGTTCGTCAACCAGCCGCTGCGCCCAGTCGAGCAGATCGTCGCCCAGCGCCGGGCCGGTGGCGCCGGCATAAGTTGCCAGCACCAGTTGGCCGCCATCGCGCGTGCCCGCAGCCGCCACGATGCACGAACCAAAACCATGGCTACGCGCCGCCGTGCGCCACGGCGCGAATTCCGGCGCGTCGATCGGGGTAACCCGGGCGCGCCCTTCGCGCAGCACGATGCCCACCGGGCCCTGGCCGCCGGGTTCGCTCGCATCGGCGCTCAGCTGCAGCGACGCGGCATAGGCCGCGGCCGGGCCCGCTGCGGCGAGGATGTCCAGCCGTGCTTGTCCGGCCCCGCGACGTCCGATCCAGACCAGCGGCAGCTGCATGGTGACGGCCAGAATCCGCGCCACCTCGCGCATCGCCAGCAGACGGTCATAACCCGGCGCCGTATGCAGCAGGCTCAGCGTCTCCGCCACGCTGCGGTAGAAACGCTCGCGCAGTCCGCCCGACACTGGTTGCTGACTCGTCATGACTGCCCCATGCCCCTTTCGGAAAACCGTCGCCGCCGGGCTACCGCTGCGCCGGGAGCTGGCGCTTCCGGCCGGTTGCGGTCGCGACGCTGGCGTCCCGGCGTCAGATTAGCGCGTTCGTCAGCACAGCGGATCGGCCGCCCGGATCTGGCAGTGCCTGGCGGAAAATTCTCAGGCGCTGCGACCACGCCTCGCTATGCTGTGCCGTCGCGGCATCGGACACACCACATATTTACGCTGGGCAGCTACGGATGACTGAAAAACCGGGCGCACTGATCGTCCACCGCGGCAGCCGCACCGAGCGGCTGGCCGATGCGCTGGCCGTGCTGCTGGAAGCGCAGCGGCCGGCCAACCCGCTGGCCGCGCAGACCGTGGTGGTGGCGCATCCCGGGCTGCAGCGCTGGCTGCTCGGGCGCTTCGCACAGCGCCGCGGGCCGCACGGCAGTCACGGCATTGCCGCCAACTACGCGATGATCCTGCCGTGGCAATGGTTCGAGCAGACGGCGCGGCGCGTACTCGGCGACGAGGCGCTGATCGGCGGCGCCTACCGGCGCGAGGTGCTGCGCTGGCGCCTGCTGGCCGCGCTGCCGACGCTGGCTGCGACGGAAGTCGGCGCCTACCTCAGCGGCGACGATGCCGCCCGGCGCGGCTTTCAGCTGGCCGAGCATCTGGCCGGCCTGTACACCCAGTACCTGATCTACCGACCGGACTGGATCCTCGACTGGGAGCAGCGCAGCGGCCGCCCCGCCCGCGACTGGCAGGCGCAGCTGTGGCGCACGGTGCAGGCGGCGATCGGCCGGCCGCACCGCGCCCGGCGCAGCGCCGCCCTGCTTGAAGCGCTGCACGCGCACGGCGACGGCAACGACGAACCGCTGCACGTATTCGGCGTCAGCCACCTGCCACCCGATGTGCTGGCTGCGCTGCAGGCTCGCGCGCGGCATGCGCCGGTGCACCTGTACTTTCCCGACCCCTGCCGCGAGTACTGGTCGGATCTGCGCACGCGCCGGTTCCAGCTGGCGCAGCAGGGCGATCCGGATGCGCTGTACTACGAGATCGGCCACCCGCTGCTGGTGGCGCTGGGCCGCATCGCGCAGGATTTCTGCATCACGCTGGACGACTGCGATGCGATCGAGGAACGCGACCCGCTCGACGAGGCCGAACCGCTGCCCGAGGCCACTTCGCTGCTGGCGCGGCTGCAGTCGAGCATCCGCTGCCTGCAGCCGGAGCTGGTCGGCGCAGCGGCTGCCGATGCCGCTGATGCCAGCCTGCGCGTGCACGCCTGCCACACGCGGCTGCGCGAGCTGGAGGTGCTGAAGAACGCGCTGCTGCGCTGCCTTGCCGACGATCCCGGGCTGCAGCATCGCGACATCGTGGTGATGGCGCCGGAGATCGCCGCCTACGCGCCTTACCTGGCCGCGGTATTCGGCGAGCCGGCGCATTACCGCGCCGATCCGCTGCACCTGCCGTGGCATCTGGCCGACGTCGGGCTGGCGCGCGCGCATCCGCTGATGGGTGCTTTTGCGCAAATGCTGGAGCTGGCCGAGAGCCGCTTCACGGTGAGCGAGGTGCTGGATTTTCTCGACGTGCCGGCGGTGGCGCGCCGCTTCGCGATCGACCGCAGCGGCCGCGATGCGCTGGAACGCTGGCTGCGCCGGGCCCGCGTGGCGTGGGGGCTGGATGCCGCAATGAAGGCCGAGGCTGGCGCCGCTGCGGTGGATGCAAACTCGTGGCAGTTCGGACTGGACCGCATGTACGCCGGCCTGATCGTCGGCCAGCGCGGCGATGGCGAGCTGGCAGATGACCCGCCTGTCGACGACCTGCTGCTAGACGGCATTCTGCCGCTGGACGGCGTGCACGGCAGCGCGGTGGAGGCGCTGGGCCAGTTCGATCGCCTGCTCGGCCAGCTGCGCCAGGCGCGCAGCGGATTCGCCAGCGCGCGCCCGCTGGCGGCGTGGAGCCAGTGGCTGCTGGAGCTGATCGACGCGCTGTTGCTGGCCGACCCGCGCGACGAGGCCGAGGGCAACGCCCTCGATGCGCTGCGCCGCGTGGCGGCGGGCCTCGGCAGCCAGGCCGCCGAAACCGCCCTGACCGCGCCGCTGCCGTGGAGCGTGGTGCGCGAGGCGGTGCAAGGCGCGCTGCAGGCGGTACCGGAGCGGCAGGCGTTCCTGCTCGGCGGGGTGACCTTCTGCGGGCTGGTGCCGCAGCGCTCGATTCCGTTCCGCGTGGTCTGCCTGCTCGGCATGAACGAGGGCGAGTTTCCCCGTCCCGCCGGCGACGCCGGACTCAACCGCATCCTCAGCCAGCCGCGGCGCGGCGATCGCGACACCCGCAGCGAGGATCGCTACCTTTTTCTGGAAGCATTGATGTCGGCGCGCGATGTACTGCACATCAGCTTCGTCGGCGAAGGCGTGCGCGATGGCAAGCCGCGCAACCCGGCCGCGCCGCTGGCCGAACTGCTGCAGTTTCTCGACGAACAGCATGCGATCGGTGATGACCCCAAGGCTGTGCGGCCGTGGCTGGTGCGCCATCCGCTGCAACCGTTCGATGCGCGCTATTACGAGCGCGATGCGCACGGCCAGCCGCGGCACGACGCCCGGCTGTTTTCCTACGACGCGGCGTTTGTGGCCGCGCCGGGAGCCGCCGCCGACGCGGGCTTCATGGCCGCCGTGCCCGCCGACAGCAGCGTCGACGCGGCAGCCGAAGACATCGGCGGCGAGGTATCGCTGGCGGCGCTGAAGCGCTACTGGCGCGACCCGGCACGCGACGCGCTGCAGCGCGGCCACGGCATCAGCCTGCAGGCGCTGGACAGCCCCGGCTGGCCAGATCGCGAGCCGCTGGAGAGCGGCTTCGAGCGCATCGAACGGGTCGATCGCCGGCTGCTGTTCGACAGCCTGCAGGCCGGCCGCGAGCGCCTGCCCGAGGCGCCGCCAGCGTGGCTGGCGCGCTCCGGCATGCTGGCTGGCGGCGCCATCGGCCGCACCGCCTACGACGAACTCCGCGTCGCCTTGCAGAGCCTGCTCGACAGCGCCCGACCGCTGTTTGCCGACGGCCGCGCGCAGGCGGCGGCGCAGGCGGTCGATCTGGATCTGGGCGATGGCATGCGCCTGACCGGCGTGGTCGATCGGCTCTACGGCGGCACCGATGGCCGCAGGCTGCTGTTCGACGCCAAGCCGGCGGGAGCGGCCGGCCTGCGCGAGCTGCTGGCGTTCTATATCGACTGGGCTGCGCTGCGGCTGGCCGCCGGCGACGATGTGCGCGCCGAGTATCTGGAGCATCCGCCGGCAATCAAGGCCGCACGCCGACCGAAGCTGCTCGACGCGTTGCTGGCGCAGGACGCCGAGCAGTTGCGCCGCGGGCTGCGCGAACTGATCGACATGTACCTGGCCGCGCAGCAGCAGCAGCAGCCGTTGTTGTTCTTTCCGCAGAGCGCGCTCGCCTATGCCATCAGCGCACCGGACGAGCGCCTCGAGCGGGCCGCCGCGGTGTGGGCGGGCGATGATTTCGGCCACCTCGGCGAGCGCGATTGCGCGCCGGGCTACGCCGCCCTGCTCAGTCGCGGACTGGACCTGTTCGGTCCGTCCAGCCCCGCCCACCGCGCCTTCGTGGCCGCCACCAGGCGCGTGTGCGCGGCGCTCGATCCGCATCACGCGATGCTGTTCAAGCCGGCGCCGGAAACGCCTGCCGTGGTCGCCCCTGCGGCCATGAAAAAATCGGGCCGGCGAAAATCGGCACCGGGAGCATCCGATGCCTAGCCTGCCCACTCTCGACTGGCGCCGCCTGGCGCTCGACGGACGCATCCTGATCGAGGCCAGCGCCGGCACCGGCAAGACCTGGAACATCGGCCTGATCTATCTGCGCCTGCTGCTGGAGCGCGGGCTGCGGGTGGAGCAGATCCTGGTCACCACGTTCACCGATGCCGCCGCGCAGGAGCTGCGCGAGCGGCTGCGCCAGCGCCTGATCGAGGCCGAGCGCTGGCTGCAGGCGCCCACCGCGCCCGCCGCCGACGCGGCCGACGACACGCTGGAAAACTATCTGGCCGCGCGGTGCGCCGATGCGGCATGCGTGCGGCACGCCTTGCGCCGGATCCAGTTGGCGCGCAGCGAGCTCGATCGGGCGCCGGTGTCGACGATCCACGCGCTGTGCCAGCGCATCCAGCGCGACTATCCGCTGGAGAGCGGCGCCGCGTTTGCCGCCGACCGGCTGTTCGACGAACAGCAGCTGCTGCGCGAATGTGTGGAGGATTTCTGGCGCCGCCGCTACTTGGTCGGCGCCGTCGATCCGCGCGAAGCCGACCTGCTGCTCAAGGCCGGCCCGGAGGGCCTGCTGCGCGACCTCGGCGGCCTGGCGAACAGCGCCGATGCGCGGATCGTCGACGGCGGGCTGGCCGAACTGGAACGGCGCATCGCCGCGCTGTGCGCCGAGGAAAACCTCACCGAACTGCAGCGGCTGGCTGACGATGCCACGCTGTACAAACGCTCGAACGCGGCCCTGCGCAGCCGGCTGCGCGCCATCGTGCCGGCGTTGCGCAACCGCGATGAGGCGCAGCTGGGCAAATCACTCGACGCGGTTTTCGAGCCGGAGACACTGCTCGCACAGGAGGCCGCCGGCAGCGCCGGCACGCTCAGCGGGCATCCCCTGCTGCTGGCGCTGCAGGCGCTGCGCCCGCTGCTGGGGCTGCGCGCCGTCCTCACCCGCGGCGCGGTGCTGGCCGAGGCGGCGCAAGCCTGCCGCGAAGAGCTGCCGCAGCGCGCGCGACGGCGCCACGTGTTCACCTACAGCATGCTGATCGATGCGGTGTACCAGCGGCTGTGCGGCGCGCGGGCCGACGCCGTGCTGGCCGACCGCTTGTTCGAGGCGTATCCGGTGGCGCTGATCGACGAGTTCCAGGACACCGACCAGCGCCAGTTCGCGATCTTCGATCGCATCTACCGCGAGCGCGGCACGCTGGTGATGATCGGCGATCCCAAGCAGGCCATCTACAGCTTTCGCGGCGGCGACATCGCCGCCTACCTGCGCGCCAGCGAACAGGCCGGGCAGCGCTTTTCGTTAGGCAGCAACCATCGCTCCAGCCGCGCCCTGGTCGAGGCGCTGAATGCCTGGTACGGCCACACCGAGGGCGGCTTCGACCATCCGCAGATCCGCTACCAGCCGGTCATCGCCGCGGGCAAGGCGGACCGCACGCCGTACACCATCGACGGCCAATCGCTGACGCAGCCGCTGGTGATCCACGCCTTTCGTCGCGACGCGCAGGTGAACGCGGTCGGTGCGCTCGAGGCACTGGCGCTGGACGACTGCGCCAACCGCATCGCCGAACTGCTGAACGACCCACAGCAGCAGATCGGCGGCCAGCGCGTGACGCCCGGCGACATCGCCGTACTGCTGTCGACCAACAGTCAGATCGTGGCGCTGCGCACGCGGCTGGTAGCCCGCGGCGTACCCTGCGTAGGCAGCGGACGCGGCAACATCTTTGGCGGTGACGTGGCGCGCGAGCTGGAGCTGATCCTGTACGCCGTGCTGCATCCGGACGACGACCAGGCCGTGCGCGGCGCGCTGGCGACCCGACTGCTCGGCGCCAGCCTGGCGCAGTTCCGCGCCTGGCAAGACCAGCCGGCGGCGTTCGAGCGCGAGCTGGAGCGCTTCGAGGGATGGCGCGTGCTGGTACGCACGCGCGGCGTGCTGGCGCTGATCGAGGCGATCCTGACCGAGCGCGCCACCGCCCTGCTGGCGCTGCCCGACGGCGAGCGCGTGCTCACCGACCTGCGCCACCTGGGCGAGCTGCTGGCCGCCGAGGAAGCAGCGCGGCCGGCGCTGGATGGGCTGTATGCGTGGCTGCTGGAGATGCGCCAGGAAGGCGGCGACGGCGATGCCGACGCCGCCGACGAGCGCCAGCTGCGCATCGAGAGCGACGCCCGCCGCGTGCAGCTGCTGACCATCCACGCCAGCAAGGGGCTGGAGTTTCCGATCGTGTTTCTGCCGCTGGCATGGCGCGCCGGCGACCGCAGCGGCGTGCGCGCGCCGCGCCTGCTGCGCTTCCACGACGATGAGGGCCGGCGCTGCGTGGACCTGGGCTCGGCCGACTTCGTGGCGCATCGCGGCCGCCACTTCCGCGAGGAGCGCGAGGAGCGCCTGCGCCTGCTGTATGTGGCCATGACCCGCGCGGTGCACGCGCTGCACGTGTACTGGGTCGATCGCGGCAAGCGGCCCGACGACGACGAGCACGCCTGGCAGCAGGCGGCAGTCGACCAGCTGATCCTGCAGGCGCAGCAGCGGCTGCAGCTCGATCCCGGCGAGGCCGCGCTGCCGCCGATGTGCGCTGCGCTCGGCGGCGTGCGCCTGCAGAAGCCCGGCCCCGCCGGCCTGATTCGCCACGCCGTGCCGGTGGCCGCGCCGGTGCCGCGCGCCACCGCCTCGCCGCTGCCGCAGCTGCGCCGGTTCCAGTGGCTGCACAGCTTCAGCGGGCTCAGCCGCTACGCCGCCGCGGCCGCCGTGATCGACGATGGCGACGATGCCACCGACGCGTCGACCGCCGATGCCCCCGGCGTGGCAGCGTTCGATACCGCCGAAGCGGCCGATGACAGCCGGCTGCTGGCGCTGTATCCGCTGCGCGGGCCGCGCTTCGGCGACGCCGTGCATCACGTGCTGGAGCTGGCCCGGCCCGGGCCGGTATGGCCCGGGCAGCGTGCGCTGCTGGAGGCGCAGCTCACCGCGCAGGCGATCAAGCCCGGCAGCCTGGCGGCGGACGAGATGCTGGAGCGGGCCGGTCGCCTGATCGATCGCGTGCGCCAGACCGATCTCGGCGACGGCCTGCGGCTGGCCGCGCTGCCCGCCGAACAGCGCATCGTCGAGTTCGAGTTCCAGTTTCCAGTGCAGCAGGTGTCGCTGGCCCGGCTGCGTCGACTGTGCGCCGCACACGGGCATGCCGACGTGGTGCCGGCCAGCCTTGATGCCACCGTGCTGCACGGCATGCTCACCGGCTTCGCCGATCTGATCGTTGCCTGGGAGGGCCGCTTCCAGGTGCTCGACTACAAGACCAACTGGCTCGGCGCGCGGCTGCACGACTACCGTGGCGGCGCGCTGGATGCCGCCATGGCCGAGCATCATTACCCGCTGCAGGCGCTGCTCTACACGGTGGCGCTGCACCGCTACCTGCAGCAACGCATGGACGGCTATACGGCCAAAGAGCATCTCGGCGACAGCTGCTACCTGTTCGTGCGCGCGCTGGGCCTGGCGCCGGGTCTCGGCGTTTGGCGCCAGCGTTGGCCGGCAGCGCTGATCGAGGCGCTGGACGATGCCTTTGCCGGCGCGCGCGAGGTGGCCGCATGAACACCGCCCTCACCGCTGCGACATCGCCCGAAGACCGCGCCATCGACCACGCGCTGGCGCAGTGGGTGCTCGCGCGCACCGGCTCCAGCGCGCTTGCCGCTGCCGTGCGCGCCGCCAGCCGCGCCGAGGGCGACGGCCACGCCTGCGCGCGACTGCTCGATCCGCCGCGCGACACCGGCTTCGACGCCGCGGCGCTGGCCGAGCTGCGCCAGCACGCCTGGGTCGGCCAAGGGCAGCGCTTCACGCCGTTCGTGCTCGATGCGCAGGGCCGCTTCTACCTGTGGCGCAACTGGCAGCATGAGGTGCAGCTCGCCGCCGCCATCCTGCAGCGCTGCGCGCAGCGCAGCATGCCGCTGCCGGCGGAGCAGCTCGGTGCAGAGCTGGACCGCCTGTTCGCCGGCATGCCGCGGGGTGCCAGCGACTGGCAGCGCGCCGCCGTTGCCGCCGCGCCGGGCACGCGGTTTTTCGTGCTGACCGGCGGCCCCGGCACCGGCAAGACCACCACCGTCGTGCGCATGCTGCTGATGCTGCTGCGCCATGCGCGCGCCTGCGGCCTGCCGGAACGGCCGTCGATCGCGCTGGCCGCGCCCACCGGCAAGGCCGCCCAGCGGCTGGTGCAGGCGATCGCCAAGGGCAAGGCCGAACTGTCCCGTGATGGTGAGGGTGGGAGCGACTTCAGTCGCGATGCTTCCACTGAGGGCTCGCCGCTGCAGTCGCTACCGCAGTATCTGTTGAGCCTGCTGCCGCAGATCCCGCACGCCGACGCCCGCACCCTGCACCGCCTGCTTGGCTACCGGCCGCAGGACAACACCTTCAGCCACGGCCTGCAGCAGCCGCTGGCCGCGGACATCGTGGTGGTCGACGAGGCGTCGATGGTGGACCTGGCGATGATGCGCCAGCTGCTGGAGGCAATGCGCCCGCAGGCGATGCTGATCCTGCTCGGCGATCCCGGCCAGCTCGCCTCGGTGGATGCCGGCTCGGTGCTCGCCGACATCGTCGCCAGCGCGCCGGCCAACCAGTTGCCGCCAGCATTGACCGAGCGGCTTCGGCCGCTGCTGCAGGCCGCGCCGGAGCCGACCACGGTGCGCGCTCCGCTCGCCGGCCACGTGCTGACGCTGAGCCACAGCTGGCGTGCCGGCAGCGGCCTGCAGCGCGGTATCGAGGCGATGCGCGAGTCGCCCGAGCCGGGCTGGCTGGAGGCCTTGCTGGCCCGGCGCAGTGACGGCGATCTGCACCTGCGCCACTGCGCCGACGGCCATGATCTGCGCATCTGCGTCGATGCCTGGATCGACAGCCACAGCGAGCTGCTGCGCGGCTTGCTGCAACCTGCCGGCGATGCGGCCGAAGCGCTGCAGCAGCTGCGCCGGCTGCAGATCCTGTGTGCGCTGCGCGATGGCCCGTTTGGCGCCCAGGGCGTTAACGCGCTGCTTGCACGACGGCTCGGCGCGCGTTTCGCCGTCGACACCAGCCGCCCCTGGTATCACGGCCGCCCGCTGATCATCACGCGCAACGACTACGCGCGCGGGCTGTTCAACGGCGACGTCGGCATCGCGCTGGAAGGCACGGAAGGTTTGCGCGTGTGGTTCGAACTGAGCGACCGCGACGGCCGTGCCGGCCTGCGCAGCTTCTCGCCGCGCGCGCTACCCGCCCATGAGAGCGCTTGGGCCATCACCATCCACCGCAGCCAGGGCTCGGAATACCGCGACGTGGCGGTGCTGCTGCCGCCAGATCCGGACAACCGCGCCCTCAACCGGGCGCTGGTTTACACCGCGATCTCGCGCGCGCGCAGCCATGCCGAAATCTGGAGCACCGACACCACGCTGCGCACCGCGCTGGCGCACCCGATCCAGCGCCACGGCGGCCTGCGTGAACGGCTGCAAAGGCCGAAATGATGTCTGCTCGCAGCGACTGTTCGCTCCCGCATCCGGACCATGCTTTCAGGATGGTGTGCACGCTGATCCGGCCGCCGATGCCTTGCCGAGCACGCTGCCGGAACCGTTCACGTCGAGTTCGACGCCAGACACCGCGCTGGTACTTGACAGATACTGATACTGATGCCGCTGCTGCCGGCAGGATCGCCGCCGCCACGATCGCGACCATCAGTTCAACCAGACTGAAACCGCGCTGACCCAGCGGCGCGCCGGTCATCGGGTTCACCAGCAGCTGCCGTTGCTGTTGGAGGACGCCGATGCTGGCCCCGGCGTTTTCACCCCGGCGTGGTTGATCGTCAGCGCGCCGCACAGGTCAGTCGCCTGCGAGCTGATCGGCGTGGCGATCGCGATGAAGGCCTGCGAGCTGTTGCCCGCCGGATCGGCCGACGCCACCGACGCCACCGCGTAATAGCCCTTTTCCGAAATCGCCGGGTCCGTATAACCCAATCCATTGGCTCCACTCAGGGGGCCGTATTTGTTGTTGGTCGCGTAGAACCGCTCCTGCGCACTGGCGATGCGCAGCAGCAGCTCCTGCCCATCGACCCGGCGCGCGCGATACGCATAGCGGCCATAGGCGGGAATGGCGATGGCGGCAAGCACTGAAATGATCACCACCACGATCATCAGCTCAAGCAGGGTGAAGCCGCGCTGAGGCCGCGTGGCGCATCTGCGCACGCCGTGATTACTGATCATTGTTCAACTCCCGCCAGGAGCGGCGGCGCCAGATGCCGTCGTCGATATTCAAGTTGCCACCATTTTTCAGCTGCAGGCCCGGGATCAGCAGGTTGCCGCCGCCGATCACCGTCGCCACCGGCACCGAGCCGCCCGTCGGCGGGTTGTTCACCAGGCCGCCGACGACGCTGGTGCCGCTGGTCCAGCCGCTGCTCCCCGGTGGTCCGGACAGCCCGCCGCCCGCGCCACCGGTAGCCGCATTGAACACCATTAGGGCGCCGCCGATGGTGGCGCTGCAGGGATCCTGCGTTCCCGGGATCAGCGTGGTGAGAATGACCCGGTTGGTGTCGAACAAGGCGCCCGGCGTCACCACCACGCGCTCACCCGGCGCGGCGGCCAGGTTCAGGTCGATATACCAGCCGCCCTGGGTGGCGGTCAGCAGGTTGTTCGTCAGCCCGCGCACGGTATGCACGCCATCGGTGGACAGTCCTTCGTACAGCGTCTGCTGCTGCAGGTTGGCACGCACCATGGTGACCGGCTTGCCACTGTTGTCGAGCATGTCGCGGATGCCATAGATCGACTGGGTCGCCGCGCTGTTGCTGGTGTTGTCGGCGGCACCGAGGTATTTGCCGGTACCGAATACCACGATGAATCGGTTGGTGGCCGGATCAGGGAACAGCCGCGGCATCACCGTGATCGGCTGGGCGCCCTGCGTCGCCGGCTGGAAAGCCAGCGTGACGTGCGCCTGCCAGTTGGCCGGATTGGCATCGGTGAAGTCGTAACGCCACAGGTTACCGTTGAGGTCGCCGGCAAAGGCCACGTCGTCGACCTGATCGTTGTTATAGTCGCCCAGCACCACCGAGGACAGCCCGCCACTGGTGACGCCCGCGATGGCGGTGAGGGTTTTCAGCTCGCTGATCAGCGCGCCGGTTTGCGCATCCAGCACGAACAGCGAGCTGTAGCCGTTGGAGGCTGCCGCCAGAGTGGTGCAGTTGGCTGGCTTGTCGGACTTGCTGCAATCCGGGAAATAGCCACCGGGCACCAGCACCACCCAGCGGCCGTTGGCGAGACGCCCGATATTCGGCTGGCCGAACGTATAGCCCAGGTTGGCCGGGTTGCCCGCCGCGCTTGACGGCCGGTCGGCATTGAACTCCCACAGCACCTTGCTGCCGGCGTTGGCTACCGTGACCTGGGTCGGATCGGTGATCTCCAGCGCATACACACCGCGCCCACCCAGGCGCAGGCCACCCACCAGCAGCGTGTGCCAGCCACCGCCGAAAAACACGTCGCGGCTTACCGGAGTGGCATCCACCGTCGGCGCGAACTTGAAGTTGCTCTTCGCCGTGAGATTGCCCAGGTTGGCATACACCGAGCGCGGCACGTATGCCCACAGCTCATGGCCGGACCTGCCGGCGACGATGCTGCCATCGGCATGCTGTTCCGCATCGAAGGCATGCAGCATGCCGTCATTCGCACTCACGTACACCGCAGGCGTGCGGTTCTTGTGATCGCTCACAAAGCTTTCATAGCTGTGACAGGTGGTCGGCGTGGTGTCCGCGCAGTTGGCCGCATCGCCAGCCATGGCCCATGCCTCGGGCGATCCGGCGGGCCACTTGTTGCGGTAGCCGCTGGACGGTTGCCCCACAAACAGCGCCTGGGAGTTGATGATCGCGCCAAGCAGATTGGTGCGCGAACGGTAAACCGAGTTTTCCAGCGTGCGCACGCCACGCAGCCAGTCGATGCGTGCCTGCCCGGTATCGCTCGCGCCGATACCGGGCGGCGAGCCGCTCAACAGGGCCTGCGCACTGACATAGCTGCTGCCGGCGCCGGCTACGAGGTTGTCCAGATCCGTGAAGGTTCTGAAGCCGATGCCGACATCGAAGCTGCCGTCGGCTTTCTCCTTCGAGGTGAGAATCACCCGCGTCGACGGATCGGTCTCGCCAGCGTCGGTCAGGATCTGGGCCGCGTCCCACACCAGTCCGGATACCGTGCCATCCGGATTGGCGGCAATCGCCTGGAACACGCCGCTCCAGTCAGCCGCGCTGTAGCCGGCGGCAAAGCCCACGGCGCCCTGCACCAGCACGCTGGTATTCAGCGCACTGGTGGTGGCCGGTACGTTGCGGGCACTGATGTTGGTGAGGATGTGGGTGAGCTGATCGACCAGGTTCTGCGGGTTGGACGCATTGAAATACGCGCCCCGACTGTTGACCGCGGCATGCCAGGTGTCGTCGATGCCCGGCGGTGAATTGTTGGCCGGCTGCGTCCAGCCGGTGCCGCCAGCGGAATTGACCTGACCTCGCCGCAGGGTGCAAAGATCATTGTTGGGATCCAGGCAATTCGCATCGTGGGAATACGTGAGATAGCCAGGCACGCCCAGGGTCACCATGTATTGGACAAGATGCGGCCAGTTGGCCGGGTCATTGTTCGGATTGAAATATTTCTCGAGCGCCGGCGAGCTGGCACCGAAAATCACGCCCGTGCTGGTATCCACCATGTAGGGTGGACCGATCTTGCCGTTGGTGGGATCGTAAAGATCGGGGCGCAGGTTGGTCGCCCAGTAATTGAACCCGATGTTCGCCATCGAGGACTGCAGCGTTGCCCCCTGCACGTCCCAGTAAACCCTCGATTCCGCCGCAGTGACCGAATAGGCCGTACCATCCGGCAGCGTCGTGGCGGTTTGCGCATCCTTGAATCCGGCTGGCAACGCAGGATCGGGCGCCTCGTTCCAGTAGCCATCGGTGACGAACATGCTGTAGTTCAGGCGGCATACCAGCTCGTTGCCATCACCGATGCCGGAGGCCGGCGACTGCCAGTAGGGATCATGCAGATCGCCGGTGCTCCCGGTGTTGCCGCTGCCGCGTGCGAAAAATTTTCCTGCCCGGATCATTGCTGCGCGCGAGGGCGTGTTCCCGGTTGCACGCACATCGAAGATCCAGTTGAAAAATGCGCTGCGATAGCAGTTCGGTGCGGTCTTCACGATGCCGGCCTGCAGTTCGATGGCTACCGGGTCCACCTGGCTCGCATCGCAGCTCGGAGAGTTTGCATCCAGCAGGCTGCTGATGATGGTGCTCGATGGCAGATTGAACGTGTCGTAGGTGTACAGATTCTGCCAGGCCGCGCGCAGACTGCTGCCGAACCCGCCCGTATCCGAGGGCGCTCCGAGCGCACCGAATACCCGCGACAGCGCCGTGCGCGTCATCAGGTTGCGCGTGCGGTAATAGGCATACCAGTTGGCGAAATTCTGCCATTGATTGACCGGCTGACCATGGAGGATGACCGTGGTATTGGGCACCGCCACCGCCTCCCAGTTGCCGACGGCGTAAAGGTTTACGAGTCCGGCGGCGGTGGGCTTGCCATCCGCAGCCACCGCGACCACCGGCGCCGATGCCGTGTAACGGTAGTAATACGGGCCGCCATTCGGATAGACATTTCCATCGGAATCGGTCGTCTTTCCATCCAGCGGCGAACTGCCGTAGCCGCACTGCCAACGATTGTTTGCGCCAGCGATGGTCGGATAGGGACCATTGGCATAGGCGAGTGCATTGTCGGCGGCTGCGTACCAGCCGTTGCCTGCAGGATATGCGCCGTATTTCCAACTATCCCACTGCGAAGGATTCTTGCTGGTGTCCCAGCCGCCACTGCCGGTGTAGTAATAACCCGTGCCCGACACCTGGGAAAGCGTACCGGTGAGATCCGTGGCGCCGGTGGGATTTGCACTGCCGTTGGGATTGTTTCGATACCCCGCACTGGCGTCCAGCGCCACCGGCTGGTACGGCCGATGGATGCCGATCGCATCCAGCGGCACCTTCTTCAGAGTCGCATCTGCGTTGGGGAAGACCGTGCCATCGGCGCCGATCGGCGGCGTGTAAATCACGTTCGGGTTGTAGTACACGCCGTTCATGGCATGTGATCGGATGTCGCTGACCGCGCTGACCCGCGGGTCGATCAGACCAGCGCAGCGCCACGGCCCATTCCAGCTGCCATGGTCGAACGGCCGATTGTCGCCCATGTAGTTGCTGGACATCGACCCCGAGTCGTCGAAGGTGACCACGATGTTTGGTGGTACCGCCCGTGTCAGATTCGGCGGCGTGGGGCTGAGCTCCACGATGCCGCTGGATGCGGCAGCAGCCTGCGCAGGCAGCAGCGCGCCGGGGCCACCGGCCACTGTCAGCAACAGGGCCAGCGTGGTGTGCAGCAGGCGTTCGGTGACACGATGAAGCTTGAACATGGCCCGAATGCTCCGGCTCAATTGCTCTTGGCGGCGAACGTGCTTTCCAGCACGCGCACGGTGTTTTCGTTGGCGCCGGCGGCGCGAGCCGTGATGCGATAGATGTGCCGGCTGGTGCTGCCAGATCCGCTTCCGGCCGAACCGCTGGCACCGGATTCATGCAAGCCGCCACTGACCCCGGGCGGCAACTCCACGCCCAGGTCCTCGATGATGTAGAGCGGGTTGTTGGCGAGGTTGCCGCTTTGCCCCGCTGCGGCGAAGGCGGTGTAGTCGACGCGGCTGCCGTGGCCTTTGTAGGTTGTGGCTCCCGCGGTCTGCCAGCCCTGCCTGGTGCGGAAATTGACCACGTTGGCAATCGGGCTCGCCGGGTCATGGACGTAGCACTCGGTAAAGATGCCGCTACCACAGTTGAGACGCGCGCCGACGTTGCTGGTACTTGTCCACAGCTTCCATTCGGCGCCGCGAAGCGCGGTTTGCGCACTCATCTCGGCCTGCTGCGCGCTGCGCAAGCCACCGGCCATGCGCTCCTGCAGCAGCGATCGGCCAGACGCGCTCATCGCCAGGATCGTCAGCAGCAGCAGGAAGATCAGCGCAAGCACCAGCACCGCGCCGCGCTGGCGGCGGATGGATCGGCATGGGTGAGGCAACCGGTTCGGGATCAGCATGATGCGCTCCATCGCGTCACTGGCATCCGGCCACAGCCGCAGGCCGCTGCAAATGCATTACGGGTTGTAATTGCGGATCGCCACCAGCGCGTTGAACTCGCGCCGCAGCATCGGGTCGGAAAAGCCCTGATCGGTGGGTCGGATGGCATGCGCAGAGGGCGCCAGCAGGCCGGCGTTGGCGTCGCTGCTGTAGCTGTAGTACAGATCATTGCCGCTGAGCGTATACAGCGGCAGCTGGCCATCCATCAGCACACTCACTTCGATGCTCTTGATACCGCGCCACAGGCAGCCCGTGGTCGGCGTGAGCACGTCGAGTTCTGCGGGCGGACAGTTGGTGGATGCATCGACCTGGTTTGCGGCGAGGAAGCTGGTGTTGCCGCTGGCATCCTCCACGCCGTATTTGAAATCGAGCCGCTCGATGCCGCGCAGCAACTCGTCCTCGGATGCTCCCGGTCGCGCCGGAGTGATGCCGTCGGCCTTCAGGCCACCGTTGACCCGACGGATCAGTGCCCCGGTAAGCGGCGCCTTGCCGTCGTTGTTGACGCTGACCACCCTCAGGTAATACGTCACCGTCTGGAAATCGCGATTGAAATCGAACACCCTGGGCGCCGACTCCGGCTGCTGCGCCGCCGGGCCGCTGCCGGCGTAATTGAGGCCACCGGGCACGCTCAGCAATCCACCCGCGACCGCGCCCACCGCAAAGATCTGCGCGTTGGAGCAGTCGGCCAGCAGCACCAGATCCGTTGCCGCAAAATTGCTCACCGGCGGTTCGTTGGCAGCCACGTTCTGCACCAGCTGGATGGTGTTGATGGCGCCGGCGCTGGAGCTGGCGGCGATGGCGCTGTTGCCGGCGCCGCCGATCGCCCAGCCGCTGCTGGGATTGATGTAGCGCACGCTGATCACGTCCGTACCCTTGACGCGACTGCCCACGCCGGTGCCCATCGCCGGCAGGCCGGCGAGCGTGGGATTGGCCGGGGCGCAGCTCGTGAGGGTGCAGTCGTAGCCGCGCGTGAACAGAAATGACGGCATGCTGTAGGCTGCGGTCGGTTTCGCGGGATAGGTGCCACCCGAACCGCTGGCGCTGCCCCAAGCGGTGCTGACATCGCTCAGCGCGCCGCTGATGGCCCCCGTCGCAACGACCAGGTTGCTGGCATAGACCTTGGGCGAGCGCAGGTGATCCAGATAGATACCGCCTGCGCCGGGCTTGGCCACGCCGCCTGTATTGGTGCAGTACTGACCGTTGGCCATGTGCAGATCGGCACTGAGTCTGGTGATCGCGTAGCGGCCCTCCTCCTGCAGTCGCGCCAGCTGATTTTGCGCCTTGTTGCTGCTCGAGGTTGACGCGAATACAGTGACGATCCCGGCCGCCACGAGCAAGCCCAGCACCATCGCCACCATCAGTTCAATCAGCGTCAGGCCGCACTGACGCTTCGCAGCGGTGCCCACATCCGCAAAATCTCTCACGGTTGAAACTCCCAGGCAAAGGTTTGCGTGACGTTGTCGCGATGCATCTTGTCGCCGGCAGCGCGCTCGCTCCAGCTGATGGTCATGTTGCATGTGCCGCCGTACGGAGGCCGACGATTGAGCTGACCGCTGGGGTCAAAACCCACGGCACCAACGCCGGCGCAATTGATCGTGGCAGCGGGATTGGGCAAAAAAACCCTCAACTGATTGCTCCACAGCCGCTGGTCGTGCGTCGCCAGATCGGCCGGGCTGCAGGCAGCCCCATAAGCGCAGCCGACAACCCCCGCGGCGACCGGATAGGTGCCGCTGTTGTAATTGCCGTTCCATACGCCAGTGGGGTTCGCACTCATGCGATTGGCCATGCTGTTGGCCAGAAAGGTCACCTGCGTGCGCAAGTAAGCCGCATGGTTGGAACGCGTGGCCATCACCATCAGTCCGGCCAGGCCGATCAGGCCGATGCTGAAGATCAGCACCGCCATCATCACCTCGATCAGCGAAACACCTCGCTGACGCGACCAGACATGCATGGCATTCTCCCTGATAGCCCCGCACGCAGATTACCGATGCACCGGACCTTGACCAGCACTTATCCGATCAGCGGTAGAAATCTCCCGACAAACGGCCGGCATGGCCAGCGAAGGATTGACCAACATCGCAGATGGAAGGCGCCGTGACCACCGCCATCGCTTGAACGCCATGACGTCGGCGCCGGCCCGCAGACTGTCCAGGTAGTCAGCCCACGCCTGCAGCATGCGCGTGCGCTCCTCCACCAGGTACTGCGCCGCATGGGGATAGGCCTCGCGAACCTTGTTGCTCTCCGCGTGCGCGAGCTGGCATTCAATCGCATCCGGCTTTCCGCCCATCTCGTTGATCCCTTCCAGAATGGCGAAGCGGAACACCTGCCCGGCCTTCACCTTCGCCCGCTTGCCGGTTTCCTCGACCTTGTGACAGTGCGTCCAGCAACTCGTGATCCGTAATCCTGGCAAGGGGCCGGCTGCCTATTTCAGGGGACAGGCAGGTTTCCAGAATCCACAGGTTTTGTTGGCCGTCACTTCGGCCACATCTCACCGTGCCATCCATTCGCACGCCACCGCCTCGAAGGTATCGGGCGCCACGGCTGTCGCCTCGATGTGTTCAGCCTCGATCGCCTTGCGCACCTCGCCGGGGTCGGTGCCGTTCGCCAGCAGCTTGCGGGCATCCTCGCGGGCAGTGCGGGCGGCGACTAGTACATCAACACGTAAGTTTCGAAACGTAATGCCGACCGAGCTTCTGATCTGCATCCTGCCGAGTGAACTTCCACTCGATGGTTCGTTGCTGGGCGTTGCGTGCCTGCTGCCAAGCATCGACC
>JAJYSM010000052.1 GCA_021793575.1 Pseudomonadota bacterium
TACAACACGATGATCCGCAGCTTCCCGAGCAACCTGACGGCCAAGATGTTCGGCTACAAGGTGATGCCGAATTTCAGCGTGGACAACGCCAAGGCGATCTCCACCGCGCCCACGGTCGACTTCGGCACCGGCACGCCGGCTCCCGCCGCCTCGGCCCATTGATGATGCGCCGGCGCCTGCCGCGCCTGCTGCTGGCGATCGCGCTGCTGGCACCGGCGCTGCTGCACGCGCAGGCGGCGGTGCCCCGACTCGCCCGCCACGTCACCGACCTCACCGGCACGCTCACCGCAGCGCAGGTCGATCAGCTGGACGCGCAACTGGTGGCGCTGCAGCAGGCCAAGGGTGCGCAGCTGGTGGTGCTGATGGTGGCCAGCACGGCGCCGCAGGACATCGACAGTTATTCGCTGGCGGTATCCATGACGAACAAGGTCGGCCGCAAAGGTATCGACGATGGCGTGCTGCTGCTGATCGCGAAGAATGACCATCGCGTGCGCATCGAGGTCGGCTACGGGCTGGAGGGAGCGATTCCGGATGCCGCCACCGCGCGCATCATCCGCGAATACCTGGCGCCGAAATTCCGCGGCAACGATTATTTCGGCGGCATCAGCGACGCCGTCGGCGCGCTGACCCAGCTGATCAATGGCGAGCCGCTGCCGCCGCCGGTGCAGGGCAACGCCGGCCGCGAGCGTTCCGGCATGGGCCTGCAGAACGGCCTGATGATCGGCGTGTTCGTGGCGCTGTTCCTGCGCAGCCTGCTCGGCCGCGCCGGCGCCTGGATTCGCGCGCCGCTCGGCGCCATGCTCACCGGCGGCCTGCTGTGGCTGCTGGTATCGGCGGGCGTCGGCATCCTGGGCGGGCTGATCGGCGGCCTGCTGATGCTGCTGCCGGGTGGCGCCGGCCGCTCGATCGGCGGCGGCGGCTGGGGTGGCGGCTTCGGCGGTTTCGGCGGCGGCGGTTTCGGGGGTGGTGGCTTTGGCGGTGGTGGTGGCGGCTTCAGCGGCGGTGGCGGCAGCTTCGGCGGCGGCGGTTCGTCGGGGAGCTGGTGATGACGCGCCTGCAGCGCCTGCTGCTGAACCTGTTCGACGGCTGGTGGCGGCTGCATCGGCGCTTTCCCGCGGCGCTGCTGGATGAGCTGGCCGCCGCGATCGCCGCCGGCGAGCGCGAGCATCGGGGCGAGGTGCGCTTCGCGGTCGAGTCGCGGCTGGCGCCGCTGGCGGTGCTGGAAGGCCTCGCCGCGCCGCAGCGCGCGCGGCAGGTGTTCGCCCAGCTGCGCGTGTGGGATACCGAGCACAACAGCGGCGTGCTGCTCTACGTGCTGATGGCCGAGCACCGCATCGAGATCGTCGCCGACCGCGGCATCGCGGCGCGGGTCAGCGCCGCCGAGTGGCAGGCGCTCTGCGATCGCATGCGCGAGCGCTATGCCCGCGGGCAATGGCGCGAGGGCAGCCTGCAGGGCATCGCCGACACCCACGCGCTGCTCGCGCGGCATTTCCCCGGCCGCGGCGAGCCCCACCCGGACGAGCTGCCGGACCGGCCGGTGCTGCTTTGAGCGATGGCTGGGCGGCTCACGATCCGCACCGGCCCGGCTACACTTGGCGTTTGTGATTGCCCCTGACCAGCCCATGACCCAGCCCTACCTCGTCGACTTCAATCCGGTGGCCATCCACCTCGGCCCGATCCAGGTGCACTGGTATGGCCTGATGTACCTGCTCGGCTTCCTCAGCGTGGCGCTGCTGGGCGAGTACCGGCGGCGACGCGGCCGCCTGCCGGTGAGCCGCGAGGCGCTGGGCGACCTGTTTTTCTACGGCATGCTGGGCGTAATCGTGGGCGGGCGCGTTTGGTACATGCTGTTCTATTACACCGGCGGCATCGGCTGGATCTGGCATCAGCCGCTGGCCCTGTTCAAGGTGTGGGACGGCGGCATGAGCTTCCACGGCGGCCTGCTCGGCGTGCTCGCCGCGGGCTGGTGGTGGTCGCGGCGGCACGCGCTGCACGTGTTCGACACCATCGACTTCGTGGCGCCGATGGTGCCGATCGGCCTGGGCCTGGGGCGGCTGGGCAATTTCATCAACGGCGAGCTGTGGGGCAAGCCCACCACGCTGCCGTGGGGCATGCTGTACCCGCAGGCGCGCGCCGAGGACGTGGCCTATGTCGGCGCGCATCCGCAGTGGCTGGCCGCCCTGCAGCAGTTCGGCGCGCTGCCGCGGCAGCCTTCGGAGCTGTACGAGTTGGCGCTGGAAGGCATCGTGATGTTCACCGTGCTGTGGCTGGTGTCGCTGAAGCCGCGTCCGCGCTACCTGATCTCCGGCCTGTTTGCGCTGATGTACGGCTGCTTCCGCATCGGCGTGGAGTTTGTGCGGCTGCCCGATCCACAGCTGGGCTACCTGCTGGACACCTCGTGGGTGACGATGGGCCAGCTGCAGTCGGTGCCGTTGCTGGTGGTGGGCGTGTGGCTGCTGGCGCTGTCGCGCCGCGCGCCCACGCTGCCGCTGGTGTAAGAGCACGCTGTGCGCGAAAGCTCCTTGTGGGAGCGACTTCAGTCGCGATGCCTCTGCTTTGATGCAGCATCAGAACCAGAGCATCGCGACTGAAGTCGCTCCCACCAGAATCAATCGCGCACAGGGTGCGCTCCTACCTATACTGACAAGATGCGCGCTTATCTCGATCTGCTCCGCCACGTGCTGGAGCACGGCACCGAAAAGGCCGACCGCACCGGTACCGGCACGCGCAGCGTGTTCGGCTGGCAGATGCGCTTCGACCTGGCGCAGGGCTTTCCCCTGGTCACCACCAAGAAGCTGCACCTGAAGTCGATCGTGCACGAGCTGATCTGGTTCCTGCGCGGCGACACCAACATCGCCTACCTGCAGCAGCACGGCGTGCGCATCTGGGACGAGTGGGCCGACGCCAATGGCGACCTCGGCCCGGTCTACGGCCGGCAGTGGCGGGCGTGGCCCACGGCCGATGGCGGCGTGGTCGACCAGATCAGTTGGGTGATCGGGGAGATCCGGCGCAATCCCGATTCGCGCCGGCTGATCGTCAGTGCGTGGAACGTGGGCGAGCTGCCGCAGATGGCGCTGCAGCCGTGCCACACGATGTTCCAGTTCTACGTGGCGCACGGCCGGCTGAGCTGCCAGCTGTACCAGCGCTCGGGCGACATCTTCCTCGGCGTGCCGTTCAACATCGCCAGCTACGCGCTGCTCACCCACATGGTGGCGCAGGTGTGCGGGCTGGGCGTGGGCGACTTCGTGCACACGCTGGGCGACGCGCACCTGTACAGCAACCACGTCGAGCAGGCGCGGCTGCAGCTGACCCGCGAACCGCGCCCGCTGCCGCAGCTGCGGCTCAACCCCGAGGTGCGCTCGATCTTCGATTTCCGCTACGAGGACATCGCCATCGAGGGCTACCAGCCTGATCCGGCGATCAGGGCCGAGGTGGCGGTGTAAGCGTTTCCGATCCAACGCAAAAACGTGCCGGTGACTGCGCGCTGCGCCAGTGCGATGGTCGCGCCGCCGCGGTGCCCTGCTAAGATTGCGTGCCTGCGCCGCCCGCTTCTGCGAGGGCTTGAAGCGCTGCTCAGCATGTTTTTTCCAAGGACTCTCATGGCCATTTCGCTGATCGCTGCACTGGACGAAAATTTTGCCATCGGCCGCAAGGGCCAGCTGCCGTGGCACCTGCCGGCCGACCTGCGCTGGTTCAAGCAGCTGACCACCGGCAAGAACGTGCTGATGGGCTACAACACGGCGCTGTCGATCGGCCGCGCGCTGCCGGACCGGGTCAACATGGTGCTCACGCGCCGGCACGAGGCGCCGTTTGCCGGCCAGATCACGGTGCGTTCGGTGGAGGAGGCGCTGGCGCGCACCGACCATACCGGCCTGATGGTGATCGGCGGCGGCCAGGTGTTTGCCGAGGTGCTGCCGCTGGCCCGGCGCATGTATCTCACCTGGGTGAGTGCCGCGATCGACGGCGCCGACACGTTTTTCCCCGGCACCCATTTCAGCGACTGGACCGAGGTGTCGCGCGTGCAGCACAAGGCCGACGCCGAGCATGCGTACGACTTCGCCATGGTCGAGTACCTGCGCAACAGCTGATGCCGGACACCGCTGCGGTGATGCACGTGATGGCCGGCGTGCTGTACGACGCGCACAGCCGCGTGCTGCTGGCGCAGCGGCCCGCCGGAAAGCATCTGGCCGGGCTGTGGGAGTTTCCCGGCGGCAAGCGCGAGCCGGAGGAATCGCCATCCGCCGCGCTGCGGCGCGAGCTGCGCGAGGAGCTGGGCATCGAACTGCAGCGTGCGCAGCCGCTGTTGCAGGTGCCGTGGCAGTACGGCGAGCGCCGCCTGCTGCTGGATGCGTGGCTGGTCGATCGATGGCATGGCACGCCGCAGTCGCTGGAAGGGCAGGCGCTGCAGTGGCTGACGCCGGCAGCCGTGGACGCCGCCATGCTGACCCCGGCAGATCGTCCGATCCTGCGCGCGCTGCAGCTGCGTCATCCGGTGCGGGACTGAAGCGGCGCCCGGCGCCGTCGCGGCGCGGCTGCCGATTGGACGCCTTCCTCGCGCGAGGGCATGCTGTCGATCTTTCCGCTGGGAGATCGCCATGCTGTACCGCCGCCTTGGCCGCACCGGCCTGCAGCTGTCCGCGCTGTCGTTCGGCGCGTGGGTCACCTTTGGCCGGCAGGTGGGGCGCGCGCAGGCGCGCGAGCTGCTGGCGCTGGCGCACGACCGCGGGGTGAATTTTTTCGACAACGCCGAAACCTACAACAACGGCGTGGCCGAGCAGCTGATGGGCGACGTGCTGGCCGACCTGCGCTTTCCGCGCGACAGCTACTGCGTCTCCAGCAAGGTGTTCTTCGGCGCGGTGGACAAGCCGCTGCCGACCCAGCGCGGGCTGTCGCGCAAGCACGTGATCGAGGCCTGCCAGCAGGCGCTGACGCGGCTGCGCGTGGATCATCTCGATCTGTATTTCTGCCATCGGCCCGATCCGGACACGCCGATCGCGGAAACCGTGGGGGCGATGGACACGCTGGTGCACCAGGGCAAGGTGCTGTACTGGGGCACCAGCGAGTGGCCGGCGGAGGCGATCCACGAGGCGCACCGCGTGGCGCGCGAACATCATCTGGTGGCGCCGGTGGTCGAGCAGCCGCAGTACAACCTGCTGCATCGCGAGCGGGTGGAGGTGGAATACGCGCCGCTGTACGAAACGTACGGCATGGGCACCACCATCTGGTCGCCGCTGGCGTCGGGCCTGCTCAGCGGCAAATACAGCGATGGTGTGCCGGCGGGTTCGCGGCTGACCCAGCCCGGCTACGAATGGCTGCGCGAGAGCGTGCTGGGCGCGGGTGACCAGCGCGTGGCCAGGGTGCGCGCGCTGCAGCCGATCGCCGATGCGCTGGGCGTCACGCTGGCGCAGCTGGCGATCGCCTGGTGCCTGCGCAACCCGCACGTCTCCACCGTGATGCTCGGCGCCAGCCGGCCCGAGCAGCTGGCACAGAATCTGGACGCGCTGGAAGTGCTGCCGCGGCTGGATGCGGCGATCGCCGAGCGCATGCAGCGCGCGGTCGACGCTGGCTGAGCCGCAGCGCGGCGGTTCACCGCTACCCACCCCGTTCGTCCTGAGCGTAGGCCGAAGTCGAAGGACAGGTGTCCGCGCATTTGCGGGTGGCATCGGCAAGCGTCGCTCGCATTAGCGGGTGCACGCGGTGGCTGTGTGGAGGGGCTGAGGTTGAGTGGCGGGGAAGTGGATCGTCGTTGACCGGCGGAGCCCTTCGACTTCGGCCTGCGGCCTACGCTCAGGGCGAACGGCGAGAGGGCAGGCCGCACGGGTGGAAGGCGCCAATTTTGACGCCGCGCGGGGCGCGGTCGGCTGAGCGTCTACGGATTGTCCGGCTGTCCGTGCGGGTGTCCGCGGACACTGGGCACGCCACGCGGCGACGCGTCATGCCATTGATTTGCATGACCGAAGCATGTCGACACGGCATGGCACACGGATTGCAAACATCCCCCTGAGCCGCACCGCCTGCGGTCAGGGAAGGCACGATGATCCGCGACACCTCCGCCACCGACCGCCTGGTCGAAGTGAAACCGAACCGCAAGCGCCGGCTGCTCCTGCTCGGTGGCGGCGTGCTGCTGCTGGCGCTGCTGGTGTGGCAGGCGCCGGGCATCGGCCGGCTGTTTTCCGCCTCGGCCTCGGTCAGCAGTTCGCGGCTGGCCTTCGCCACGGTGGAGCGTGGCCTGTTCGTGCGCGACATCGCCGCCGAGGGCAAGGTGGTGGCCGCGGTCAGCCCCACCCTGTACGCCACCTCCGGCGGCGCGGTGACGCTGCAGGTGCACGCCGGCGACACGGTGAAAAAGGGCCAGGTGCTGGCCGTCATCGACAGCCCGGAGCTGCGCAACAAGCTGGCGCAGGAGCAGTCCAGGGCCGCCGCCATGCAGGTCGACTACCTGCAGGCGCAGGTGGACGCGCGCACCAGGCGCAGCAACCTGCAGAAGGCCGTCGACAACGCGCAGATCGACGAGAAAAGCGCGGTCACCAACCTCGCCCGCGAGCAGAAGGCCAGCGCCGCCGGCGCCGCCACCGGGGTCGAGGTGGACCAGGCCAGGGACGCGCTGGAGAAGGCGCGCATCACGCTGTCCCACGCCAGGTCCGACCTGGGCATGAGCAACGACAGCCTGCGGCTCAACATCCAGTCGAAGAAGCTGGCGCACGACAACCAGCTGCTGGTGGTGCAGGACCTGCAGCGCCAGGTCGACGACCTCAACGTGACCTCGCCGGTCGATGGCCAGGTCGGCCAGCTGTTCATCGCCGAGCGCGCCACGGTGACCAAGAACGCGCAGCTGCTCAGCGTGATCGACCTCTCCGCGCTGCAGGTGGAGATGCAGGTGCCGGAAAGCTTCGCGCGCGATCTGGGCATCGGCATGACCGGCGAGATCAGCGGCAACGGCAACACCTGGAAAGGCATCGTCAGCGCGATCTCGCCCGAAGTGGTCAACGGCCAGGTGGCCGCACGGCTGCGCTTCGACAGCGGCACGCCGAAACAGCTGCGGCAGAACCAGCGCCTCTCGGTGCGCGTGCTGCTGGACAAGCGCAACAACGTGCTCACCGTGCAGCGCGGTTCGTTCGTCGACGAATCCGGCGGCAGCTACGCCTACGTGGTGCGCGACGGCATCGCCACCAAGACGCCGATCCGCGTCGGCGCCTCCAGTATCGACAAGGTGGAGATCCTGCAGGGCCTGAAGCAAGGCGACCGCATCGTGATCTCCGGCACCGACAGCTTCAAGGGCGCCCAGCGCGTCGTGATCAGCGGCTGAGTGGAACGGGGGACGGGGAACGGGGAACGTGGTGTGCAGTGCAGCGCAAGGAATTCCCGCCCTGGTTACCCCGGCTCCCATGCCAGGCAAAGCCATGAAACAGAGCCACCCGTAGCCCACACGTTCCCTGTTCCCCGTTCCCCTGCTTTCCCTGCTTTCCCAACCACCCACCACCAAGGAACCACCATGCTCAAGATGACCCACCTGGCCAAGGTCTACCGCACTGAAGTGGTGGAAACCTATGCGCTGCGCGATTTCAACATCGACGTGAAAGAGGGCGAGTTCGTCGCCGTCACCGGGCCGTCCGGCTCCGGCAAGACCACCTTCCTCACCATCGCCGGGCTGCTGGAAACCTTCAGCGGCGGCGAGTACCACCTCGACGGCATCGAGGTGAGCCAGCTCAACGACAACGCGCGCTCGAAGATCCGCAACGAGAAGATCGGCTTCATCTTCCAGGCGTTCAACCTGATCCCCGACCTCAACGTGTACGACAACATCGAGGTGCCGCTGCGCTACCGCGGCATGAAGGCGGCCGAGCGCAAGCAGCGCATCATGGACGCGCTGGAGCGCGTCGGCCTCGCCGCGCGCGCCAAGCACTACCCGGCCGAACTCTCCGGCGGCCAGCAGCAGCGTGTGGCGATCGCCCGCGCGCTGGCCGGCTCGCCGCGCCTGCTGCTGGCCGATGAGCCGACCGGCAACCTCGACACCCAGATGGCGCGCAGCGTGCTCGAACTGATCGAGGACATCCACCGAGACGGCGCCACCATCGTGATGGTCACCCACGACCCCGAGCTGGCGGCGCGCGCCCAGCGCAACGTGCACATCATCGACGGCCAGGTGGTCGACCTGTCGGAAGAGCCGCGCTTCCATGCCGGCACGCATGCCGCCGGCGAGGCCCATTCGGGTTGATGCCGCCGATGCGCACCAGGCTGCTGCCCCTGCTGCTGTGCCTTGGCCTGCTGCCGCTGCGTGGCCACGCCGAGGACCTGATGGACGCCTACCGCCAGGCGATCGCCAACGATCCCGTGCTCAGCACGGCCGATGCCGCACGGCTGGTGGTGGCCGAGAACGTGCCGCAGGCGCGCTCGGCGCTGCTGCCGCAGCTCTCGGCCGGGCTGGGGCTGGCGCAGATCCGCGGCGGCAGCGGCAGCATCACCAGCAGCAACGGCAACATCGTCAACACCGGGCTGGCCGGCCACGTCCGCGAGCGCGACCTCAGCACCACGCTGAGCCAGCCGATCGTCAACCTGGCCGCCATCGCCAACCTGCGCGCCGCGCACGCCAGCAGCGACGCGCAGGACGAGATCTATCGCGCCGCGCTGCAGAACCTGTACGTGCGCGTGGCCGCGGCCTACTTCAACGTGCTGGTCGCGCAGGACAATCTGGACGTCTATCACTCCTACGAGGACGCCTACAAGCAGGAGTTCGAGCAGTCCAGCGTGCGCTTCAAGAACGGCCTGGCCACGGCGGCCGACGTGAGCCAGTCGCAGGCTTACTACATGTACATCAAGTCGCGCCGGATCAGCGCGCAGGACAATCTGAAAGACGCCCGCCGCGCGTTGGAGCAGATCACCGATCACCCGGTCGTCGGCCTGAAGAAGCTGCGCGACGACCTGCCAATGCAGCCGCCCAAGCCAGCCGACGCCAAGGCCTGGGTGGATGCGGCGATGCAGGGCAACCCGGTGATCCTCGCCGCGCGCTACGCGGTCACGGCCGACGAGCATCGGGTGTCGGCCGCGCGTGCCGGCCATCTGCCCACGCTCAACGCCACCCTGCAGTACGGCAAGTTCGGCAGCTGGTCCAGCGCGGTGCCCGGCGCTGCCGGGTACGGCCCCGGCGTCACCACCATCGGGCTCATGCTCAACGTACCGCTGTTCAGCGGCGGCCTCACCCAGTCGCAGGTGCGCCAGGCGCTGGCCCAGCGTGACGAGGACGAGGGCACGCTGGAAAGCCGCCGCCGCCAGGCCGCGCGCGACGCCCACAACTACTACAACCTGGTGCTCGACGGCATCGACCAGGTCGACGCGGCGCGCACCTCGGTCGAGGCGGCGCGCAAGTCGCTGGCGTCGATGCGCGCCGGCTACGAGATCGGCACGCAGAGCCTCACCAACGTGGTGTTCGCGATCGAGACGCTGGCCAACGTGCAGAACGAATACACCTACGTCCGCCACCAGTTCATCCTCAACAAGCTGCTGCTGAAACAGGCTGCCGGCGAGGTCAGCGTGAGCGACCTCGAAGACATCAACAAGCTGCTGGAGTGAGTGGCTGAGCGATCTGGCCCCCTGCGGGGAGAGGGCTGGGGTGAGGGGCGGGTGCTCGCGAGAAAGTGGATGCACGACAAGCAACAAAAGCAGATCGCAAGAGGTGCGGTGCCTTCCGCGAAAAGCGACCCCTCACCCCCACCCCGCTCCCCACAGGGGAGAGGGGCTTTCAGAAACGGAGCATTGAGCATGTTTGCCTACTACCTGGAACTCGCCCTGCGCAGCCTGAAGCGCAGCCCCGGCCTCACCGCGCTGATGGTGTTGTCGATCGGCTTCGGCGTGGCGGCGTCGATGACGACGTATGCGGTGTTTCGCGGCGTGTCGGGCGATCCGATTCCGTGGAAGTCGTCGAAGCTGTTCGTGCCGCAACTGCAGATATTCGCCCCCGGGCGGAAAGGCTCCGACGCCGAGCCGCAGGACGCGCTGGACTATGCCGACGCGATGGCCCTGCAGCGCGACCATCGCGCCACGCTGCAGTCGGCGATGTACATGATCTCGCCCTCGGTGATCCCGCGCGGCGCCGGCCGGCACCCGATCAATGTGACCGGGCACGCGGTGTACGGCGAATTCTTCCCGATGCTGGACGTGCCGTTCGCCTACGGCAGCGGCTGGGGCGCGGACGCGGACAGCCAGCGCGCGGCCGTGGCGGTGATCAGCGGCAAGCTCAACCGCAAGGTGTTCGGCGGCGGCAACAGCGTGGGCAAGACGCTGAACATCGAGGGCCGCGATTACCGCGTGGTCGGCGTGCTGGGCGACTGGAATCCGCAGCCGCGCTTCTACGACGTGGTCAACACCGGCGGCTTCAACAGCGGCAGCGAGGACCTGTTCCTGCCATTCCAGACGGCCATCGCGGCGGGCATGGGCAACAACGGCAACACCAACTGCGACGCGGTGCCGAAGGAGTCCGGCTTCGTCGGCCTGCAGCAGTCGACCTGCATCTGGATCGCCTACCTGGCCGAACTGGACGGCGTCGCCGCCGTGCAGCGCTACAAGCAGTACCTCGACCACTACGCGCGCGACCAGCAGACCGCCGGCCGCTTCGCCTGGGCGCCGAACAATCGCCTGCGCGATCTGCCGGCATGGCTGGACGACCAGCACGTGGTGCCCAGCGACACCAAGGTCTCGCTGCTGGTGGCGCTGGGTCTGCTGATCGTCTGCCTGGTGAACACGGTGGGCCTGCTGCTGGCGAAGTTCCTGCGCCGCAGCGGCGAGATCGGCGTGCGCCGCGCGCTGGGTGCGCCGCGCAGCTCGATCTACGCGCAGTTCCTCACCGAGGCCGGCATGATCGGCGCGGCCGGCGGCGTGCTGGGCCTGCTGCTCACCGGCGTGGGCGTGGCCAGCGTGGGCCTGGTGATGCCCAAGAGCATCGCCGCGCTGGCGCGGCTGGATGTCTCGCTGCTGCTGGTCACCCTGCTGGTCGCCGTGCTGGCGACGCTGCTGGCCGGGCTCTATCCCACCTTCCGCGCCTCGCGGGTGCAGCCCGCCTGGCAGCTGAAAAGCAATTGATCAAAGGAGCCTCCTCATGACCCTGCATCCCATTCTGGTGGCGCTGCGCCGACACAAGGCCGGCGTGGTGCTGATCGCGCTGCAGATCGCGCTGACCTTGGCGATCGTGTGCAATGCGGTATTCATCATCGGCCAGCGCGTCGAGCGCATCGGGCGGCCCACCGGCCTGCACGAGAAAGACCTGTTCATGGTCGAGCAGACCTGGGTCGGCGCGCCCAGCGGCGACGACCCCGCCTCGATCGAGAAGCTGGATGCGCTGCAGCGCGCGGACCTGGCCACGCTGCGGCGGCTGCCCGGCGTGGTCTCGGTGGCTGCCGCCAACACGCTGCCGTTGACCAACAACAGCTGGGGCGGCGGCGTAAGCCTGAAGCCGAATCAGCAAAACGCCACCACGCGCTCGGTGTTCTATTTCGGCGACGAGCAGCTGCTGCCCACGCTGGGCCTGAAGCTGATCGCGGGGCGCGCATTCAACGCCGGCGACATCGTGCACCAGGGCTTTCGTGACACCCGTACTCCACCGATCGTGATCGTCAGCAAACCGCTGGCCGACAGCCTGTTCCCCCACGGCGACGCCCTGGGCAAGACAGTGTATTTCGACGGCAGCCGCGCCACCACGATCATCGGCATCGTGGCGCGATTGCAGTCGTCGTCGACTTCGAGCTGGAGCAGCGGCTTCGACTACAACTCGGCCATCGAACCCGTGCGGCTGGACGCCTATTTCTCGCGCTACGTGGTGCGCACGCGGCCCGGTCGCGAGCAGGCGGTGATGGCGGCCGCGCGCGACGCGCTGTACGCCGCCAATCCGATGCGGGTGATCAGCGACGATCCGGGCGACGACAACGGCATCCGGTCGTTTGCCCAGATCCGCGACCAGGCCTACCGCGCCGACAAGGGCATGGCGATCCTGATGGGCGTGATCTGCCTGATCCTGCTCGGCGTCACCGCCGCCGGCATCGTCGGCCTCACCAGCTTCTGGGTCGGCCAGCGGCACCGGCAGATCGGCGTGCGCCGCGCGTTGGGCGCCCGCAAGATCGACATCCTGCACTACTTCCAGATCGAGAACGGCCTGATCGCCGGCGCCGGCGTGTTGCTGGGCGTGCTGCTGGCGCTGGGCCTCAACCAGTGGCTGATGAGCCATTACGAAATGACCCGCATGCCGCTGCCGTACCTGCTCACCGGCGTGCTGGCGATGCTGGCGTTGGGGCAGGCGGCGGTGTTCGTGCCGGCGCGGCGCGCCTCCAACGTGCCGCCAGTGGTGGCGACGCGGTCGGTTTAAGCCCTCTCCCCCGGCGCCGCCGGGGGAGAGGGTGGGGTGAGGGGGAAAGCCGCGACGTATCGCGCAGCGGCGATCATCGCGAAAGGCAGCCCCCTCACCCCAGCCCTCTCCCCCAACGATTGCATCGTCAGGGGAGAGGGGGTTTGCAACTTCACGGAGAAAAGCATGTTCGGCTATTACCTGGATCTGGCTCTGCGCAGCCTCAAGCGCAGCCGCGGTCTGACAGCACTGATGGTGTTGTCGATCGGTCTGGGTGTGGCTTCGTGCATGACCACCTTGGCGGTATTCCGCGCGGCGTCGGGTGACCCGATTCCGTGGAAGTCGTCGCGACTGTTCGTGCCGCAGATGGGCATCTGGCAGGAGTCGGCACGCAACGCGGACGGCGAGCCGCTGGATGCACTCACCTATACCGATGCGATGGCGCTGATGCGCGATCACCGTGCCGCCAGGCAGTCGGCGATCTACGCGATCGCACCTGCCGTGTTCCCGGCGCGCAGCGGTCAGCATCCGTCCACGGTCGGCGGCTATGCGGTCTATGGCGAGTTCTTTCGCATGCTCGACGTGCCGTTTCTCTACGGCCAGGGCTGGACCTCGCAGGAGGACGCTGCGGCGGCGCCGGTGGTGGTGCTCAGCCGCGCACTCAACCTGAAGGCGTTCGGCGGTATCGACAGCGTGGGCCGCATGCTCGATGTCAGCGGCCACGACTACCGCGTGGTGGGCGTGACGGACGACTGGAATCCGCAGCCGGTGTTCTACGACGTGTTCGGCTCGGGCGGGTTCACGCCGGAGGGGCCGGGCCTGTTCATGCCGTTCACGCGCGCCATCGCAGCCAAACTGTCGAACGGGCGCACCGCCTGCGACAAGGAGCCCACGCAGCCTGGCTTCGCCGGCCTGAAGCAGTCCGACTGCGTCTGGATCACCTTTGTCGCACAGCTCGACAGTGCGGCGGCGGCGCGGGCCTATCGCCGCTACCTCGACGACTATGCCGGCGAGCAGCGGCGGGCCGGCCGCTTCGGGGGCAAGCCGAACAACCGGCTGCGCGATCTGCCCGCCTTCCTCGATGCCGAGCACGTCGTGCCCGGTGATACCAAGGTGATGCTGCTGGTCGCACTGGGGCTGCTGGTGGTGTGCCTGGTCAATACGGTGGGCTTGCTGCTGGCGAAGTTTCTGCGGCGCAGCGCCGAGATCGGCGTGCGCCGCGCGCTGGGCGCGCCGCGCGGTGCGATCCATGCGCAGTTCCTCACCGAGGCGGGCGTCATCGGCCTGGCCGGCGGCACGCTCGGCCTCGGGCTGACCTGGCTGGGCATGATCGAGATCCGGCTGGTGTTGCCGCCGCGACTGGCCGCGCTGGCGCAACTGGACGGCTCGCTGCTGCTCGCCACGATGGCGACGGCCGTGCTGTGCACCGTGCTGGCCGGGCTCTACCCCAGCTTCCGTGCCGCGCGGGTGCAACCCGCCTGGCAGCTGAAGTCGAGCTGATCGCCATGGCCATCCATCCCATCATTCGCGCGCTGCGACGGCACAAGGCCGGCGTGCTGCTGATCGTGCTGCAGATCGCGCTGACGCTGGCCATCGTGTGCAACGCGATCTTCATCGTTGCCCAGCGCATCGCGCGGGTGGAGCGCCCCACCGGCGCGCAGGAGGCCGGGCTGATCCGCATCTCGCAGACCTGGCTCGATGCGCCGGAAGGCGACGGCACCGCCACGGTGGAGGCGCTCGACGCGCTGCAGCGCACCGATCTGGCCACCCTGCGCCAGCTGCCCGACGTGCTCGACGTGGCGGCCAGCGACAGCATGCCGCTGCAGGGCGCGATCTGGAGCGCCGACCTGCGCCTGAAACCGGATCAGCGCCACGCCAGCACCCAGGCGGCGCTGTACTACGGCGACGAGCACATGCTGCCCACGCTGGGCCTGCGCCTGATCGCCGGGCGCAACTTCACTGCATCGGAGATCGATCACCACACCATCCGCAGCACCCAGGCCGCGCCCGTGGTGATCGTGACCAAGGCAGTGGCCGACAGCATGTTTCCGAGCGGTGATGCGCTGGGCAAGACGATCTATCTGGACGTGCGGCCGTCCACCATCGTGGGCATCGTCGAACGGCTGCAGACGCCTACCGTCGCACCCTGGGGCAATCGCTGGGCGTACAACTCGATCCTGCTGCCGGTACGCCTCGACGGCAGCAGTGCCAGCTACGCGCTGCGCGTGCGGCCGGGCCGCGCGCGGGCCGTGATGCGCGCGGCGCGCGCGGCCCTGTTCGCGCTGAATCCGGTGCGCGAGATGCCCGATACCTGGGGCATCCAGACCATGCAGCAGATCCGCAGCAAGGCGTATCGCGGCGACCGTGGAACCGCGATCCTGCTGGGTACGGTGTGCGTGATCCTGCTGTGCGTCACCGCCGCCGGCATCGTGGGCCTCACCAGCTTCTGGGTCGACCAGCGGCGCCGACAGATTGGCATCCGCCGCGCGCTGGGTGCGCGACGCATCGACATCCTGCATTACTTCCAGATCGAAAACCTGCTGATCGCCGGCGCCGGCGTGGTGCTGGGCGTGCTGCTGGCGGCGGTGATCAGCTTCTGGTTGATGACGCATTACGCGATGCCGCGCATGCCGCTGTCCTACCTGCTGGCCGGCGTGCTGGTGATGCTTGGCCTGGGCCAGCTGGCGGTGTTCGTGCCGGCGCGGCGCGCCTCCAACGTGCCACCAGTGGTGGCGACGCGGAGTGTGTGAAATGCCGGCTTTTCTCCCTCTCCCCGCTGGGCATCAGTCCCCTTTTTGGGAGAGAGGGTTGGGGTGAGGGGAGGGTGCTCGCGGGAAAGTTAGTGCACTACAAGCAACAAAAGCAGATCGCAAGAGGTGTGGTGATTGCCGCGAAAAACGGCCCCTCACCCCCACCCCTCTCCCCAAAGGGTAGAGGGGCTTTCAAAGCAACGGAGTACTTAGCATGTTCGCCTACTACCTCGACCTCGCTTTGCGCAGCCTCAGGCGCAACAAGGCGCTTACCGCGCTGATGGTGCTGGCGATTGCGCTGGGCATCGGCGCCAGCATGACCACGCTGACGGTGCTGCACGTGCTGTCGGGCGATCCGCTGCCGGGGCGCAGCGGCGAGATCTATTACCCGCAGATCGACCCGCAGGATCTCCGGGGCATGTACCCGGGCAAGGAGCCGCCATCGCAGGTCACCCTGATCGACGGCATGAACCTGTTGCGCGCGAAGCGGGCCGATCACCAAGCCTTGATGACCGGCGGCGAGGTGCCGATCCAGCCTGAGCAGTCAGCATTGGACCCGTTCTACGTGGATGCACGCTATACCACGGCGGATTTTTTCCCGATGTTCGGTACGCCGTTCCTCTTCGGCCACGGCTGGAATGCGGCTGACGATGAGGCCAAGGCGCGCGAGGTGGTGATCAGCCACAACCTCAACCAGAAACTGTTCGGCGGTGCGAACAGCGTGGGCCGCACCCTGCGCCTGGCCGGCACGGCCTTCCAGATCGTGGGCGTGCTCGACCGCTGGCAGCCCAATCCGCATTTCTACGATCTCAACACCGGTTCCTACGCCTATGGCGAGCAGGTGTTTCTGCCGCTGCAGACGATGATGGATCTGCATTTGAGCCGCGACGGCTCCAACGACTGCTGGGGCAATGGCGGTGGCGGCACCGACACCATCCTGCCGGCGGATACCTGCGTCTGGCTGCAGTTCTGGGTGCAGCTGGACAATCCGTTGAAGGTGGCGGCGTACAAGCAGTTCCTCATCCATTACTCCGAGGACCAGAAGGCGCTGGGCCGCTTCCAGCGTCCGCCCAACGTGCGCCTGCGCAATGTCATGCAATGGCTGGACTACAACATGGTGGTACCCGATGACGTGCGCCTGCAGACTTGGCTGGCACTCGGCTTTCTGCTGGTGTGCCTGGTCAACACGATGGGGCTGATGCTGGCCAAGTTCATGCGTCGCGCCGGCGAGCTGGGCGTGCGCCGCGCGCTGGGTGCGTCGCGCAGGGCGCTGTTCGCGCAGCTGCTGATCGAGTCCGGCGTGGTCGGCCTGGTCGGCGGTTTCGGCGGCATGCTGCTGGCCCTGCTCGGGCTGTGGCTGGTGCGGCAGCGTTCCTCCGACTACGCGGCACTGGCGCACCTGGATTTCAGCATGCTGCTCACCACCTTTGTGCTGGCCTTGTGCGCCACCCTGCTGGCCGGCCTGCTGCCCGCCTGGCGTGCCTGCCAGATCGCTCCGGCCCTGCAACTGAAGAGCAATTAATGCGCTATCCCTGCGCGTGGAAGCGGCCATCCATGGCCGCACTCCTCACAAGAGCACTCATCCATGGACATCCTGCCAATACTTTCCACGCTGCGCCGGCACAAGCTCACCGCGTGGCTGCTGATCCTGGAGATCGCGCTGACCTGCGCGATCGTCTGCAACGCGGTGTTCCTGATCAGCCAGCGCCTGCAACGGATGGACATGCCCAGCGGCGTGGCTGAGCACGAGTTGCTGCAGATCCAGGTGGCCGATGTGCTGAAGCCGGTCAATCCCTATGCGCGCGCGCAGGAGGATCTGGCCGTACTGCGTCAGGTTCCCGACGTGCAGTCGGTGGCCTTCTCCAATCAGGTGCCGTTCGGCGGCTCCTCGTCCAACGGCAACGTGCTGCTCGACCCCAACCAGCCGCAGCGCACGCTCAACGCGACCACCTACTTCGGCGAGAACCTGGTGTCGACGATGGGCGTCCAGCTGGTGGCCGGGCGCGACCTGCGGCCGGATGACTTCGTCGACGTGGAAACAGCACTGAAGGGATTGCGCACCGGCGACAGCAAGAGCCTGCCCCACGTGACGCTGATCACCCGCACCCTGGCTGGGCGCCTGTGGCCCGGACAGAACCCGCTGGGCCGCCTCATCTATCTCACGCCCACCGTGGGGCTGCGCGTGGTCGGCGTGCTGGCGAGCCTGGTGCGGCCCAACGCCTATGATGCGGCCACCGCGCAATACACCATGGTGGTACCGGTGCGAATGGGGGCGGACAAGAGCGAGAGCTACATCATCCGCACCCGGCCGCAGGATCGTGCACGCGTGCTGGGCGCGGCGCTGGCGGTGTTGAAGAAGGCCGATCCGCAGCGCGTCGTGACCACCCAGCGAAGCTTCGACGAAGTGCGCAGCCGCTTCTTCAAGGACGACCGCGCCATGGCCGGCATCCTGCTCGGCGTGATCATCGCGCTGATGATCGTCACCGCGCTGGGCATCGTGGGTCTGGCCAGTTTCTGGGTGCAGCAGCGGCGCCGCATGATCGGCGTGCGCCGCGCCCTGGGGGCTACCCGCGCCGACATCCTGCACTACTTCCAGACCGAGAACTTCCTGCTTGCCACCCTCGGCATCGCGCTGGGCATGGCGCTGGCCTACGGCATTAACCTGTTCCTGATGCTGCACTACGAATTGCCACGCCTGCCGGCCGTCTATTTGCCGGTGGGCGCGGTGCTGCTGTGGCTGATCGGCCAGCTCGCCGTGCTCGGCCCCGCGCTGCGCGCCGCGGCGGTACCGCCGGTGGTGGCGACGCGGAGCGTGTAGCAGATGTCAATCTTGCGAGGTGACGCGATGACGCCAGTAACCGGGTTTCTGATGGCAATGCATCACGGCCACGATCAGGGCGTAGTCTGCTTCGAGGGTGTACAGCACCTTCATCGGGTGACGATGCGGCGCACACGCTCCAGCGCTTCGGAGCCGGCAATGGGCTCGACCGCGCCGCTGCGAATTTCGTCACGGCGGCGCGCGGCCTCGACGGCCCAGAGCGCCTGGATTTCCCGATCCTGCGCCGGGTCGAGACTCTCTACCAGCCGGTCAGCCAAGAGCGCCCTCGCATCGCTGGGTAGCGACAGCGCGGCTTCAGTAAGTTGTTCGACCGTGATTGCCATGAAGGGAGAATACGCGCGTGCTCCATCGCGCTCAACTTCTGTGGCCGATAAACCAAGGAGCACATGATGTTCACCTACTACCTCGACCTCGCCCTGCGCAGCCTGAAGCGCAACAAGGTGCTCACTGCGCTGATGGTGCTGGCCATCGCCGTGGGCATCGGCGCCAGCATGACCACGCTGACGGTGATGCGTGTGCTGTCCGGCGATCCTTTGCCGGGTCGCAGCGCGCAGATCTTTTATGCGCAGGTGGATCCATCACCGAACCCGGCCAAACATCATCAGCCGTTCGACATGATGGATTACCGCTCGGCGGTCGACCTGTGGGCGGCGCAGCGCGCGGATCGCCAGGCGCTGGTCACCAGCAGCGCGCTGCGGCTCACCGCGCCGGGGGTGAACCTGCCGCCGCTGATGGCGCAGATGCTGTCGACCACGGCGGATTTCTTTCCCATGTTCAAGGTGCCGTTCCGCTACGGCGGCGGCTGGACGGCGCAGGACGACCGCCAGCGTGCGCGGGTGGTGGTGATCTCGGCCGATCTCAACGCCAGGCTGTTCGGCGGCGCCGACAGCGTGGGGCGCACGCTGCGCCTGAAGGACACCGACGTGCGCATCGTCGGCGTGCTGGCGCCGTGGCGGCCGTCGCCGCAGTTTTACGACGTGAAGGGCGGGCGCTACACGAGCGGCGATACCGCCTTTTTTTATGCCAAGCCGGAGGACGTGTTCGCGCCGTTCAGCAGTTCGCTGGAGATCAACGACGGCGGTTTCCAGCCTTTCACCTGCTGGGCGCCGATGGATGGCAACGAGAAGATGCAGAACGCACCGTGCGTATGGCTGGCGCTGTGGGTGCAGCTGGACAGTCCGGCCAAGGTGGCCGCGTACGCGCGCTTCGTGGCCGGCTACGCGGCGCAGCAGAAGGCGCTGGGGCGCTTCGTGCATGCCGACAACACCCGCTTGCTCAGCCTGATGCAGTGGCTCGAACTCAACCAGGTGGTACCGAGCGACGTGCGGCTGCAGACGTGGGTGGCGTTTGCGTTTCTGCTGATCTGCCTGTTCAACATGGTGGGCCTGCTGCTGGCCAAGTTTCTGCGCCGCTCCAGCGAGATCGGCGTGCGCCGCGCGCTGGGCGCCTCGCGCGGCGCGATACTTGCGCAGTGCCTGGTCGAGGCCGGCATGATCGGCCTGTTCGGCGGCGTCGGCGGCTGGCTGCTGACCCTGCTGGGGCTGTGGCTGGTGCGCAGTCAGCGGCTGGAATATTCCGATCTGGTGCACCTGGATCCGGCGATGTTTCTGATCACTTTCTTTCTGGCGATTGCCGCCAGCCTGCTGGCTGGCCTGCTGCCGGCGCTGCGCGCCAGTCGCCTGACGCCCGGCCTGCAACTGAAAACGATGTAAGGAAAACCGACCATGCAAATTCAGCCGATCCTTGCCGCACTGCGCCGCCATCGCCTTGCCACTTTGCTGATCACGATGGAGATCGCGCTGGCCTGCGCCGTGCTGTGCAACGCCTGCTTCCTGATCGCCAACCGCTGGCAGCAGATGCGGATCCATAGCGGGGTGGACGAGACGGCTTTGGCAAGCCTTGCCCTCACCGGCTACGACGACGCCCACGCAGTCGATCTCAACGCGCGGGTGCTGGCCGGCCTGCGGGCGATTCCCGGCATGCAGTCGGTCAGCGTGATCAACGCCGTGCCGTTCGGCGAGCATGCCGGTACGGCCGGCATCACGCGGGATGCTGCCGGCCAGAAGTTCGCCGGCGTGGTGGATTTCTATGTCGGCGGGCCGGGCAGCTTTACCGCGTTGGGGTTGAAGGTCGTCGCGGGTCGGGCGCCCACGGCGGAGGATTATCAGCAGCCGGTGCACAGCTTTGTTCCCGACGATGCGTCCGTGCTGGTGACGCGCGCGCTGGCCGAGCACCTGTGGCCGGGCGTCGATCCGCTGGGCCAGCAGTTCTGGGTCGACAAATTCCACTTTCGCGTGAGCGGCGTGGTGGCCCATCTGGCGCGCCCCAACGGCGGCGAGGGCGGCCCGACCACGATCCAGTGGTCGGTGTTCGTGCCGGCGCAGCCGGGCGCGCACCTGTCCGGCGTATATCTGCTGCGCGCCGATCCGACGCAGCTCCCGCGCGTGCTGCGCGACGCCCGCGCGGCGATGGCGAAGATCGCCCCGGATGCCGTCGTCGACAGCGGGAACAGCCAGACGCTGGTCGAGCTGCGCAGCCGCTATTTCCGCGCGGACCGCGCGATGAGCGGCATCCTGTTGGGCGTGATCGCCGCACTGCTGCTGGTCACCGCGCTCGGCATCGTGGGACTGGCCAGTTTCTGGGTGCAGCAGCGCACGCGGCAGATCGGCATCCGCCGCGCGCTGGGCGCCACCCGCGGCGACATCCTGCGCTATTTCCAGACCGAGAACTTCCTCATCGTGAGCTTCGGCATCGCGCTGGGTATGCTGCTGGCGTTCGCGTTGAACCTGCTGCTGATGACGCATTACGAGTTGCCGCGGCTGCCGTTGGTCTACCTGCCGATCGGTGCAATTGCGCTGTGGCTGCTCGGCCAGCTTGCCGTACTCGGCCCGGCGCTGCGCGCCGCCGCGGTGCCGCCGGTGGTGGCGACGCGGAGTGTGTGATGGGCCGTATCTTCTGGCATGGGATGATCGCCGGCGGGTCGGGCACAATGATTTTCTACAACTCTTGGGGAATGATGCTGATGAAGACCTTGCCGTGGCTGATCTGCGCGAGCCTGCTCGGCGCAGTGGGCGCTGTGTCATCCGTGCACGCCACGGCCGCGGTGCAGGCTGCGCCGGCCGGCGTGGCGACGCCGTCGCAAACGCTCAACGCGCTGCTGGCCGAGCAGTGGCAGCACCAGCTGCAGAACTCGCCGGAGTTCGCCACGATGTTGGGCGACCTGCGCTACAACGACCGCTGGAGCGACATGTCGCTGGCGCATATGGCGGCCGAGAACAGGGCGACCGAGAATTTTCTGGCGCGCTTCCTGGCGATTCCCACCGGCGGCCTTTCCGATGCCGACAGGCTCAACCTGCAGCTGATGGTGCGCCAGCTCAAGGACCAACTGCGCGGCTACCAGCTGAAGCTGTACGAGATGCCGCTGGACCAGATGAGCGGCATCCATCTGCAGCTGGCCGGTTTCGTCAGCTCGATCCCGTTCGACAACACGAAGGAATACGAGGATTACCTGGCGCGCCTGAAGGCGGTGCCCAAGGGCTTCGACCAGGTGACCGCGGTGGCGAAGCAGGGCATGCGCGACGGCCTGATGCCGCCGAAGTACCTGCTGGAAAAAGTGGTCACGCAGATCGACAGCATCGCCAGGCCCGCCGGCATGGACAGCGTGTTCGCCGAGCCGCTGAAGCATTTCCCCACCTGATTCGCCCTGATCCTCAGCCCGCCGTCGCGTGATTTGCGACGCCTGCGGGTGACGATGACGTCCTCTCCACCGAGGACACCGTCATGTCCATCAACCTCATCCAGTTCCAGCAAGGTCT
>JAJYSM010000115.1 GCA_021793575.1 Pseudomonadota bacterium
TCGCGGCGGGCTTCGGGTCGTGCCAGCCTTCGGCGCCGCTGACCACCGCGGCCGCGTCGGCCGGCCCCCAGCTGCCGGGCGCGTACGGTTGCACCGGGCCTTCGTGCTGCAGGATCGGGTCGACCACCGCCCATGCCGCCTCGACGCACTCGTCGCTGGTGAACAGCGCGTTGTCGCCGCGCAGCGCGTCGCCCAGCAGCCGCTCGTACGGCGGCTTCTCCGGCGCCGCGTCGTGCCGCGCCAGCAGTTCCACCGGCTCGCCGCGCATCGCCTCGCCCGGCTGCTTCACCCGCGCGCCCTCGGCGATCACCACCTCGGGGCTGAGCCGGAAGCGGAAGTAGTTCGACTGCGGCGGCGTGATCTCGTCGAAGATCGACAGCGGCGGCGGCTGCATGTCCACCACCACCTCGGTGGTGGTGAGCGGCAGGTGCTTGCCGGTGCGGATGTAGAACGGCACGCCGGCCCAGCGCCAGGTGTCGATGTGCAGGCACAGCGCCACGAAGGTTTCCACGTTGGAATCCGCCGCCACGCCGTCGACCTTGCGGTAGCCGTCGAACTGGCCGCGCACCACCTGCCGCGGCACCAGCGGCCGCATCGCGCGGAACAGCCGCAGCTTTTCCGCATTCAGCGAAGCGGGGTCGCGGCCCACCGGTGCGTCCATCGCCAGCAGCGCGGTCACCTGCAGCAGGTGGTTCTGCAGCACGTCGCGGATCGCACCGACGCCCTCGTAGAACGCGCCACGGCCGTCCACGCCGAAGTCCTCGGCCATGGTGATCTGCACGCTGTCCACGTAGTGGCGGTTCCACACCGGCTCCAGCACCGTGTTGGCGAAGCGGAAATACAACAGGTTCTGCACCGGCTCCTTGCCCAGGTAGTGGTCGATGCGAAAGATCGCCGATTCGGGGAACACCGCGTGCAGCGTGCGGTTCAGCGCCTGCGCCGAGGCCAGATCGCGGCCGAAGGGTTTTTCCACCACCACCCGCGCGCCCTCGGCGCAGCCGGCCTGCTGGAGGTGGTTGACGACGGTGGCGAACAGGCCGGGCGGAATCGCCAGGTAGTGCAGCGGCGCCTTCGCCGCGCCCAGCATCTGCTTGAGCCGGGTGAACGTGGCCGGGTCGTTGTAGTCGCCGTCGATGTAGTCGAGCCGCGCGGCCAGCTTGGCGAACGCGGCCTCGTCCAGCGCGCCGCCCTGCTCCTGCGCCGCCTTTACCAGGCTGTCGTGCGCGCGCTGGCGCAGCTGCGCCACATTCCAGCCGGAGTGCGCCATGCCGATGATCGGCAGATCCAGTCCGTCATTCACCATCATCGCCAGCAGCGCAGGAAAGATCTTCTTGTAGGCCAGGTCGCCGGTGGCGCCGAAAAACACCAGGGCATCCGATCGGGGTGTCGCCATAGCGGGGGATTCTCTGCAGAGTGGATGCGGCGCCGTGCGGGCAAGCCGCCGCGGCGAGGATCGCCAGACGAAGGGACGCGGGATTCGCAGACTGCACGGCGCGAGGTTAAGTCGATGCATAAGTCTATGCGCATGGGCCGTACCGCCGCCGCCGCAGGAATATGCGATGGCGGCGAGGCCAGCCTGTATAGGGGACTTGGGCCCTCGGCGCATCCGCGGTAGCATGAAATTGCGAGGGGGTGTTCCGATGAAGCGATGGCTGATCTGGCTGGCGATGCTCGCGCTGTGGAGTGCACCACTGTGCAGGCCGGCCCACGCCGACGAGGCCGCGCTGGAGCCGGTGGCGCTGAGCATCGCGGCACTGCCGGCGGGCGTGGATCCGGCCGCCGAGGCGGTGGCCGGTGGCCGCCTGGACGCCAGCTTCCGGCCGGTCGAACGCGACGCGCTGCGCTTCGCCACGGGCGCCGCGCGCTGGTATCGGCTGCGCCTGCAGACCGACTGGGGTCAGCCCAGTGCGCCGCTGCTGGTGATCCACAATGCGCGCTTCCAGCCGGTGACGCTGTACGCCCCGGACGACTATCGGGCGCGGGTGCAGCACCACGCCCAGAGCGGCCGCGATGCGCGATTCTCGCGGCGTGCACTGGTGTTCGAGCTGCCGCGCGATCTGACCGCCGCGCAGAGCGTCTACCTGCGTCTGCCCGGGGCGACCAGGAATGTGCCGTTCACCGCGCAGGTCTATCCCGAAGCGCCCTATCACGTGGCCGACATCGGCTGGGTGCGGGTGATGCTGCTGTTCGAGGCGGTGCAGTTCACCATGCTGCTGGTGGGCCTGACGCTGTGGCTGGCGCTGCGCGAAAAGCTGTACGGCTACTTCGTCGGCTACCTGCTGCCGCAGTTTCTGTATCTGCTGGTGTCCACCGGCGACCTGTACCTGCTGCCCGGCAGCCAGTGGCTGGAGCCGCTGGGCATTCGCCTGCTGTGGTTTGTGGCGGCGCTGAGCACGCCGTTCGCGCTGTCGTTCATCATCGAGTTCTGCGAGCTGCGCCGCATCGCGCCGCGGTTCGCGCGCCTGCTGGCGTGGCTGCGGCTGCCGTGGATGGTACTGACCGTGACCGCGCTGCTGCCGATGCGCCTGCACACCGGCAACAGCCTGCAGCCCGACGTGGGCAATGTGCTGTACCTGTTGTGCGCGCTGGCCGCGGTCAGCGCGGTGCTGGTGGCGTGGCGCCGCGGTGGCGTGGCGGCAGGCGTCTTTCTGCTGGCGTGGATGCCGCAGTCGATCTTCACCGCGCTGCGCGCGACGCAGGTGCTGCTGCAGTTGCCGCTGCCCGGCTGGCTGGAGTTCGGCCTGCCGGCGGCGCTGTCGCTGTCCAGCCTGGTGCTGACGCTGGGGTTGGGCCTGGCCACACTGCAGACCCGACGCGAGCGCGACCGCGCGCGCGACGAGGCGCAGCGCGATCCGCTGACTGGCCTGCTCAACCGCCGCGCGCTGATGGCGCGCATTGCCGAGGCGCTGACCGAGGCGCGCCAGACCCGCCAGACACTGTCACTGCTGTTCCTCGACCTCGATCATTTCAAGGCGGTCAACGACCGCCACGGCCACCTCGTCGGCGACGCCTGCCTGCGCATCCTGGCCGAGCGCGTGCACGCCGAGCTGCGCCCCGGCGACACCCTCGCGCGCTGGGGCGGCGAGGAGTTCGTGGTGCTGCTGCCGGCTGCCGCGCTGGGTGAGGCCGCCGCCATCGGCGAACGCATCCGCCAGCGCGTGCAGGCGCATCCGTTCCGCGTCGGCAGCGAGGACGTCACCGTCACCGTCAGCCTCGGCATCGCCGGCCACACCCGCGCGTCGATGGACTCGCCCGAGCAGCTGATCGAACAGGCCGACGCCGCGCTCTACCGCGCCAAGGCCGAAGGCCGCAATCGCCTCGTCGTGCATCCGGCGTTTGCGGCGGTGTAGCGGATACCCCGGGTGACAAGGTTTTGGTCCCATCAACGCCAGGATCAAAATGCATCTGGCGGCCAGATCTTGAGCGGCCTTGGTGGCAGTGAGCTGCCGCCATCCATGCCGGACTCGCGCATCTGTCCGCACGCGGGTCGCTGGTGGGGAGTAGGCTGCCGAAAGCATCAAATTTCGCCAGACAAAGGAGCCTCACATGGCGCACAAGACCTACTACCAGACCGCGGCGTCCGAGGTAGCGGACGGGACGATCGATACCGCGCTATGGACCAAGATGAACGTCGACTTCGTCGGCGCTACCGACGACGTTCGTCAAGCCAAATACATCCAGCTGCGCGCGCAGGAACTGTCGATCGAGAACGCCAAGCGGGGCATTGCGCGCTTCGTGCCGAGAACGTGGTGGCAGTGGGCGCTCATACCGCTGGGCTTCTTTTTCCTTCTGTACGTTACTGCCCCGATCCGCTAGCAGCCTGTCGGGCTTGAGATCGGCGCAGCGCCCCTCTGCGCACCAAGCAGGCAAATCGCACCAACGGGGTGCGAAAACAGGGGCATCCGTCGCCACTTTCGCCGAAACGAACGGATTTCC
>JAJYSM010000006.1 GCA_021793575.1 Pseudomonadota bacterium
GAGACGGGATCGAGTGTTTGAGTTCATAGTCTTTATTTATCAATGAGTTATGATGACTCATCGTAACCGTCAACGCATCAATAAGCAAGCATTTTCGAGGGTGTTTCGCTTAAGTTGAGAGCATTGGTACATACCCCACCTATGCCGCGCTGCAAACAGCTCTCACAGGTGGCTCCGTCACCTACGGAAACCGGCTGATGCTGACCGGGCAAGATGCCGACTGGCATTACATGAACAATCCTGGCCCATCAGCCTTTGATGGTCCGCAGGGGTTTCTGCTTGACAGCATAAATTGGGCCGGCAGCGGGACGGGCATGGGCTTGGTCTCACTGGGGATGACCGGCTCGGGTACGTGCGGCGGCCCACTGTTAGGCCTGAGCGGCTATGGGTCCGACTGCAACGGAACCGATAACGTGCAGATCCCGGCCGCTTACACCGGTTTCCCCATCAACACGGGGTTGACGTCGGCCGGGCTGAGCAACTGGCGCACTTCGGCTCACGCGGCATTCTTCAGCCTCGATCTGACAAAGTGGACCGGGATCAACGTGGACGGCACCGACAGCTGCAGTGCAGCCCCTGGCGCTTGCTATGTGACCATCGTCAGCGCCGCAACGGGGGGCGGTGGGATTGGTGGCGGTGGTACTCCTGTTCCCGAACCTGCCGAACTCGGCATGTTCGGGCTGGGTCTGCTGCTGATCCGCCTGTTCGCGAGCCGGCGCCGGCGCGTGGCCTGAAGTCAACTGTTCATTCGATTGGAACGCAAACAATCCCCGGCAACGGGGGTTGTTTTTTCGGTGCGCCCGGCAGAGCGCACCTGCTTGGAGGTGAAAGTCCTCTACTCACCCGGCAAGATGGTATGGACCACGCGCAACTTCACCATCTCCGGCAGTGCCAGGCTGGGACTGCTGGATGACCTCATCACCGACGCGAAGAAGTACGGCATGGTCTACACGCCCGATCCGAAACCCGAGGCCGGCCACTTCTTCCGCTCCGATCATTTCTCGTTCGCCAAGCGCGGCGTGCCGGCGATCTCGTTCGGCTCCGGCGACGACTGGGTCGACGGCGGCACCAAGGCCGGCGAGGCGGCCGAGCGGGACTACACCGCCAAGCGCTACCACCAGCCGGGCGACGAGTGGCAGGCCAGCTGGCCGTTCACCGGCATCGCGCGCGACCTGCAGCTGCTCTATACCGTGGGCGACCAGCTGGCCAATTCGCAGCAGTGGCCGGACTGGAGCCGCGACTCGGAGTTCCGCGCTGCGCGCGACGCCACGGCCGCCGAGCGCAAGTAACGCATGATCCGTGGCGTCGCGATGCGACGCCACGGATTGCGCGGATCAGGCAGCAACCACGCGTGGCTCAGGACGCCGCCACGCATTCCAGCGGGCGCGCGAAATATGTCTTCAGGTCGGTCGCGGCGTCGAGTTTTCCGAACCACGCGCCGTAGCCCAGCAGCTGCAGCCGGTTGCCGGCGAGGCTGCCTTGCGCCAGCGCGTGCTGATCCAGCGGCTGCACGGCGCCATCCAGCGGCAGGGTGATGTCCTGCGCCTGCTCGCCCAGATTGAATACCGCCAGCACGGTCTCGCCGGCGAGGCTGCGGGTGAACGCCAGCACCGGTTCGGCGGTGTCGAGAAAGCGGATGTCGCCCCAGCGCAGCGCAGGCTGCGACTTGCGCCAGTGCATGAAGGTGCGGAAGCCGTGCAACACGGAATCCGGATCGGCTTCCTGCTGCGCCACGGCCAGCGCGCGATGCTCCTGCGGCACCGGCAGCCACGGCGTGCCGTGGCTGAAACCGGCGTGTGCGCCATCGTTCCACGGCATCGGCGTGCGGCAGCCGTCGCGGCCCTTGAACTGCGGCCAGAACGCGATGCCGTAGGGATCCTGCAGCGACTCGTACGGCACCTCGGCCTCGGTCAGGCCCAGCTCCTCGCCCTGGTAGACGCACACCGAGCCGCGCAACGAGCAGACCATCGCGGTGAGCAGCCGGGCCAGCGGCGCCGAGGATAGCTCCCTGCCCCAGCGCGTCAGCACGCGCTCGACGTCGTGGTTGGAGATCGCCCAGCACGGCCAGCCTTCGGTCATCTGCGCCTCCAGCCGCTGCACCGTGCCGCGGATGTAGGCCGCGCTGAAATCGTCGGTCAGCAGCTCGAAGCTGTAGCCCATGTGCAGGCGCCTGCCGCGGGTGTATTCGGCCATCGTGGCGAGCGAATCCTCGGAGGAGATTTCGCCCAGCGCGGCGACATCCGGATAGCCGTCCATCAGCACGCGCAGCTCACCGAGAAAAGCCAGGTTCTCCGGCTGGGTGTTGTTGTAGTAGTGGTACTGGAACGCGTACGGGTTGTCCGGGCTGAAGCCGCGGCCCACGCGCTGCTCCTTCGGCTTGGCCGGGTTGTCGCGCAACTGGCGGTCGTGGAAGCAGAAGTTGATCGCGTCCAGACGCACGCCGTCGACGCCGCGATCGAGCCAGAAGCGCACGCTGTCCAGCGCCGCCGCACGCACCTGCGGGTTGTGGAAATTCAGGTCCGGCTGCGAGGCGAGAAAGTTGTGCAGGTAGTACTGCCCCCGACGCGGTTCCCACTGCCACGCCGAGCCGCCAAACAGCGACAGCCAGTTGTTCGGCGGACTGCCGTCATCGCGCGCGCCGGCCCACACGTACCAGTCGGCGCGCGGGTTGTCGCGACTCTGGCGGCTCTCGCGAAACCAGGCGTGCTCGATCGAGGTGTGGCTGAGTACCTGGTCGATCATCAGCTTGAGGCCGAGGCAATGCGCCTTGGCCAGCAGCCGGTCGAAGTCGGCCAACGTGCCGAACAGCGGATCGACGTCGCGGTAGTCGGCGATGTCGTAACCGAAGTCGGCCATCGGCGACTTGAAGAACGGGGCGATCCAGATCGCCTCCACGCCGAGGCTGGCCACGTAGTCGAGCCGTTCGATGATGCCCGGCAGATCGCCCACGCCATCGCCGTTGGTATCCAGAAAGCTGCGCGGGTAGATCTGGTAGATGACGGCGCCGCGCCACCAGGGTGCATCGGACATTGAAAGTACCCATGGCATGAAGCTGACGCGCTCCCCGGCGCCTGTCAGCAAGTACGCGCAGCTTAGTTGCAGGCGATTCAAACCTTGCACAGGCTTGCATACGTATTCATTCGTGCTGCAACTGCGTCATCAAATGCGATTGCATTCATTGACGGGGCTGGCACAGCGAATAATCCGCCACGTGGACAATGAGTCTGCACAAGGTTTTGTGTGCCATGCGCCGTGCCCCCATGGAAGACCGGAATGGCCGATGCTGCACTGCGATGACAGCATGGCAGGGATCATCATGAATACGTATGCAGCTCTGTGCCGCGCCTGAAACAACCTCACTATGATCCGGTAACACGCTCATAACACTTTCCAAAAGCGTGGATATTCGAGGCGGAGCTGTCATCCCGCGACCAAACCAAGCGTGTGATTTCAAAAGTTTCCGGAGGGGAGAAAATGAAAAAGTTTGAGCGCAATATCCTGGCGATGGCCATCGCATCCGCATGCTTCGGCATGGTCGGGGTGGCCCAGGCGGGAACTGCTGCCGCCACGGCTGCCACGGGTGCTGCACAGAGTGCGCAGGATCAGACGACGCCAGCGAAGCAGCCGGCACCAAAGGGCAAAACCGCCGCGGACAAGAAGCGCCCTCAAGTGAACACCCTGCCAGCCGTCCAGGTCACCGGCTTCCTCAGCAGTATCGAGAATTCCACCGCGATCAAGCGGAATGCCAACGGCATTGTCGAAGCGGTATCCGCTGAGCAGATCGGCAAGCTCCCCGGCATAAGCATCGCCGATGCGCTGGGCCGCTTGCCCGGCCTGTCCGTGCAGACGGTCTCTGGCCGCCCGCAGGTGATCACCATCCACGGCCTGGGGCCGGACTTCTCCACCGCGCTGATCAATGGCGGCCAGCAGGTGTCGACCTCGAACAACCGCGACGTGCAGTTCGACCAGTATCCCGCCAGCTGGTTCAACGCGGTCGTGGTGTACCTGACCCCGCAGGCCAATCTCATCGGCCAGGGCCTGGCCGGCACCGTGGACATGCAGACGATCCGCCCGCTCGAGAAGAACAAGCCGGAAGCGGCCGTGAACGCCCGCTACGTCTGGAACAGCTCACCCCAGCTCGCCAATGGTCCCGGCGCGACCAACAATGGCTACAACGTCAACGGCGTGTATGTGAACCAGTTCGCCAACCACACGCTAGGTGTCACGCTGGGCGTGGACCTAGCGTCCAATCCGACCCAGATCCAGCACCAGCAGCCATGGGGCTACCCGACCGATCCGAACGGCAATGCCGTGATCGGCGGCGCGAAGAACTTCGGCATCTCCGACAACCTGAAGCGTAACGGCCTGCTCGCCACGGTGCAGTGGCAGCCGAACGAGCACTACACCGGTACGATCGACATGACGTACGACAATTTCAAGGAAATCCAGCAGGCCAAGGGCATGGAGTTCCCGCTGCAATGGAGCTCGGCCCAGCTGCAGCCCGGTGGCACGGTGCAGAACGGCCTGGTGACCAGCGGCACCTACACCAACGTGTCGCCGGTCATCCGCAACGACTACAACAGCACCAGCGCACGCGTCTACAACTTCAACTGGGACAACAAGTTCAAGATCAACGAGAACTGGTCGGTCGACCTCGACGGCAACTACTCGCGCGCCACGCGTCGCGATGTCAACCTCGAGAGCTACTCGGGCAGCGGTTACAACAAGAGCGGCCCGCTCAACACGCTGAACTTCAATGAGCTCGGCAGTGGCATGCTGTACGTCAACAACTCGGTCAACTACGGCACTGGTACCGTGCTGACCGACCCGCAAGGCTGGGGCTCGGGCAACAACGTGGTGCAGGCCGGTTTCATCAACGCGCCGCGCACGGTCGACTACCTGGCCAACCTCAGGCTGAGCGCACAGCGCGACTTCCTCAGCGGTCCGTTCTCCAGCGTGGAATTCGGTGTCGCCACCAGCACGCGCAACAAGACCTACAACATCGACCAGAACTTCCTCACCCTCGGCGGCGGTTTCATCACCCCCACCAACGCGCCGGTGCAGTCGATTCCCTACACCGGCGGCACCTGTTCGCCGCTGTCCTGGATGGGCGTCGGCGCCCAGCCGTGCTACAACCCGATGGCACTGATCGCCAACGGCACCTACACCGAGATCCCGGTCTTCATGTCGAGCCTGCCGCTGCCGCCGAACTGGAAGGTGCACGAGCGTGACCTGACGCCTTACTTCCAGTTCAACCTGGATACGCAGATCGGCAATGTCACTCTGCGCGGCAACTTCGGTCTGCAGGTAGCACGCACTCGCCAGACCTCGACCGGTGAACGCGTGGTCCCGGGCAGTTCTGTCACGGGGAAGACCGCGCTGGTACCCGTGAGCGGCGGCACTACCTTCACCCGCTACCTGCCCAGCGCCAACCTGGTCTTCGGCCTCACCCCCGATGACGACATCCGCGTCAGCGCGGCCCGGACCATGGCCCGTCCGCGCATGGACCAGATGAATGCGAGCCAGTCGATCAGCGGCAACCTCACCCGCCTGACCTCGACCGATCCGAACCTGGCGTTCTTCAGCTCGAACGGCGGCAACGCCAGGCTGCTGCCGACGATGGCGGACAACTACAACGTCAGCTACGAGCACTACTTCTCGGGCGACGCCTCGGGCTACAAGTGCAACTCGTCCGATGCCAAGCAGTCGGTTCTGTGCCGTGGCGGCGGCGGCGGCTACTTCGCGGTATCAGGCTATTTCCTGAAACTGAACGACTACATCAACCCGAACTCGGCCTACCTGTATGACTTCGCCGCGTTCGTCCCGTCCTACCTGACGCCAGCGCAGCAGGCGCAGCTCGGCACCACCATGGGCATCGTCAGCGGCCCGACCAACGATGGCCACGGCTACGTCAAGGGCGCCCAGGTGACCCTGAACCTGCCCGCCGCCCTGATCACCCCGGCACTCAACGGCTTCGGCGTGATCCTGACCGGCAACCGCACCAAGAGCTCGCTGGTCTATGCCGGCAACAGCAACCCGATCACCGTGCCGGGTCTGTCGAAGTGGGTGGCGAACGCCACGCTGTACTACCAGCACAAGGGCTTCGAGGCCCGCGTGAGCGACAGCTATCGTTCCGACTTCCTGGGCGTGGTGTCCGGCATCAGCGCGTCGCGCATCGAGCAGACCCTGCAGGGCGGGAGCACCTTCGCCGCGCAGGTCAGCTACACCTTCGACCATGGTCCGCTGAACGGCCTGACGCTCATTGCGCTGGGCTCCAACCTGAGCAACAAGACCTTCGTCACCTTCCAGAACAACGATCCGCGGCAGGTGCAGAATTGGGAGAGCTACGGCCGTCGCTACGAGGTGGGTATCTCCTACAAGTTCCAGTAAGCAAAAAAGTACTCCCCCCAGCAGCCCCGTTGAGTTCATCCAACGGGGTTTTTTTTGACAACGCCGTGGCGAAGCGCTAGTTAACGGCTTCAACCCATCTCGGGCATACACATGCAGGCCAATCCCATCCAACGCGTGGTGATCGTCGGCGGCGGCACCGCCGGCTGGATGACGGCCGCCCTGCTAGCCCAAGCAATGGGCCCTCAGCTGGATATCCGGCTAATCGAATCCGACGAGATCGGCATCGTCGGCGTGGGCGAGGCGACGATTCCGCAGATCCGCCTGGTCAACCAGTTCCTTGGATTGGACGAAGACGACGTGCTCAGGGTCACCCAGGGCACCTTCAAGCTCGGCATCCAGTTCAACGACTGGGGCCGGATCGGCGACTCGTACATGCACGCCTTTGGCGATGTCGGTCTGCCGCTGGGGCTGCTGGCTTTCCAGCACTACTGGCTGCGCGATGTGCAAGGACGCACGAGTGCCGCGGGCGCAGGAAGCGCAGGAGCGGCCGATGTGCATGGACGCACGAGTGCCGCGGGCGCAGGAAGCGCAGGAGCGGCCGATCTCTGGCGCTATTCGCTGAACGCCCAGGCCGCCGTCGCGAACCGCTTTGCGCGGATGGACCGGGTCGGCAGCAGCCCGCTGACGGGCATCAAGCACGCCTACCATCTCGACGCCGGCCTGTACGGCCGCTACTTGCGCCAGCACTGCGACCCGCGCGCAGTGCAACGCACCGAGGGCAAGGTGGTGGATGTGCAGCTGCGCGCGGAGGATGGCTTTATCGAATCGGTGTTGCTGGAGAGTGGCGAGACGATCGCTGGCGACCTGTTCATCGACTGCTCGGGCTTTCGCGGGCTGCTGATCGAGGGCGCGCTGAAGACCGGCTACGAGAACTGGCAGCACTGGCTGCCCTGCGATCGCGCGATGGTTGTTCCAAGTGCCCGCGTCGAACCGATGCGTCCCTACACCCAGGCCAATGCGCGTCCCGCCGGCTGGCAGTGGCGGATTCCGCTGCAGCATCGCAGCGGCAATGGCCACGTCTACTGCAGCCAGTTCATGAGCGACGACGAGGCGGCCGCGCTGCTGCTCGCCAACCTTGAGGGCGAGGCGCTTGCCGAGCCGCGCCCGCTGCGCTTCACCACCGGCATGCGCCGCCAGTTCTGGAACCGCAACTGCGTGGCGCTGGGCCTCTCCGCCGGCTTCATGGAGCCGCTGGAATCCACCAGCATCCACCTGATCCAGTCCGGCCTGAGCCGGCTGCTGGCGCTGTTTCCGGATCGGCATTTCGATCCGACCCTGAGCGAGGAATACAACCGCCAGACGCGCTTCGAATACGAGCGCGTCCGCGATTTCCTGATCCTGCACTACCGCGCCACCGAGCGCAGCGACACGGCGTTCTGGCGGCACTGCGCGCAGATCGAGATACCGCCGGGCCTGGCGCGCAAGCTGGCGCTGTTCCGCAGCAGCGGGCAGATCTTCCGCGACGGCGAAGAGCTGTTCACCGAGGTCGGCTGGCTGCAGGTGATGCTCGGCCAGCATGTCGAGCCCGCGCGGCATCATGCGTTGGCCGACGCCATCAGCCCGGCCCAGCTCGACGAATTTCTCGCCAACATCCGCACCCTGATCAACCGCGCGGTGGACAGCATGCCCGCGCATACCCGCTTCGTCGCCGAGCATTGCAAGGCCGCCAGCCCGAGCTGACTTGACCTGCGCAGCGACTGCAACCGAGTGGTAGTGATGCCTGCCTGCAGGCCGTGGTCAACGTGTGACGGGTGTGACTCGGACGGCGACCTGATCAGCGCTGATCCTCAGCTGCCCCCGTTCGTCCTGAGCCCCTCGACGGGCTCGGGACAGGCGAAGTCGAAGGACATCGGCCACCATCCAACGCTTCGACTTCCCCGCTCCTCAAGGCCACGGCCATCCATGGCCGTTCCCCGCGTGCGCTTGCTTGCGCAAGCTACGCCTGTCCTGAGACCGTCGAAGGGCTCAGCGCGAGCGGGATCCGTGGCTGTGGCTCAACACAAATCGGGAACAGCGAAGGGCGCCGTGGCGCCCTTCGCAAGCCTCATGGCAACCGTGCCGTCGCGATCAATGTACCTGGAACAGAACCGGCGCCCACTTGCCGCTGACATACGATTCTTCACGATGCTGGTGCATGCGCTTGATACTCTCGACCCGCCGGGTTTCGGCCCATTCGACGCGGGTCAGCATGAGTTCGGCCGTATTCACGCCGCGCCGGCTGGCTTCGTTGTCGCGCCACGCACGGAATTTGTTGTACGCCTCGATCTCGTGCTGCAACTCGCGCGCGCACAGCTCGATCATCAGTGCATCGTCGAGGAATCCCAGCACGGGCATATGGTCCGGAATGATGTCGTCCGGACTGGCGAAATAGGTCAATGCCGCCAGCACATTGTCGCGATCCGGATCCGGCAGGCCGAATCCGGCATCCTCGACCATCGCAATCATGGTCTCCACGTGCTTCAGGCGAGTGGCAACAAAATCGGGCAATGCCTTGGTGTAGGCATTTTCCAGCAGGTTGCGCGCAGCACCGACAATGCTGACCGCATCCAGATGGTCAACCTTCTTCTGCGCGCCCTTCATGCCGTCGACAAAAAGCAAGGCCGACAAGGAGCTGATCAAGCAGTACCGCTTCATGCAACGCATCTTTGCCAGCGCGAGTGCTGCCCTGGCGAGCACCCAAACGACCGCCGAACAGCGCGACATCCTGCGCGAACTCGGCGAGGCCGCACTGGCCGAACACGCGGAGTGGACGCTGATGCACCGCGAGCGGCCGCTGGAGCAAGGCAAGCTGTGATCACGCGCCATGGGTCGGCGCCCCGCGCATTTGTGGGAGCAGTTTGGGTGGGAGCGACTTCAGTCGCGATGCCGTTGCGCTTCGGCATACATCAAAGCAACGGCATCGCGACTGAAGTCGCTCCCACCCAAACCGCTGCCATCCAAGCCGTTGCCAACGGCAACTGCCGCCCGAATAGCGCAGGCGTGCCACATCACTTCGCGCGGCAGTGCCGCTCGATGTACTGCCGGTGCGTGGGCATCGCCTTGACCGCTTCGCCGATCACCTGGCGCAGACCCCGCAGGCGCCCGGTCGCGTCGACCTGGCTGCGCATGTCCGTCAGCGGATGGTAGCGCCGCGGCCACACCTCCTGCCCCACCAGTACCGCCAGCCAGTTGGCGTTCTGGAACAACTCCATGCTCTCCGCCACCAGCCGGCCGTAACGACGGAAGTGCTCGATCTTGTACTGCAAGGCGTCGGGAATCGGCATGCTCGCCGTCTGTCGCCACAGTGGCTCGTCGCGCTGCACGGCGTGGTAGTGCAGGATCAGGAAGTCGCGGATGCGCTCGTACTCGGCCTGCGTTATGCGGTTGTATTCCCGTGCCGCGTACGGGTCGAAATCACGATCGGGGAACAACGCCAGCAGGCGGGTGACGGCGGTCTGGATCAGGTGGATGCTGGTGGATTCCAGCGGCTCCATGAAGCCGGCCGACAGGCCGATGGCCACACAGTTGCGGCTCCATGACTCCTTGCGCCGCCCGGTGGTGAAGCGCAGCTGCCGCGGCGAACCCAGCGGCTCGCCCTCCAGGTTGCCCAGCAGCGTGGCCGCAGCCTCGTCGTCGCTGATGAACTGGCTGCAGTAGACGTGGCCGTTGCCCATCCGGTGCTGCAGCGGGATACGCCACTGCCAGCCGGCCGCGTGCGCGGTGGAGCGCGTGTAAGGCGTCCACTCGCTGCGGTGAGTGCAGGCCACCGCCACGGCTCGGTCGCAGGGCAGCCAGTGGCTCCAATCGTCATAGCCGGTCTGCAGCGCGCCCTCGATCAACAGGCCGCGAAAGCCGGAGCAGTCGATGAACAGATCGCCCTCGATGACCATGCCGCCGTCCAGCGTCACGCTCTGGATGAAGCCGTCGTCGCCGCGCAGGGCCACGTCCACCACCTTGCCCTCGGTCCACCGCACGCCGCGCTGCTCGGCATACGTGCGCAGGAATCGCGCGTACAGGCTGGCGTCGAAATGATAGGCATAGTCGAGCGAGGACTGCACCTGACGGCTATCGGCCGACGGCAGATCGAACTTGCCGGCGCGGGCGGCCACCCAGGCCAGCGCGTAGTCCTGCAGCGGGGTGTCATCGCCGCGTTCGCGCTCGCGCAGCCAGTAGTGGTACAGCGGCACGGCATCGAACTCGGCGCCGAACTGGCCGAACGGATGGAAATAGCGCTGCTGCAGCCGGGTCCAGTCGACGAACTCGATGCCCAGCTTGAAGGTGCCCTGGGTGGCGGCGAGCAGCGCGTTCTCGTCGATGCCCAGCAGGCGGTTGAAGTACTTGATCGGCGGGATCGTCGCCTCGCCGACGCCGATGCTGCCGATCTCCTCCGATTCGACCAGCATGATGCGGCAGCTGCCCTGCAGCGCGTGGGCCAGCGCCGCCGCCGTCATCCAGCCGGCGGTGCCGCCGCCCACGATCACGATGTTTTGCAGGCGACGGTCGCTCATCGTCAGTTTTCCACCGTGGCAAGGTTTGCGCTGCCGCCGCGCTGCGCCAGCGCGCGCAGCCGCGGCGCCACCATCGGCACCGTCAGCATGGTGCTGGCCACCGCCATCAGCAACAGCGCGGTGAAGGTGTCGCTGGTGATCAGCTGCTTGTCGAGCAGGATGTTGACGAAGATGATCATGATCAGCGCCTTGGTCTGCAGCAGCCAGCCGATGGTCGACGCCTCGCCCCTGGCCCAGCCGAGCAGGCGGCCGGCCAGATGCACCCCGGCCAGCTTGCCGGCCACCGCGGCGACCAGCAGCACGGCGGCAGCGATGAACACGTCGCTGCCGCCCACGCTCCAGTGCGTGCGCAGGCCGGTGGAGAGGAAGAACACCGGCATCACCACCAGCAGCACATGGTGGCGCAGCAGGTCCAGATGCTTCTGCTCGAACCACTGGCGGTCGATCACCGCACCGGAGAGGAACGCGCCGACCATGAAATGCAGTCCGGCGCGGTCGGCCGCAAAGCCACACAGCGCCAGCCAGATCAGCCCCACGTACCAGCGATCCGTTTCCGGCAGCCACTGCATCAGCCGCCGGAACAGCCACGCCGCCGGGGCGAACAGCAACAGGAACGCCGCCTGCAGGCCGACCCGCTCCCAGTCGACCAGGATCACCGCCAGCACACCCCAGATCGCCACATCATCGAGGCTGGCATAACGCAGCGTGCGCTGGCCCAGCGGCTGCCGCAGGATGCCGAGCTTCTCCATCAGCAGCAGCAGGATCGGCAGTGCCGTCACCGCACAGGCCATGCCCACGCCGAGCACGAACTGCCACGGCGCGGCGGCGCTGCCGATCCAGCCGCTGCGCCACGCCAGCAATGCTGCCGCCGCCGCGCTGCCGAACGCCAGCGGCACGCCCAGCGCGAGCCCGGCGGTGATGCCGCATTCGCGCCGCTGGATCCATACCTGCTTCAGATCGAGTTCGATCCCGGCGATCCACACGAACACCATCACCGCCCACCAGGCGATGCCATTCAGCGCCTGGATCACCGGCGCACTGAACACCGTGGCGTAGACGTGCGGCAAGGCCACGCCGAGCACGCCGGGGCCAAGCAGGATGCCGCACAGGATCTGCACTACCACCAGCGGCGCGTAGTAGTCGATGCGGGCCAGCCGCCAGATCAGGTAGGGCACGGAAAAAATGATCGTCATCGCGATCAGAAAAATATCGGTGTTGTTCATGCGCGCTCCCCCGCTGGCGGCGACCAGCACGCCATCATCCACGATGGCGATGCGCACGTCAGCCACGCGCCGATATTTATCCCGCAGCGCACCACGAAAAACCACGCCATGGTTGCGATGAATACGTATGCAGGCAAGCGTCCGCGAGGCAGGCGCGGCCTACCATGGTTGCAGCCTCGCGTGACGCATGCATTGATGGCGCGCAGCGAGATTCGACGCAACCGATCTTCCACCGCAGGAGTGTTCCGGTGCACCGTTCCCTTGCTCTCGCTTCCATCCTGCCCGCTGCCATGCTGCTGGCTCTAGGTGTTGCCACTGCAGCGGCGAGTGCGACGCATGCGGCGCCCGGCAACGCACAGTCAGTGCCAGCGGATCGGGCCACCACGCCGATACACGCTGGCACCAGCAATGCCGCCGCCTCCGGCGTGTACTACGAGATCTTCGTGCGCTCGTTCGACGACAGCAACGGCGACGGCATCGGCGATCTCAACGGTGTCACCGCCCGGCTCGACTATCTCAAATCGCTCGGCGTCAGCGGCATCTGGCTGATGCCGATCAACCCCTCGCCCAGCTATCACGGCTACGACGTCACCGACTACTACGGCATCAATCCGCAGTACGGCAACATGCAGGATTTCGAGCGCCTGCTGCGCGAGGCGCACAAGCGCGGCATCAAGGTGATCATCGACCTGGTGCTCAACCACAGCAGCGACCAGCATCCGTGGTTCAAGGCGGCGCGCGATCCCAAGAGCCCGTATCACGACTGGTACAGCTGGGCGCAGCCGGACACCGACCTCGCCGACATCAGCGCCACCGGCTCACCCGCTTGGCATGCGCTGGCCGGCGCGCCCGCTGCAGCCAGTTCGGCGTCGCCGGCGTGGGCACCCGACACGTATTACCTCGGCATCTTCACCGCCGAGATGCCGGACCTGGACTACGACACCCCCGCCGTGCGGCAGGAGATGGTCAAGGTCGGCCGCTACTGGCTGAAGAAAGGCGTGGACGGCTTCCGCCTCGACGCCGCCCAGCACATCTACTTCGACTTGCGGGCGCAGCAGAACGACCCGAACATCCTGGCCAAGAACCTGGCGTGGTGGAGCGAGTTCCGCCAGGGCATGAACGCGGTCGATCCGCACGCCTACATCGTCGGCGAAGTGACGCGCGACACCGCCCGCGAGCTGGCGCCATGGTTCAAGCCGCTGAGCGCCGTGTTCGACTTTCCGCTGGCCACGCGGCTGATCGACAGCGCGCGGCAGGAGCGCAACCTCAAGCTGGGCCGCACGCTGAGCGGAATCGACGCCGCCTACCGCGCGGTCTCCGGCCGCAACGGCGTGGATGCACCGTTCCTCAGCAATCACGACCAAGACCGCGTGATGAGCCAGCTCGGCGGCAACGCGCAGCACATGCGCATGGCCGCCGCGCTGCTGCTCACCCTGCCCGGCCATCCCTTCATCTACTACGGCGAGGAGCTGGGCATGCGCGGGGTCAAGCCCGATCCGGACATCCGCGAGCCGATGCGCTGGGACCGCGACGCCGACGCGCCGGGCGAAACCACCTGGAAAACCTCGACCTCGCACGACGGCCCCGACGTGTCGGTGCAGGCGGAACAGGCGGACCCGCATTCGCTGCTGAACTATTACAGCATGCTGATCCACTGGCGCACCGAGCTGAGCGCGCTGCGCGACGGCGCCGTCAGCGCGTACCCCATCGCCAACCCGCATGTCGCCGCGTACCGGCTGGATGACGCGCACAGCCACCTGCTGGTGGTGCACAACCTGTCCGGCCAGCCGCAGCGCGTGACGCTGCGGCCGGCCCCTGCCGCCGCATTCGGCACCGTGCTGCGGCAGAGCAAGCCCGGCTTCTCGCTTGCGCACCACCAGCTGACCCTGCCCGCCTACAGCACGGCGATCCTGCGCTGATGCGTCGCCACACTTCACGGAATGCCGTCATGAAAAATCCCGCCCCGATCGTTCGCCGCGGCCGTTCGCGCCACTCCTTGTGGCTGGCGCTGGCGCTCGCGCTGGCGGCCACCGGCAACGTCGCCGCCGCGCCGGCCAGTGCGCCCGTCGTCACGCGGCTCGACAACGGCCTCGACCTGCATGCGGGGCCGAACCAGCTGTCGATCCGCATGCTGGCGCCGGGCATCGCGCACATCCACTTCAAGCCCGACGGCCAGACCAGCGCGCCCTCGCTGGTGATCGATCCGCACGCGGCGCCCGCCGCCGCGTTCAAGCCGCTGCGCATCGACGACAGCGCGGGCAGCTTCAGCATCGCGACCGCACGCACCACGCTGCAGTGGAACGCGTCGAGCGGCCAGCTGCAGATCGACGACGCGCAGCACCGGCCGCTGCTGCAGGCCGACCTCGCCGCGCTGCTGCGCGGCCAGCTGAGCATGCGGCACGCGCCGCAGGACGCGCTGTACGGCATCGGCGGCTACAACGCGACCGATAACGTGGACGCCGGCCTGCTGCGCGAGGGCACGCTGCAGGCCAAGGCCGGCGAGCAGGGCCACGCCGGCGCGCCGCTGGCATGGAGCACCGCCGGCTACGGCGTGCTGGTGGACAGCCTGGGCGGCACGTTTGCGCTGCAGCCGGCCAGCCTCAGCGTCAGTGGTACATCACGCAAGGACCTCGACTACTACATCCTGATCGGCACCCCGGCGCAGATCTTCGCCGACGTGGCGCGCATCAGCGGCCACACGCCGCTGTTTCCGAAATGGGCGATGGGCTTCACCAACAGCCAGTGGGGCATCGACGAGAAGGAGCTGCTGCAGATCGTCGACACCTATCGCGCCAAGCACATCCCGATCGACAACTTCACCCTCGACTTCGACTGGAAAGCGTGGGGCGAGGACTGGGGCGAGTTCCGCTGGAACGCGCAGAAGTTTCCCGACGGGCCGGACGGCAGGCTCAAGCAGCTGCTGGACGCGCGCGGCATGCACCTCACCGGCATCATGAAGCCGCGCGTGCACGTGGACACGGTCGAGGGCCGCTACGCCACCGCGCACGGTTTCTGGTCGCCGAAAAGCAAGGCCGCACCGGACTACTTCTCGCACAAGCTGGTGCGCGAGCTGGACTTCGACCAGCCGGCGGTACGCGCGTGGTTCTTCAACGACCACCTCAAGCATTCCTTCGATACCGGCATGCACGGCTGGTGGAACGACGAGGCCGACGACATCGGCAGCGACACCCAGTTCACCAACATGGAGCGCGCGCTGTACGACGGCCAGCGCGCGTATTCACCACTGCGCGTGTGGTCGATCAACCGCAACTTCTACCTCGGCGCGCAGCGCTACGCCTACGGCATGTGGTCGGGCGACATCGACACCGGCTTCGCCAGCATGGCCGGGCAGCGCGCGCGGATGCTCAGCGCCATCAATGTGGGGGCGATGCAGTGGGGCATGGACGGCGGCGGCTTCAACGGCCATCCGTCCGACGAGAACTACGCGCGCTGGATCGAGTTCGGCGCGTTCACGCCGATCTTCCGCGTGCACGGCACGTTCGGCCAGAAGCGCCAGCCCTGGGTCTACGGGCCGGTGGCGGAGAAGGCCGCCACCGCGGCGATCCGCCTGCGCTACGCGCTGATCCCGTACATCTACAGCTACGAATACCAGCGCCACCTCGACGGCGTCGGCCTGGTGCGCCCGCTGCTGTTCGACTGGCCGCACGACGCCCGCGTGCGCAACGACATCAGCGCGTGGATGTTCGGCGACTGGCTGCTGGTCTCGCCGGTGGTGCAGCAGGGGCAGACCGTCAAGGACATCTACCTGCCCGCCGGCCGCTGGACCGACTGGTTCAGCGGCAAGGTGTATCCCGGTGGCCAGACCGTCCGGCTGGCGATCGACAGCAAGGGCTGGAGCGACATCCCGCTGTTCGTACGCGCCGGCGCGATCATCCCGACGCAGCCCGTGATGGACTACGTCGGCCAGCATCCGGTCACCCAGCTCGCGGTGGAGATGTTCCCCGCCGCCCAGCGCAGCACGTTCGATTACTACGACGACGACGGCAGCACCTATGCCTACGAGCACGGCGCGTATTTCCGCCAGCCGCTGGCGCTGCAGCGCGACGGCGACACGGTGCATGTGGAGACCGGCGCGGTGCAGGGCAGCTACGTGCCTGCGCTGAAGTACTACCTGTTCACGGTGCACGGCGGCCAGGCGCATGCGGTCGACGACGGCGGCAAGGCGTTGCAGCACTTCGCCAGCCTCGACGCGCTCGACGCCAGCGGCGGCGAGGGCTGGGCCAGCGGCACGGATCGGTTCGGTGCGGTCACCTGGGTGCGGGTGACAGCGGCACAGGCGCGCAGGCTCGCGCTCAGACTGGGGCATCCGCGCGGGTAACCTCGCGCATCCCGCCCGTCACAGGGAGCGTCGATACACTGACTGCGCGGTTCGGGGGAACCGCGCGCCAGCCTTGGTCGCTTCCGATTTGCCCATGCAAGCCTGCATGGGTCCATCACCAGGAGGGGAAAGTCGATGTTCGATCACGCGAAGTTTGATCAGGGCAAGACGAGGCGCGGCAGCAGAACCGCCCTGTGGCTGGCGCTCTGCGCCACGCTGGCCACCGTGGCGCTCAGCAGCACGGCGCAGGCCGCCAGCAACGACAACAACGTGGAGTGGGCCGGCCTGTTTCACGATCAGGGGCCGCTGTACGACAGCGCGCCCGAGCCCACGGCTACGCAGCCGGTCACGCTCACCTTTCGCACCTTCAAGGGCGACATCACCAGCGCCAACATCAAGTACTACGACAGTGGCGACAGCCAGTTCCACTGGGTGCCGATGCACTGGGTGCGCAACGACCCCACCGGTACCTTCGACTTCTGGCAGGGCACCGTGCCGGCCAGCCCGTCGGAAAAGTACTACCGCTTCCAGATCAACGACGGCAGCAAGACCGTCTGGTACAACGCGCAGGGCACCTGGGACAGCGAGCAGCCCTTCGGCGACTTCTTCATCATTCCCGGCTTCAAGACGCCGGCCTGGATGAAGAACGGCGTGATGTACCAGATCTTTCCGGACCGCTTCTACAACGGCAATCCGCGCAACGACGTGCAGACCGGGCAGTACTGCTACAACGGCCACTGCACCGAGAAACATGCGTGGGGCAGCAGCGTTTTCGCGAACGCGGGCGGTGACAACAACCTGGTGTTCTTCGGCGGCGACCTCGCCGGCATCGACAAGAAGCTGGGCTACATCAGGAACACCGTCGGCGCGGACATCATCTACCTCAACCCGATCTTCCTTGCGCCCACCGTGCACAAGTACGACACCGAGGACTACTTCAAGGTGGACCCCGCCTTTGGCAGCAACGGAATGCTGCGCAAACTGATCGGCGACATCCACGGTGACTGCGAATCCGGCCACCATGCCACGCAGGGTGATGACCCCGGGCAGCGCAGCCTGTCGGAGCAAAGCGACCGACATGACTCCGGCCGCGATGCGCAATCACCGGTGCGCCCGCCGGACTGCCGCGAGGCGGATCACGACGCCAGGGGTTACCTGATTCTCGACGGCGTGTTCAACCACACCGGCGACTCGAACAAGTGGTTCGACAAGACCCACTGGTGGCGCACCGACGGTGCCTACGAGTCGCAGCAGAGTCCGTGGTACAGCTACTACACGTTCCAGCAGTGGCCCAACAGCTACAGCAGCTTCTTCGGTTTCGACACCCTGCCCAAGCTCGATTACGGTGCCAGCGGCTCGGCCGTGCGCCAGCAGATCTACGGCGCATCCGACTCCGTCGTGAAAACCTACCTCGGACCAGCCTACGGCATCGACGGCTGGCGGCTGGACGCAGCGCAGTACCTCGACGCCAGCGGCAACAACGGCAGCGACGACACCAACCATCAGATCATGCGCGAGCTGCGCCAGGCGGTGAAATCAACCCATCCGGACGCCGAAATCCTGGGCGAATACTGGGGTGTGGCAGGAGCGTGGCTGGACAACGGCGACCAGTGGGACAGCGCGATGAACTACAACGGCTTCACCCAGCCGGTGTCGGAGTGGGTCACCGGCGAGGACGAGGGTGGCCAACCGGCCTCGATCAGCACCAGCACCTTCGATGCATGGCTGCACGGCACGCGCGCCGACCTGCCCGGCAACGTGCAGCAGAGCATGACCAATTTCCTCTCCAGCCACGATATCCCGCGCTTTGCCACGCGCGCCGGCGGTGACATCTGGAAAACCTACCTCGCGCTGATCTTCCAGATGACCTACGTGGGCACGCCGACGATCTACTACGGCGACGAGTACGGCATGCAGGGCGGCGCCGACCCGGACAACCGGCGCACCTTCGACTGGACCGTCGGCACCTCGACCAACAGCGCGGTGGCGCTCGCCCACAAGCTGATCGCCATCCGCAACGCCTACCCCGCGCTGCGCACCGGCTCGTTCATGACACTGCTGACCGACGACACCAACAAGCTTTACGCCTACGGCCGCTTCGACGCCAGCAACCGCATCGCGGTGGCGCTCAACAACGACTCGATGTCGCATGCGGTGACCGTGCCGGTATGGCAGCTCAGCGTGACCAACGGCAGCACCCTCACCGACCTGCTCTCGGGCACCGCCTACACGGTGCAGAACGGCCAGGTGACGGTCAACGTCAACGGGCATTACGGCGCGATCCTGGCGCAGTGACCGCAACATCCACCAGGCCGTGCCGGCGGAGTCGCCGGCACGGCCCCCTTGGTACGACCTCCCGCAGACCACGCGGCACAAATCACGGCCTTGGGGCTGGACGCCGCGCGCCGGCTGGGGGACACTTCCAATCGCTCATGTAAACGATTACATCGCACTCCAGCATGGCTTCGGCCGAGCCAGTGCGGCCGCCTCCAGGGAAATCCGATGAATACCCCGTCCCGCACCCGCCGCTTCCTGCTCGGCCTCGGCGCCGCTGCCACCATCGCCAGCCTTGCCGTCAGCGCGGCTCCAGCCGCCGTCGAGCAGGTGGCGATCAGCGTCGATGCGCAAGCCAAAGCCACGCCGTTCCCGCATTTCTGGGAACAGATGTTCGGCTCCGGCCGCGCCGTGCTCGCCCTGCGCGACGACTACCGCAAGGATCTCGATGCGGTGCACCAGGCCACCGGCTTCGGCTACGTCCGCTTCCACGGCATCTTCGACCACGACGTGGGCCTGGTGCAGCGCAGCGCCGACGGCACGATCAGCTACAACTTCTCCTACGTCGACCAGATCTACGACGGCCTGCTCGAACGCGGCGTCAAGCCCTTCGTCGAGCTGAGCTTCATGCCGCCGGAGCTCACCTCCGATCCGCAGGCGCTGCAGGAGTTCTGGTATCACCCCAACATCGCGCCACCGAAAAGCTACGTCGAGTGGGACGCGATGATCCGGGCGTTCGCCAGGCACCTGATCGCGCGCTACGGCATCGACGAAGTGGCCAGCTGGTACTTCGAGGTGTGGAACGAGCCGAATATCGGCTTCTGGGCCGGCCGGCCAGCGCAGTCCACCTACTTCACCCTGTACGACCACACCGCCCGCGCGCTCAAGGCGGTCAGCCCGCGCCTGCGCGTGGGTGGGCCATCCACCGCGCAGGGCGCGTGGGCCACCGACTTCCTCGCGCATGCGAAGAGGGATCAAGTGCCGGTCGATTTCATCAGCAGCCACGTCTACGGCGACGACACCGCGAAGAACGTGTTCCACACCGACGAGAACATTCCGCGCCGTGACATGGTCTGCCGCACGGTGGACCAGGTGCACAAGGAGATCGCCGCCTCGCCCTACCCGCACATGCCGCTGATCTTCAGCGAGTACAACGCCAGCTACGCCAACCTGCCCAACGTCACCGACAACGTGTTCATGGGCCCGTGGCTGGCCAACACCATCCGCGAGTGCGCCGGCAAGGTGCAGATCATGAGCTACTGGGCGTTCTCCGACGTGTTCGAGGAACAGGGCGTGGTGAAGACGCCGTTCTACGGCGGCTTCGGGCTGATCGCGGAGGACCGCATCGACAAGCCCGCGTTCAACGCGTTCGCCATGCTGCACAAGCTTGGCGACCAGCGGCTCAAGGTGACATCCGACTCGGCCCTGGCCACCCGCCGCGCCGACGGCACCGTGGTGCTGGCGCTGTGGAACTATGCGCCGCCGGTCGGCGACAGCGCCAGCTACACGCCGGGCGAACCCGGCGGCGCGCCGAAACATTTCAGCATCGACGTGCAGCACCTCGCCGCCGGTGCCCACGCCACCGCGTGGCGGCTGGACGAAACCCACGGCAACGTGATCGCCAGCTTCAACCAGATGGGCCGGCCCGCCTTCCCCAGCCGCGAGCAGATCGCGCAGCTGCGCGCCGCCGGCCAACTGGCCGCACCGGAGCCGCTGGACCTCACCGACGGCAAGTTCGAGATCACCGTTCCACCGCAGGGCCTGGTGGTGGTGGAGCTGCACTGAGCTGCCTGGCATCGTGTCTGCACGAAGGCCGCGCCTGTCAGCTGCTTGAGCGCAAAGGCGGTCGGCCGCATGGGGCCGTCGTCGGAGTTCGCCTTGTCGCTGAAGCAGTGCGTTGCAGGGCGTTTCTTGAACTTCTGGGCACTCCGGAAGAAGCAGACGGGACGGGACCGATCGACTATGCCGCCAGTGCCGCCACCATTGGAAAAAGGCGGCGCGCCTGCCGCGGCCATCCGGCTGCCGCGACGCCGCTGTCGCCGATGAATACGTATGCAGTCGCTGGTTGCTGCAGCGCGAGGCTGCCTACCATGCAGGGCCTCGCGGCCTCGTCGATGTTGCGGCCGCAGCATGCGGCAGGCGTCGCGCCGTGACATAACAGCTGCCAGAGGACTCCTGCCAATGACCCATACCACCCCCACTTCCGCGCCCGCAGCGCGCCCATGCTGAGCCTGCTGCTTAGCGTCGCGATGGCGGCGAGTGCGACCGCGCCGGCGTGGCACGACGGGCTGGACTGGCACGGCGTGCACGTCAGCATCGACCGCGACGCCCACGGCAGCTATACGCTGGCGTGGCCGTTCGGGCAGCGCGTGATTGCCGCGCAGCCGTTGCAGGTCGACACCGCCAGCCCGCTGTTCAACGGGTTGTATGCGATGGCGCAGGATGACCTGCAGCTCGATTCGGTGACGGCGATCCGCGACGGCGCGTTCGATCACGGCCAGCCGATTCCCTGCCACTGCTTCGAGACCGGGCTGAAGTGGCCGTATGTGTGGACGCGCGACCTGTCCTACTCGATCGACCTGGGCCTGTGGCGCTTTGATCCGACGCGGGCGCGCAACGGGCTGCTGTTCAAGCTGTCCGGCGTGCGCGAGCCCACCGCGCCGCAGGGATGGTACGCGATGCAGGACACCGGCTCGGGCGGCAGCTGGCCGATCAGCACCGACCGCATCGTGTGGTTTCTCGGCGCCCAGCATCTGCTCGATGACCAGGCCTTTGCCGAGCGCGTCTGGCCGGCGCTGCAGGACACGCTGGCGCAGGACCGGCAGTACGCGTTCGACGCCGCCTTCGGGCTGTATCGGGGCGAGACCTCGTTCATGGACTGGCGCGAGCAGAGCTATCCGGCATGGACAGCGAACAACGTCACCTTCATCGCGCAGTCGTATGCGCTGTCCACCAACGTGCTGCACTACCAGGCGCTGCAGCTGGCCGCCACGCTGGCCGACGCCCACCGCGACGCGCCGGCCGCCAGGGATTACCGCGCCCAGGCCGCCGCGCTGAAGGCGGCGATCAACGCGCACTTCTGGCGCGCCGATCGCGGCATGTACATGAGCTACCTCGGCGGCGACGGCACGCCGTACGACACCTACGATCTGCTCGGCATCGCGCTGGCGATCACCAGCGGCGTGGCCGACGGCGCGCGCGCGCGGCAGACGCTGGCGAACTATCCGACCTGGCCGGCCGGCAGCCCGGTGATGTGGCCCGAGCGCGCCGACCAGCCGATCTACCACAACCGCGCGATCTGGCCGTTCGTCAGCGCCTACGCGCTGCGCGCCGCGCGCACGGTGAACGATCCGGCACGCATCGCGCACGAGATCCGCTCGGTGATGCGCGGCGCCGCGCTGTACGGCTCCAACCTGGAGAACTACGAGCTGCTGACCCAGGGCCAGCACGTGGACGAGGGCAAGCTGAGCGGCCCGGTGGTCAACTCGCCGCGCCAGCTGTGGTCGGTGGCGGCGTATCTGGACGTGGTCAGCGAGGGCGTGTTCGGCCTCACCGGGGACGGCCGCGTGCAGCCCAAGCTGCCGGTGTCGCTGGTGTCGATGCTGTTCGGCGCGCGCCACGCCATCACGCTGAACCTGCCCGACCGCCGCATCACGCTGCAGCTGCCCGGAAAATACGCCGGCAACCTGCTGGTTGCCGATCGGGTCACCACGCACGGCAGCGATACCGTGGTGATGCTGAAAGCGGTGCAGGTGCCCGACGCACCGCTGCGCACCGATGCGCCGCTGTACGCGCCCGCGGCGCCGCCCGCGCCCACGCTCACGGCCGCTGGCGACCATTGGACCGTCACCACCGACGGCAAGCTGCAGCTGTACGTGAACGGCCGGCGCGCGCAGGTCATCGACGGCAGCGGCTCGCTGCCGCGCACCGGCGCGCTCACCTGCGTCAGCGCCACGCGGGTCGGCGCGAACGGGCTGGAATCGCTGCACAGCCCCGACCGCTGCGTGGGTGAACTGGCGCCCGTTACGGGCGCGTGGCCGCGCACGTGGACGGCGCCGTCGACCGGCCGCTACCGCGTGACGCTGGACTACCGCAACGATCACGGCCCGATCAACACCGGCATCACCGCGGCGGTGAAGCTGCTCGCCATCCGCTGCGCCGGCAGCGCACCGCAGCGCGTGCCGATCGTGATGCCGCACAGCGTGGGCGTGCAGCGCTCCACCTACGCCAGCTTCGCGGCGCGTGCCGGCGCCGCTTGCCGGTTCACGCTCGACGACGGTTTCAACATGAGCTACCTGCGCCACTTCGCGCACTACACCGGCGGCCAGGGCGGCAGCGATGGCCCCCTCAATCAGGCCGACGTCGGCGATCTGCTGATCGCGCCGCTGGCCCAGGGAACCTCCACGCCATGAGCAGAAAACCCGAGCTGTCGTTCTGGCAGATATGGAACATGTGCTTCGGCTTTCTCGGCATCCAGTTCGGCTTCGCGCTGCAGAACGCCAACGTCAGCCGGATCTTTCAGACGCTCGGCGCGAACGTCAACGACATTCCCGCGCTGTGGATCGCCGCGCCGCTCACCGGGCTGATCGTGCAGCCGATCATCGGCTATCTGTCCGACCGCACCTGGACGCGGCTGGGGCGGCGGCGGCCGTACTTCCTGGTCGGCGCGGTGCTGGCTTCGCTGGCGCTGCTGGTGATGCCGAATGCGCCGGTACTGTGGATGGCGGCCGGCCTGCTGTGGGTGCTGGATGCGTCGATCAACGTGTCGATGGAGCCGTTCCGCGCCTTTGTCGGCGACCAGCTGCCGCCACGCCAGCGCCCCGCCGGCTACGCGGTGCAGAGCTTCTTCATCGGGCTGGGCTCGGTGATCGCCTCGGCGCTGCCGTGGCTGCTGGCGCAGCTGGGCGTGCAGAACACGGCGGCACCCGGCCACGTGCCGGAAACGGTGAAACTCGCCTTCTACGTGGGTGGCGGCGTGCTGCTTGGCGCGGTGGTGTGGACGGTGCTGTCCACCCGCGAATACCCGCCGCAGCAGCTGCGCGATTTCGACGACGCCGCGGCCGCGCAGCCGACGGTGAACACCGCGCGCGCGTGGCGGCCGGGCCTGCTTTTGCTGATCGCCGGCGCGCTGGTGCTGCTGGCGATCCGCCACTTCGCGCTGGAAAAGGAGCTGTACCTGCTCGGCGGCGGGCTGCTGGTGTTCGGCCTGCTGTTTGCGTGGCTGAGCTTCTCGCAGCGTAGCGGCATGCTGCGCGACGTGATGTCCGACCTGTACGGCATGCCCGGCACGATGCGCCAGCTGGCGGTAGTGCAGTTCTTCTCGTGGTTCGCGCTGTTCGCGATGTGGATCTACACCACGCCGGCGGTGACCCAGGTGCTTTATGGCAGCAGCGATACCGCCTCGGCCGCGTACAACGAGGGCGCCAACTGGGTCGGCATGCTTTTCGGCGCGTACAACGGCTTTGCCGCGCTGGCGGCGATGGTGATCCCGCTGCTGGTGCGCCGACTCGACCTGCGCTGGAGCCATCTGATCAACCTGTGGCTGGGCGGCGTGGGACTGCTGTCGTTCCTGTTCATCCGCAACCCCGACTGGCTGCTGGTTTCAATGCTCGGCGTGGGCTTTGCGTGGGCCTCGATCCTGTCGCTGCCCTACGCGATGCTGTCGGACAACCTGCCGGCGGCGAAGATGGGCGTGTACATGGGCATCTTCAATTTCTTCATCGTGATTCCGCAGCTGCTGGCCGCCAGCGTGCTGGGCCTGCTGCTGCGGCTGTTCTTCCACGGCCAGCCGATCTGGGCGCTGGGACTGGGTGGCGCCAGCCTGATCGTCGCCGGCCTATTCACCCTGCGCGTGCGCGAGCCGGGCGACGAGGCGATACCGGCGGCCACCCGCGTCACCGCGGGCTGAAACCGCCGGCGGTCACCGCGCTGGCGGGCGACCCGCAGCGTGCGGCATACTCGCCGCAGCCCCGCTCGACGGGTCGCCTTGACATCATTGCGCCGGTGAATCCGCCTTGAATTTCAGTATGTCGTCGCTGCTCTGGGGCGTGCTGTTCGGCTCGCTCGGCTTCGGCTACTTCCTCTACGGCAAGAAGCAGGGCGCCGTGATTCCGCTGGTCTGCGGACTGCTGCTGATGGTTTTTCCCTACTTCATTTCCAACACCGCGCTGGTGGTGCTGGTGGGCATGGCGCTGGCCGCGATTCCCTGGTTCATCGGGCGCTGAAAGCGGCGGTGACTCAAGCAGCCATGGCGGCTTGCAGCGGGGCGGCTATCACGGCCGGTTGCGCGAGTCGCCCACGCGCCGCATCGGCCAGCAACGCGCGGCAAGCCAGCAACGCGGCATGTTCGGTGCGCTGGCGCGCCAGCTTGGCGTCCATCTTCAGGCGCGGCCGGGCGTGACTGAAACGCAGCCGCAGCTCGGCCGCGCTGGCAAACGCGGCACGGCGGCCAAGGCAGGTATGGTGACCTCCGCGATAGGCCACCGACAGTGCCGCGTCGTGGAACGGCGACGCGGCATAGTCCGTATGCAGCCAGCCGAGCTGGGCGGCGGCACGCAGGGCCATCGCGGCATTGGCGGCGCAGGCACTGGTTTTGCCCCCGGGCACGGCGTAGGCAACCTCGATGGCACGCACCAGCGTGCGATATTCGGATCCGTTCAACGGCCGCTGCAGGGAGGGCAGCCTGGCACGTACTTCCAGCCACTCCTGATCCTCACCTGACAGCGCGCGGGAACGCGAGCTGGCGAGGTCGATCGCGCGCAGCAACGACACGCCCTGCTGCGCAATCAGCTCCTGTGTCAGCTGCTCGCGGTTCAACGGACGGGGCCGATTGAAGCCGTCGTGATCGATCCAGCGCATCAACTCCACCGCATCGAACAGGCGCCGGTCTGGTCCCGGTCGCTGGAAGCTTTCGCACTCGATGGTGTCGTGCAGGTGCCGTTTGACTGGCGCGATGCCGCGGGCCTTGGCGTACATCAGCCGCTGCAGCAGCACCTCCGCGGTGACCAGATGCTCGTGGTAGTTGGCGTGTGTGACGTGATCGCCCGGACCGGTGAAGTAGACGAAGCTAAAGGGGCGCGAGATGGGAGGCCGTGACGCGAAGTCCGGCACCTGCCGGCGGGTCATCGGTGGATTCACGGCATGTTCCTTGGGGAGGAGTCGGCGGCACGCGGGCCGTCATGGGAAATTTGTCGGCGCCGGTTAGCCGCGTCGATTGACGCGTAGCGTCGCATGATCGCTCCGCCGCAGATGCCCGCTGCATCACAGTTTGCGTTGCGGCAGCACCGGCTCCGCCGATTTCGCATTGCGTTGACTGTTCCAGGTCGTGACAGGCATGCCGGAAGGGAAGCGCCATCTTCCAGGCGCGGGGCGACCCACTGCAGGACGACTCCAGCCCGTTGTACGGCAGCCCGAACCCGCGGCTACAGCCGCGTATACGACCACGACTGCATGCAGCCATGGCGATACGGCATCACACCGTGGAACGGACGCGGGTCGGCGTCGAACACCAGCGGCAGGAAGTGGCGATCGCCCTCCCACATCGGCAACGTCAGCAGCGCCTCGCGCGCCACCCATTCCAGCGCACCCTCGGCGTTGGCGGTGAACGGCACGCCGGTGTAGTCGTCGATCACGAAGATGAAGCCGAGCCAGTCCTCGCCCTGCTTGCCGAAGCCTGGCCAGTTCAGCGTGCCGCGCAGCTGCATCGACCCGCAGCTGATGCCCGCCTCCTCCAGAATCTCGCGCCGCATGCAGGCGGCGATGTCCTCGCCCGGCTCCATCTTGCCGCCCAGCCCGTTGTACTTGCCCAGGTGCTGATCGTCCGCGCGCGCGTTGCGGTGGATCATCAGCACCTGGCTGCGGTCGGGCGACAGCACGTAGCCCAGCGTGGCCACAATCGGGGTGTAGGGCATGACTCGGGTCGCTGGCAAAGAAGCCAGTTTAACGACCAGCCCGATGTGGTGCGCAACGACTGCATCAACACCCGCCCGGTACAGGCTTGCGCCGGCGCGGCCGGCCGGCGACCATCGGCACATGTCCGCCTTCGCGCCCCGCTTGAATTTCGCTGCCGCCAGCCGTTCGGCATGGCGTGTGCTGTTCGCCCTGCTGCTGTGCGCCGGCGTGCCTGGCTGCACGCCGCCGGCGCGCGCGCTGGACAGCCGCGAGCTGACGTTCGAGGGACAGATCTACCGCGTGGTGAAGCTGGATCTGCGGCACGACCCGCTGACCCTGCACTGGCGCGATCCGCAAAGCGGCCAGCCGTTCGGCAGCATCGAGACGCTGCGCCAGTGGGGCGCCGCCCACGGCCAGCGGCTGCTGTTCGCCGCCAACGCCGGCATCTACGACCAGCAGCTCGCGCCGCTGGGCCTGTACGTGGAAAACGGCCAGACCCGCGTGCCGCTGAACCTGGCGCACGGCAACCCCGCCGCGGGCAATTTCTCGCTGCTGCCGAACGGCGTGTTCGCGCTCTACCCCGACGGCCATGCGGCCGTGCGCACCAGCGCGGATTTCAAGCGCGACGGCAAGCGTGCGCGCTGGGCCACCCAGTCCGGCCCGATGCTGCTGGTGGACGGCAAGCTCAACGCACAGTTCGTCGACGATTCGTCCAGCCTGAAATGGCGCAGCGGCGTGTGCGTGAGAAACGGCACCGAGGTGATCTTCGCGGTGAGCGAGGCGCCGGTGAATTTCCACACGTTTGGACGGCTGTTTCGCGACCAGCTCGGCTGCCGCGATGCGCTGTACCTGGATGGCAGCATCTCGCAGCTGTACGTCGACGGCGAGGGCTATGCCGGCGCGCCGGCCTTCATGGTGAAGCCGTACGCCGGCATCTTTGCGGTGTTCGGCACCCGATGACCACGCGCGCGCGGCGCCGCTGGCGCGCGCTGCTGCTGGCGCTGCCGGCACTGTTGCTGCTCGCCTTCGGCACGCTGTGGTGGCTGCTGCTCGGCAGCCGCGCCCGCCTCGACGGACAGCTGCCGGCGGCCGGGCTGCACGCCGCGGTGAGCATCCGCCGCGACGCCCTCGGTACGGTGACGCTCGAGGGGAAAGATCGCGGCGACCTCAGCTACGCGCTGGGCTATGTGCATGCGCAGGAGCGTTTCTTCGAGATGGATCTGATGCGCCGCCTGCCGGCCGGCGAGCTGGCGGCACTGGTCGGCCCGGCTGCACTGGACGCCGATCGCAACCATCGCCGCCAGCGCCTGCGCGCCGTGGTGGAGGCCGCGTATGCGCAGCTGCCGCCGGCGCAGAAGCGGCAGCTGGATCGCTACCGCGACGGGGTCAATGCGGGACTCGCCGACCTGCGCGTGCGGCCGTGGGAATACCTGCTGCTGGGCGTGCGGCCGCAGCCATGGCGGTCGCAGGACAGCCTGCTGGTGATCGCCGCGATGTACCTGGACCTGCAGGGCGATGGCCGCAACCGGCGCGAGCTGCAGCTGGCGCAACTGCGCGCGGTGCTGCCCGCGCCGCTGGCGGATTTCCTGCTGGCGCCCGACCCCGACTGGGAGGCGCCGCTGAGCGGGCCGCTGTCGCCCCAGCCGGTGATCCCTGCGGCCGACGTGTTCGACCTGCGCCACGCCGCCGGTACTTCATCCGTCGCCGCAGCCGCCGCGCCGGTTCCGCTTGACGCGGCGCGCTACCCCGGCAGCAACAGCTTCGCGGTGGCCGGCGCGCTCACCGGCAGCGGCGCGGCGATGCTGGCCAACGACATGCACCTGGGCCTGCGCGTGCCGAACATCTGGTTTCGCACCCGCTTGCGCTACCCCGATACGGGGGCACCGGGCGGGCAGCGCGACGTCAACGGCGTCAGCCTGCCCGGCACGCCGGCGCTGATCGTCGGCTCCAACGGCCAGATCGCCTGGGGCTTCACCAACAGTTACGGCGACTGGCAGGACTGGGTGCGCGTGCTGCGCGATCCGCGCGACCCCATGCGCTATCGGGTGCCCGGCGGCTGGGCCCGCATCGAGCGTCACGTCGAGCACATCCGGGTCAAGGGCGCGCCGGACAGCCTGCTCACGGTCGAGGACACGCGCTGGGGGCCGATCATGGCCCACGATGTGGACGGCACCGCGCTCGCGCTGGCGTGGATCGCCGACCGGCCGCGCGCGTACAACCTGCAGCTGATGCAGCTCGAACGCGCGCCGGATGTCGACCGCGCGCTGGCGCTGGCGCCGCAGCTCGGCATGCCGCCGCAGAACCTGCTGGTCGCCGATCGCGCCGGGCATATCGGCTGGACCATCGCCGGCAACAGCGTTCCGCTGCGCGCCGGTTTCGATCCGCAACTGCCAGCCGACTGGTCGCGAGCCGGCAGCGGCTGGATCGGCTGGGCCGCGCCGGCGCAATACCCACGCATCGAGAACCCCGCCGACGGCCGCCTGTGGACCGCCAATAACCGTACCGTCGGCGGCGATGCGCTTGCGCTGCTCGGCAACGGCGGCCATGATCTGGGCGCCCGCGCGCAGCAGATCCGCGACGACCTGCAGACGCGCGCCCGCTTCACCCCCGCCAGCCTGCTCGACATCCAGCTTGACGACCGCGCGCGCTTCCTCACCCGCTGGCAGCAGCTGCTGCAGGACACCCTGGCCGACAGCCGCGATCCGGCGCTGCAGCCGCTGCGCCAGCTCACCGCCCACTGGCGCGACCGCGCGGCGGTGGACAGCGTCGACTACCGGCTGGTGCGCGCGTTCCGCAGCGCGGTGCAGGCGGCGACGCTGACGCCGTTCGTCGCCGCGGTGAGAGCGCGCCATCCCGATTTCAGCTGGCCCGGTGAGAACTCGGCCGAGGCCGCGGTGTGGGCGATGGTTCATCAGCAGCCGGCCCACCTGCTCGACCCACGCTACGCCAGCTGGCACGCGCTGCTGCTGGCGTCGGCGCAACGGGTGGTCGACACGCTGGGCCGGCAGCCCGGCGGCCTGGCCGCGCGAAGCTGGGGCGAGGTCAACCGCGCCGGCATCGATCACCCGCTGGCGCGTGCGCTGCCCGGCTGGCTCGCCCGCTTCATCGACATGCCGGATCAGCCGCTGCCCGGCGACAGCAACATGCCGCGCGTCGCCGCCCCCGGCTTCGGCGCCTCCGAGCGCCTCGACGTGGCGCCCGGCCACGAGGCGCAGGGCATCCTCGAAATGCCCGCCGGCCAGAGCGACAACCCGCTGTCGCCTTACTTCGGCGCCGGGCATGAAGACTGGGTCGAGGGCAAGCCCACGCCGCTGCTGCCCGGGCCGACGCAGCACACGCTGACGCTGCAACCGCTGCACTGACGTCGCCCAGGCGGGCACCGCGGCGGCGCCAGCTTGCGTCGCTCAGCTAGCATGCGGCACCGGAGCTGATCGCCAGCCATGCGCATACACTCGCTCTTGTGCGAAATACTCTACGTGTGGAGAGGCGGATCAAGTCATGCTGCAGACCAACGCCCCGGACATGTTTCCCGATAACAAAATGTGGCGAACACCCCCGGTCAGCAGAGCCTTCCGCCATGTGCCCGCAAGCCGCGAATGGCTGATGGCCACCTACCTGCTCTTCGCCTTGCTGGCCATGCTGTGCGGCGCACCGTGTCATGCATTTGCCAACCCACCGGCCAGCTCAAATGGGCTGCCCTCGGTCGCGTTCTACTATGGCCTGGACCCACCGATCAACGCCCTGCAGGGGTTCGACTGGATCGTGGTTGACGGCAATGCGCGACTGCCCGCGGCCGTGTCGGGAGTCGGCCCGGGACAGCAGGGCTCGACCTATTTCGGTTACGTCTCGGTCGGCGAAGTCACCGGGGCCGCCGATGCACCGAACCCGCCACCGGCAACCTGTGTCATCGGACAAAACGGTGTATGGAAGTCGCGCATCCTGGATTTGCGCCTGGCCAGTTGTCGAGCATGGCTTTTCACCCAGCGGATAGCGCCACTGATCACGCGCGGATTCAGCCATTTCTTCCTCGACACCCTGGACAGCTACGAACTGGTGCTGACAGCGCCGGAACAACGGCAGGCCTATCAGGCAGGGATCGTGGCCCTGATCGAGCACATCCGCACGCAGCTGCCCCAAGCCGAGTTCATCCTCAATCGCGGATTCACGCTGCTCGATTCGCTCAGGCACAAGGGCGTCGTCGGGGTGGCTGCGGAGTCGCTCTATCGCGGCTGGGATCAGGCCAGTCAACGCTACGTCAAGGTGAAGCCCGCCGACACTGCATGGCTGAGGCAACAACTGTCGGCGGTCAGGTCGCGCGGGCTGGTGCCGATTGCCATCGACTACGTCGCGGATGACCAGCCCGACACGGCGCGGCAGACCGCCGGGCAAATCCTGACGGACGGCTTTGTTCCCTATGTCACCAATGCGCTGCTCAATCGCGTCGGCGTGGGCGCGGTCACACCCGAGCCGCGCGAGATCCTGATGCTCTACGACGGCGCGGTCTCGCCGATGAACACCAACGTCAACTGGTATGCAGCGATGGTGCTCAATCACATGGGCTACGCCACCCGTGCGCTCAACGTGGATACGCAGACCCTGCCGGACGTCCCGATGCAAGGCCGCATCGCCGGCGTGGTGACCTGGTTTTCGGGAAATGCTCTCAAACGGAGCGAACCTGTCTATCGCTGGCTTCGGCGTCAGATGGATGCCGGCGTGCCCGTGGCGGTGCTGGACGATTTCGGGTTTCCAGCCGACGCCCGCCATCTCGCTCCGCTTGGTCTGACCGCAGGACCGGAAGCATCGTCCGGATTGAAAGCCATCACCGTCAGCTCCCACGACGCCTCGCTGGTGGGATTCGAAACCCCAGTTCGCGCGCAGCCGGACGGTTTCACGCCGCTGCAGCTCACGCACGGCAGCGCCGGACTGACACTTGCCCGCGACGGGCAGCAGGAGACCGCGGTGGCGATCACCGCCTGGGGCGGCTACGCGCTCTCGCCCTATGTCGTGGCGTATCTGCCGCAAGGGGCACTGAACAAGAGCCAGTCACGCGCGCGCTGGATCCTCAACCCCTTTGCCTTTTTTCAGCAGGCCCTGCGGCTCGGCAAGCTGCCGGCCTTCGACACCACCACGGCCAGCGGCAATCGCCTGCTGTTCGCCCACTTCGATGGCGACGGCTTCGCATCAGCGTCGTTCGTACCCAAGTACTGGAACCAACCGGCGGCCAAGGTGATCCTGGACGCGATCCTGATGCGCTACCGGATTCCCACCGCCGCCTCGGTGATCGCCGGGGAATTCGTCGATGGCGGCCTGTATGGCCCGCAACACCTGGCCATCTACCGGCCGATCGCACGGGCGATATTCGCCCTGCCGTGGGTCGAGATCGGATCGCACACCTACTCGCATCCGTTCAACTGGCGCGCATTGGAACAGGACCCCGCCTTGTCCGCCGGTCTGCACGTCGAGCCCGGTGGCCCGGCTGGAAAAAGGGAGGAGTACGTCAATGCGCCCGGCATGAAATACGGCTACAACCTGCCGGTTCCCGGCTACACCTTCAGTCCGCAGCAGGAGGTCAATGGTTCGGTGAGCATCATCAACGATCTGCTCGCACCACCCGGCAAGAAGGTGACGTTGTATCAATGGTCGGGGGACACCGATCCGGATGCCGAGGTCGTCGGACTGACCTACAAGGCCGGCCTGCTGAACATCAACGGCAACAACAGCACCATCGATGAGCAATCCTCCTCGCTGACCAACGTGGTCCCGCTCGGGGTCTGGAAAGGGCACTATTTCCAGGTGTATGCCCCCGACGCCAACGAGGATCAGTTCACCCATGACTGGGCGCTGCCTTATTGCGGCTACAAGAAGGTGCTGCAGACCTTCCGCATGACCGAGTCACCGCGGCGCCTCGCGCCGATCAATATCTACTATCACTTCTACTCCGGCACGCGTCCTTGCGGTCTTGCCGCGCTCGAGTCCGTCTATGACTGGGCCACCAGGCAACCGACAACACCGGTTTTTCCATCGTATTACTCGAAAATTGCGCTGGGTTTCGAATATGCAGGCATCGCGCGGGACGGCGATGCCTATGTGCTGGGTGGCTATGGCGCGGACCAGACCGTACGCATTGCGCAGAGCCGCGGCTATCCGGATTTCGCCCGCTCACGCAACATCGCCGGTTTCGACGACGCCAACCAGTCCCGCTATATCAGCCTTGGTCCGGATCGCGCCCGGCTGGTGCTCACCGCGACACCGCCCACCGAGCCCTATCTGGTGAGCGCCAATGCACCGGTCACCGCGCTCACGCGCCGGCACGGCACCTTCGCACTGACGCTTGCAGGCCATGTGCCACTCAGGCTGACACTGGCCAACAGCCGGACTTGCCAGATCCGCTTCGAGGGCCACCCGGCCAGCACAGTCGCTGATGGCAATCGGCGCCAGTTCAGCTCGCCCCTGGTCGGAGGCCGGCTCGAGGTGGAGTGTCCGCATTGATGACCGCCACCCGGCCACGCACCTCGCGCTACCGGAGACACGTCACTCCGCAACTCACGACCCATTTCATCGGGTCGGGACAAATCGTTGCCCTGTGCCTTTTCATCGCGGTGCTTGCCGTGCTGCTGTTCCCGAAGGAATTCATCAACCAGCAACTGCATTCGGGCGCCCCGCCCCACGCAGCCACCATCGCTTACCTGCAGCTGCTGCTGCGTGCCCAGCCAAGCGACCGGACCATCCGCCTGCAGCTGGTGCATGAACGTCTTCGCGCCGGACAGCTGGAGGCTGCCGAAGCGGCGCTGGCACCGCTGATCAACCGCGCCGGCCCGGCAAGCCCACCGGTTGCAGCGCTGTGGCTGAGCCTGCGCCGGGCGCAGTTTGTTGCCATTCCACCCGGCTCGCCGCGCCGCGAACAGGCACGTGCCGACTACGCCCGCGCGCTGGATCATCTCGGCAGCCGGCTGACCCTCACCGACCAGTTGGTCGAGACTCGCCACGCCATCGCCGCCGGGCTGTACGACACCGCTGCCCGCATGGCCGGACGGCTGCTGGCCGCCACCGCCCCACCAGTCCGGGGCCATTCGGGCAACCGGCCGGAACCGGATCGCGTGCCCCCTGCGCCCGAGTTGGCCGCTGCGCCGACTGGCGCCCCGCCACGGATCGCGATGCCGCACAGTCCGGGGGCGGGCATCGAGCGGCTGGTTGGTCTGGTCTGGGCGTCCAGGCTGGCCAGTGTCAACCGCGCCGACAGCGTGGCGCCGCACAAGGCGCTCACCCTGACGGACATCCATGAGCAGGCATTCGACGCCTTGTTGCAGAGCCATCTGGCAGCCGGCAAGCCGCAGGAGGCCGTGCGCGCGGCCCAGGCACAATTGCCCGCCCTCGACCCGGCCCAAGTCGACTGGACCCGGCTCATGCAGATCGCGGCATGGGCCAACCAGCCCTCGGCCGAGGCGGACTTCGCCCAACGCTGGCTGGCCAGCGCCCACGATGACACGGCACGCTGGGCGGCGTTCCAGGCGCTGATCCAGGCTTACCTGTCCGCCGATCATCCGCGTCAGGCGCTTGCGGCCGCGGCCGCGAACCTGGACCGGATGCCGGGCACCACGGCACTGTGGCGCTGCATGACACGCCTGGCCATGCAGGCCGGTGACAGCGCAAAGTCAGTGGAGTACGCCCGGCGACTGGTGCATCTGGGAGATCTCCGTGTCCACTGAGCCATCCGGGGAGATGCCAGCGACTGCACCGCGATGGCCACGCACCGGCGGCTGGCTGGCACTGAGCCTGACCCTGGCGGCGTTGCCGGTCGCGGGTATCGCCCTGGTTCCCGCCAAGGTACCGCCACACGACGCGCCCCAGGCGGTCAACCTGGCAGACTACGATCTCGCGTGGCGGGCGTTTCTCGGCGCCGGCCAACTCGACGATGCCATCACGCTGGCCACGCAGGCACTGGCGGCCTACCCGGACAGCGTGCTCTGGCATCGCCGGCTGGCCAGTGCCGCCGAGCAGCACAACGATGACGCGCTGGCCGCACGCAACTACGCCTGGCTGGCGACCACCGGCCAGCAGGGCGACCAGCTTGAACACGCCATCGCGCTGACCACCGCCACCCAGCAGTTCGACACGGCCATACAGCTGATGCGCCAGCGCGCCGCCGAAGAACCTTTCAACGCCGACCACTGGAAGGCGCTGGTCGCGGCGATGCTCAATCTCGGCCACTTCGATCAGGCGCTGAGCGTCCTCGAGCAAGCCGACCAGCGCCACCCGCGCGAGTTCTTTCTGAGCCAGCAGGCAGACGTTCTGGCGCTGGTCGGTCGGCCCGAAGAGCGCGTAGCCGTGTTGCGGCGGATGATTGCGCGCTATGGTGCCGAACCGCAAACCATCCTCCAGCTGGCATCGATGGAGTATGCCCAGGGGCATCTCGAACAGGCGCTGGCAACGCTGCGTCAGGCTCAGGCCACCGCCACTGCGCACGACACGGCCTACTGGCAGACGCTGAGCTCGCTGGCGTGGATGCTGCAGGATTTCGGTAGCGCCGCAGACGCCAGCCGAATTCTGGTGCGGGCCGGCACGGCGCAAGCGGATGACTACCAGCGCCTGTACCGGATTCACGTCACCACCGATCCCGCGGTGGCCTATGCCTATGCGCTGATCGGCTGGCGCCAGACCCATGCCGCCCCGTTGTTTTTCCAGGCGCTGGCCGCCGCCAACCGGCTCGATCGAAGCGCCTTGAGTCAAACCCTGTTCGCCAGCCTGCGGCCGCAGGATCGCGCCACGCTCGGCGCACAACCGCAGTTCTGGGTGCAGTGGGCGCAAGTGGCTCATCGGGAGGGGCATGACTCGCTCGCCCGCAGCCGCTATGCACAGGCACTGCGACGGGCACCGTCTGATGCGAACGTGGTGGCCGGTTATCTGTGGCTGCTTGTCGACAGCCGCGACATCGCGCCATTGAGTGTGCTGACTCGCCGCTGGGCAGGTCGACTGCGCGTCGACCCGGCTGTCCGCGAGGCGCTGACAGCCGCCCTCGCCCTGCTCGATCAACCCAGCCGCGCCTTGGCCTTGCTGCGCCCGGACCGATTTTCCCATCGCGATGACCCGGCCTGGCTGATGCAATACGCCGACCTGCTCGATCAAGGCGACCGCCCCGACGCCGCGCAGGCGATCCGGCGCCAGGCGGTCAAACCGCTGCAGCGGCAAGCCGCCTCGGCACTGGCCAAGCTGACACCAGGGCAACGCGAGCACCGGGTGACCCTGATCAGCCGGCTCAGGCCCGGCGATCCGACCCGGCGCGCCATGCGACCGCTGGTGGACAACCCGGCCGACGCCGGCGCGCGCGAGCAGGTGCTCGCCTGGACCATCGCACTGGACAGCCCGGAGGCAACCCGCCTCTGGCTGACCCGCCAGTACGCCACGACCAAGGCACCTGCCTGGGCACGCCTGAGCCAGGCCCTGACCACCGACAACGACAGTGCCAGCATGCTCCTGCTGGCCGCCGATGCCGATAATCTGCCGCACCGCGATCGCGTCACTGCTGCCAACAAGCTGGGCTGGAAATCGCAGGCGCTGACCCTCGCCTACCGCGGGCTCGAAGGCGAGCCGGACGACCGTCAGCTTGAACAGCAGTTCCAGAAACTGGCTGTCGCGCAAGCCGACACGTTTGGCAGCTCGTTGCACGAACGACACGGCAGCGGGCTTGAGGCGTTCGATGCCGGCCTGGACTCGCGCACCTGGGTCACCCCTGCGATTGCCGTGGATGTCACGGCCTACCGCTTCCGCCAGACGCGCTACGACGTCACCCAGCTCGGCACGATCCCGGCGTACGGGCAATACGCTTCGGTGCAGCTGCTCCAGCAGCTGCACCGCGGCGAACGCGGCTTGTCGCTTGGCGCCGGGCGCAATCTTGCTGCGTATGACCAACTGGGAGCGTTCACCCGCTACCGGGCGACGCGCAACCTGCAACTGGGGCTTGCCATCGACTACGGTGCGCGCGTCAACGACACCGTGCCGCTGGCGATCGCCGGACTGATGGATCGCCTGAGAGGCACCGCCGAGTACCAGTGGTCCGCCCAAGACAGTCTGGCCGCGACGGCCACGCTGGGCCGCCTGCGGGCACAGGGTGGCGGCTGGCTCGGCAACCGGCAGAGTCTCGATCTGGAGTACCGTCACAAGCTGTGGCTGGCTCCTCCGGATTTCACCCTGATCGCCACCGCCACCGATGCGCGCTACCAGCGGGCACCGTCCGTACCGAACGCACTCTTGCATCTGGTGCCGGCGGGGCAGCCCGCCGACACCAGCTTCTTCGTGCCGCGCAGTTATGCCCAGGCCTGCGTCGGCGTCGGCTTCAATGAAGATTTTCTGGAGGCATGGAGTGACCAGTTGCGTCTGTTCGGCCATGCCAGCGCCTGTCACAACTCGGTATCCGGCCCGGGTGCCTCGGTGAATGCCGGCGTGGCCGCACCCGTGCTCGGGCCGGATCACCTCAGCCTCGGACTGGGCTACTCCAGCAATACCGGTGCGACCAGCAGCCAGAGCCTGAGCGCTTTCCTCAACTACCGCTACTATTTCACGCCATGATCGATGGCTCCGCCACGGCCGTCAGGCCACGTTTGCGAGGAACGCTGATGAAACGCCTTTCCGACCTGTATCGACTCGTCCGGCTGTCCCTGCTGTTTGCCGGGCTGATCCTGCTCGGTGCCTGCGCCAGCAGCAGCTTTCGCGCCGCGCCGGCACCGACCGTCGATCACGCGGCAACCTGGGTCGTGGCGCCGCTGATCAACAATACCGCCACGCCCTACGCCGGACAGCGTGCGGCCCGGCTGATCCGCGCCCTGCTGGCCCAGCGCGCGACCGGCCAGGTACTGTTGCCGCCGCCGGAGCCTGACGCCGGTGGCCTGCCCACCGACAATGGGGAGGCGGCCGAACAGGCGGCGCGCGCTTTTGCCTCGCAACAAGGTGCCCGTTACCTGGTCAGCGGCAGCGTTGACGAATGGCAATACAAAATCGGACTGGACGGCCAACCGGCAGTCGGCTTCACGCTGACCCTGGTCGACATCAACTCAGGCAAGACCTTGTGGACCGGCGCGGCATCAGCCAGTGGCGGCAGCCGCGAGGGTGTCGCCGTGCTGGCCCAGAAAACCCTGGATCGCCTGATCGCTCGCCTGACAGGCAAATGAGGCTGAACCGCATGCCGCGATTGCGCCGACGGCCGAGGCCCGCCGGCGACACCTTTGCCGTGCCGGTCGGACAGGTGCGATCTGCGCTCAGGTCGCGTGCCTCCTCTACCCACTGACGGCTTTCATGGACCCGGTGCTTTCCTCCATCCTGAAAAAGTCACTTGAGTCAGCACTGCTGCCCTTGCTGGCGCTGGGCGTGCTGTACCTGTGGAACGGCGCGCACTTCGATTACCCCTGGTGGTGGCTGGCACCGCTGGCGATCGCGCTGCGCTACGGCGTGGCCTACGGCGTCGGCTCGGGGCTGGTGCTGGTGATCGGCAATTTCGTCGAGATCTGGTTTCTCGGCATGGCTCGCTCACAGCCCGGCGGCGAGATCATCGGGGGGCTCATCGCCACCTACCTCGCCGGGCTCTACGCCAGCCATTCGCAAAGCCGCCTGATCGAGGCCAATTCCAGCCTGGATTATCTGGAGCAGCGACTGGAGTCGCTCACCCGCGTTTTCTATGTGACCCGACTCTCGCATGCCCGACTCGAAGAAAACCTGATCACCAAGTCCTACGACCTGCGCACGGCACTGGACTCCATCGCCGCCGAGCTGGGGAAGTCCGAACTGCCGGGAGGTCAACTCCCGCAACGACCGCTCGGGCATATCCTGCAAATGCTCGCCTATTACGGGCGACTCGGTACCACCGGCGTATTTCAGGTGACCGGCAACCGCCGGGCACAGCCCGAGCCGCAGGCATACATCGGCCCGCACTTCGTGCTCGATGTGAACGATCCGCTGGTCACCGGCGTCATCGAAAATCAGCAACTGGCCTATTACTCGGTCGACCAGATTCTGGCAGGACAGGCCTCCGCCTATCGGGTGGTGCTGCCGATGAGCGCTGCCGACGGCACCCTGCTGGCGTTGATCGTGGTGGTTGAGCTGCCTCTGCTGGCGGTGGATGAGGAAAACCTGCTGACGCTTGCCGCGATGACCGCCTTCGTGGCCGACGCCATGCGTGCCGGCCAGCTCAGTCACGCCGTGCGACGCACGGTGCCGGCATGCCCGCCCGAATTCGCGCTGGAATGGGCGCGACTGGGGCATCTGCGCCAACGCGCCGAGGTGCACTCCGCATGGGTCATGCTGTCGCCTGGCAGTGACGCACATGACGGCGTCGTCGATCTGATTCATTCCGCCCGACGGGGGCTCGACCAGTACTGGCGATCTCCGCTGGAGCCGTCGCAACCGGGGCTCTTGATCCTGTTGGCACTGGCTGGTCAAGGCGCGACCGCCGGTTTCCTGCAGCGGATTGATGCACTCTGCCGGGAAAATTTCGGCAAACCCCTGCGCGACCTCGGCTGGAGCGTCCGCCACGGCCAGATCCGCAAGGGGACGGGCGCGGAACTCATGGCCCTGCTGCAGCGGGAGGGCTGAGATGAGCGCAAACCTCGATCTGCTCGCAGGATGGCTTGCCACCGGCAGCCACAACGCGCATGCCTTGCTGCTGCACACCCTGCTGCTCAACGCCGTGGCGAGCGCCTTGCTGGCAGCCATCGGTCTCGGCCTGCGTCCCCCGAACCGACGCCAGCGCTGGTACCGGGATTATCTCGCGCTGCTCGGCACCGGCCTGCTGATACCGTTGCTGGGACCGATCCTCATGCTGCTGGCATTGCTGCTGTTCAACCAGCTCAGCCACCGCAACGATCCTGCCAAGGCACAGCAGCTCGTCACTTCGCCGTTCGTTCCTGAACGCCCGCGACCGGTCGTGCATTTCGGCGTCGGCGGAACGATCCGCGGCTTGCGGACAGGAGCGTTCGACACCGACAAATCCATTCGCGCGCTGATGATCATCGAGCAGAAACGCAGCGCACATACTTCCCAAGTGTTGTTCGATACGCTGGGCCATCCGGATGAGAGTGTCCGGCTCACCGCGGCCGGCCTGCTGGATCGACGCGAGTCCAGACTGCTGCACATGATCCGCCGGGTCGAGAAGACCATCGAAAGCATCGAGACATCCGCGACCGCCAGAGCAGCCGCGCTGCATCTGGAGGCGGCCCATCTGAATGCGGAAATGCTGTATCTGCGCGTGGCGCGCGAAGGCATGGCCCGCCTGTACGTGGAGCGCTGGCGGCATCATCTGGACCTCGCCGAACCGCTGTACGGTCACCAGCCGGACTGGCTGATCTCCAAGGCGCGCTGGCTGGAACAGTGCAGGCTGCCTGGCAGCACCGTGCTTTACGAGCGCGCCTTCGAAGCCGGTGCGGCACCGGCGCGGGTGATGCCGTATCTGGCCGAGCGCCAGTGGGACGCACGCAACTACGTCCAATTGCGCCGTCTGGCCGATGCCGGCGATCTGTTCGCGGCACTTCCCATTGCCGGGATCATCCGGCGCCGCTGGAGCCATCCGGCATGAGCAACCCGCCGGACGTCGACATCCTGCTGCTGCTGGAAGGCACCTACCCCTACATCAAGGGCGGCGTCTCATCGTGGATGCACGAGGTCATCCGCGGACTCGACCACTATCGTTTTGGCGTGGTGTTCCTCGGTTCGGGCAAGGGTGACTACGAGGGCTGGCGCTACGAGCTGCCGCCCAATGTGATGCAGGTGCAGAGTCATTTCCTGTTCGACCAGGTGAAGGAGCCCGCCAAGCGGCCGCGCCGTGCAAAGCGCGGCCCGAACCAGGCGATCGAAACCACCATCCGGCAGTTCCACGACCGGCTGCAAACCAGCCAGCCGGACATGCCGACGAGCCGGGAACTGACCGATCCGGACAGCCCGATCGGCCATGCGATGTTTCTGCAGAGCGAGAGCGCCTGGAACTACCTGACCGGGCGTTACGAGGCCTCCGCACTGGCCGAGTCGTTCGTGGACTACTTCTGGACCGTACGCAACATGCATGCCCCACTCTGGCTTTTGGGCAAGATCGCGGCCCAGCTGCCTTCGGCGCGACTGCTTTTTTCACCCTCGACCGGCTATGCGGGACTGCTCGGCGCGATGTGCGCGCGCGAACGGGGGACGCCTTTCGTGCTGATGGAACATGGCATCTATACGCGCGAACGGCGCATCGACATGATGAACGCGGACTGGATCCACGACCGCCGCAATTTTCTGCAGACCGACCAGGCCGAGATCAGCCATCTGCGCGCGCTGTGGGTGACATTTTTCGAGACCGCGAGCCGGCAGGCCTACAGCAAGGCCGATCCGATCATCAGCCTGTTCGACCGCGCACGCCGTCAGCAGATAGCCGATGGCGCTGCCGCCGAGCGAACCCGGATCATTCCCAATGGCGTCGAGATCGAGCGTTTTGTGGGCCTGCGGAGGCCGCTGGATGCACCGATTCCGGCGGTGATGGCACTGATCGCGCGAGTCGTGCCGATCAAGGACATCAAGAATTTCATCCGCGCCGCGGCGATCGCGGGGCAACAACTGCCGCAGCTGCAGGCGTGGATCGTCGGCCCGACCGAGGAAGACCCGCCCTATGTGCTGGAGTGCCGTGAGCTGGTGCTTTCGCTGGGACTGGAGGAAACGGTGCACTTCCTTGGCTTTCGCCGCGTCGAGGAGATTCTGCCGAAGGTCGGCGTGGTCGTGCTCAGCTCGGTCAGCGAAGGCCTGCCACTGTCCGTGCTCGAAGGCTTCGCTGCCGGCATACCGGCGGTCACCACCGATGTCGGCGCCTGCCGCGAGATGATCGAAGGCAGTGGCGAAGCCAATGACGTGCCGGGATCAGCCGGTGGCGTGGCCGGGTTGGCCGATCCCGACGAGCTGGCGGCTCATGTACTGTCGCTGTTGACCGATCCACAGCGTTACCGCCATGCCGTGGAAACGGCGATTGCCAGGGTCGAGCGTCGCTATGACCGGTTGACCATGCTGGCGACCTTCGATCAGCTTTTCCGCGAGGCCATCGGCTGATGGCTGGCATCGGTTTCGAACTCAGACGGCTCAGCCACAGCGAAACCTACCTGGGACTGCTGCGAGCCTATGCGTACGCCGGCATCGTCAGCAGCGGCCCATGGGTGTTGTCGATCGCGGCGATCCTGATGCTCGGCATGTTGAGTATCGGGTTCGTCATTCCCTCCGTGCTGATCACCCAGTTCCAGGTCAGCGTGACCTGGCTGATCGCCTTGAGCCTGATCTACACCGGCGGTTTCCAGCTGATCTACACGCGCTATGTGGCCGACCGCCTGTTCGAGCGGCGCCCCGACTGTGTCGTACCCAATCTCAACGGGGCCATGCTGGTACTGCTGCTGCCGGCCAGCATGCTGGCGAGCATGGCCATGCTGATGCTGTTTCCCGGCACCTCGGCCGCCTATCGGCTGTTGATGATCACCGGCTTCATGCTGCTGTGCATGGTCTGGGTGTTGACCGTGCTGTTGTCCGGTCTCAAGCAATTCCGGGCGGTGCTGATCATCTACATGGCCGGCTACGGTGCCGTCATCGTGCTGGCGCTGTGGCTGCGCCCGTTCGGCATGGAGGGGCTGCTCGCCGGTTTCGTTGCCGGCCAGCTGCTGCTGGTGCTGGGCATGTCGAGACTGATCTGGAAGGAATACCCGCCGACCCGGCTGGTCGACCTGGATTTCTTTCGCCGTCAGAAGAACCGGCTGTGGTTGATCCCCGCCGGCATCATGTTCAACGCCGGCGCATGGGTCGACAAGTTCATCTTCTGGCTTTCGCCCGCCACCGGCAAGCGCATCATCGGCGTATTGCACAGCTCGGTGATCTACGACACACCCACTTTCCTGGCCTATCTCACCATCGTGCCCGGCATGGCCGTGTTCCTGTTCCGCATGGAGGTCGACTTCGTCCGCGCCTACGATCGCTATTTCACCCTCGTGCGCAATGGCGGCACGCTTGGAGCCATCGAGCAGCAACGCCGCTGGATGATCATTTCGGCCCGTCACGGCATCCGCGACATTCTTGGCACCCAGGGGCTGACGCTGCTGGTGCTGGTCGCATTTGCCCGAACCATCCTGCCCGCGCTGAACATCTCGGCGCTGTACAGCGGCCAGCTCGCGATCATATCCGTCGGCGTCATGCTGCAACTGCTGGTGATGGCCGCGTTGAATATCCTGTTTTACCTCGATGACCTGCGCGAAACCGTGGTGATCACCGCCATCATGTTGCTTGCCAATGCGGCATGTTCATATGTGAGCATCATGCTGGGTCCGTACTATTACGGCTACGGGTTCGCCGCCGGCATGCTGATCGCCGCCGTGGTGGCGCTGCCGCTGGTCAATCGCCGGCTTGAACGGCTCAATTTCGAGACCTTCATGCACACCCGCTGATCCGTCTCCATGCCCCTCACGTCGCGCGGCAAACCAGGCTGACCGCTACACCAGCAGACGCTCGCACACGACCAGATACAGTGCCGGCAATGCCTGCAGATCCCGTACCGCCACGCACTCGTCCACCTTGTGGATGGTCGCGTTGACCGGGCCGATCTCCACCACCTCGACGCCGAGCGGGGCGATGAAACGGCCGTCGGAGGTGCCGCCGCCGGTGCTTTGTTCGGGATCGAGGCCGCACAGCTCGCGGCAGACGGCCACCACGGTTTCGCGCAGCCGTCCGCCGGGCGGTGTGAGGAAGGGTTCGCCGGAGAGGTTCCACTCCAGCGTGAAGCGCAGCCCGTGCCGCTGCAGGATCGCCTCGGTGCGCGCGCGCAGCGCGTCCGCGGTGCTGGCGGTGCCGTAGCGGAAATTGATCAGCGCGTGCAGCGTGCCGGGGATCACGTTGCCGGCGCCGGTGCCGGCGTTGAGGTTGGAGACCTGGAACGAGGTGGGCGGAAAATCGCGCAGGGCAGCCGCCGCAGGCTCGGCATCCCAGCGCTCGGCGGCCAGCTCCACCAGCGCGGGCGCGAAGGCGTGGATCGGGTTCAACGCCTGCTCCGGATACGCCACGTGGCCCTGCACGCCGTGCACCGTGAGCGTGCCGGACAGCGAGCCGCGGCGGCCGACGCGGATCAGGTCACCGAGTCGCTCCTGCGCCGACGGCTCGCCCACCACGCACCAGTCGATGCGCTCGCCGCTGGCGCGGAAATCCTCCGCCACGCGGCGCACGCCGTCGAGATTGGTCGGGCCTTCCTCATCGCTGGTCAGCAGCAGCGCCACGCGGCCCGGATGCTGCGGATGCGCCGTCACGAACTGCTCCAGCGCCAGCACCATCGCCGCCACCGCGCCTTTCATGTCGGCGGCGCCGCGGCCGTATAGACGTCCATCGCGAACGGTTGGCTCGAACGGCGGGCTCTGCCATGCGGCTTCCGGCCCACTCGGCACCACGTCGGTGTGGCCGAGAAACATCAGCGTGGGGCCGCCCTGGCCATGGCTGGCCCACAGGTTGTCCACGGCGCCATGGCGCAGGTGCTTGATCACGAACCCGCAGCGGGCGAGCCGCTCGGCGATCAGCGCCTGGCAGCCGCCATCCTCCGGCGTCACCGAGCGGCGGCGGATCAGTTCGCAGGTGAGGTCGAGTACGTCGCTCATGCCGGGTCGCTCATGCTGCATCGCTCATGCTTTGGCCTTGGCTTTGCCCAGCAGCCTTTCGTAGCTGCCGCCGGTGAAACCGACGGCCACGCGGCCATCGGGCAGTTGGGTGATCGGCTGGCGCAGGATGCCGGGGTGTTCGCGTATCAGCAGCGTCCATTCCGGATCGCTGGCCGGATGCTTGCGCTGCGCCAGCAGGCCGCCCCAGGCGCGGCCGCCGCGATCGACCAGCGCCTCCCAGCCGCCCAGCGCCTGCGCCCACGCCTTGAGCGTCGCCGGCTCGGGACGCTGCCGCTGCAGGTCGACGAAGCGGTAGGCCGGTCCGAAGCGATCCAGCCAGTGGCAGGCCTTCCGGCTGATGTCGGTGCCATCGAGGCCGTAAACGAGCGTGACGGCAGCGGGTGCCGTGTCAGCCACCGAACAGCTCCTTGAACTTCTTCTCGCTGAAGCCCGCGCTCACCGCACCATCCTTGACCACCACCGGGCGCTTGACCAGCGCGGGATACTCCTTGATCAGCGCGAGCCACTCGGCGTCGCTGCTGGCGGCCTGCTGCGCTGCGCCGAGATCGCGCCAGGTGTAGCTGGCGCGGTTGACCAGCTTCTCCCAGCCCAGCACCTTGGCCCACGCCTTCAGCGTGGCCGGCGCGACGGGATGCTCGCGATAGTCGGTGAAGCTGTGTTTGATCCTGTGCTCATCGAGCCAGGCACGGGCCTTGTCGCAGGTGCCGCACTTTTCCAGGCCATACAGTTCGATGCTCATTCGGCGCTCCGCAGGAGTTCGTTGATGCTGGTCTTGCTGCGGGTTTTCTCGTCCACCTGCTTGACGATGATTGCGGCATACAGGCTGTGGCTGCCGTCCTTCGCCGGCAGGCTGCCGGCCACCACCACGCTGCCGGCCGGCACGCGGCCGTAGCTCACCGCGCCGCTGGCGCGATCGTAGATGCGGGTGCTCTGGCCGAGAAACACGCCCATGCCGATCACGCTGCCGCGCTCCACCACCACGCCCTCGACCACCTCCGAGCGCGCGCCGACGAAGCAGTGGTCCTCGATGATGGTGGGGTTGGCCTGCAGCGGCTCCAGCACGCCGCCGATGCCGACGCCGCCGGACAGGTGCACGCCCGCGCCGATCTGCGCGCAGGAGCCCACCGTGGCCCAGGTGTCGACCATGCTGCCGGCGCCCACATGGGCGCCGATGTTGACGTAGCTGGGCATCAGCACTGCGTCCCGGGCGATGTGCGCGCCACGGCGCACCAGCGCGCCCGGCACCACGCGCGCGCCGAGCTGCTGCAGCTCGCTGCTGTCGCCGTGGGCGAAGCGCAGCGGCACCTTGTCGAACGCCTGCGCCGGGCCGCCGTCGACCACGCGGCTGTCGTTGATGCGGAAGTACAACAGCACCGCCTTCTTGATCCACTGGTTCACGCTCCAGCCGCCGTGGCCATCCGGCTCGGCCACGCGCAGCTCGCCCGCTTCCAGCAGATCAAGCACCTGGCCCAAAGCCGGCCGCAGGTGGGTTTCGATCTCGCTGGAGCCGAGCTCGTTGCGGCGCTCGAAGGCGTGGTCGATCAGGGTTTCAAGGGCAGGCATGGGCACGCTTCATCGCAAACGGAAAGATGGCCCGCGCCCCGGCATCACGCAGCGCAGGTGGAACGCCAAGATTACATGCACCTGCGCGCCTGCCGATGGCCCGCAAAGCAAAAAGGCCGACGCTGGGCGCCGGCCTTTTCGTACCTGGTATTGGTGGGCGGTACAAGGATCGAACTTGTGACCCCTTCCATGTCAAGGAAGTGCTCTACCGCTGAGCTAACCGCCCGGGCCGCGCAGGTTTGCCACGCGGGTGGCGAAGTATACGGGAGCCGCCGCCGCTGGACAATATCGGCCGGCCCGGCGGCGGCTCAGCGCAGGGCCTGCTCGCGCAGCTGGTGGATCTGGTCGCGCAGCCGGGCGGCGTCCTCGAATTCGAGGTTCTGGGCGTGTTTGTACATCTGCGTCTCGAGCTTCTTCAGCATGCTGGCAGCCTGCGCTGCGCTGAGCGCGGCGTACTCGGCGGCTGGCTCGGCCACCGCCGTGCGGCCGCGCGGCGACTTGCTGCCGCGGCGGTTGCCGGCTTCGCTGCGGGCGCCTTCCATGATGTCGGCGATGCGCCGCACGATGGTGGTGGGGGTGATGCCCTGCTGCAGGTTCCACGCCACCTGCTTCTCGCGGCGGCGCGCGGTTTCGTCGATCGCCGCCTGCATCGAGCGGGTGATCGTGTCGCCGTACAGGATCGCCTTGCCGCGCACGTTACGCGCGGCGCGGCCGATGGTCTGAATCAGCGAACCGGTGGAGCGCAGGAAACCCTCCTTGTCGGCATCGAGGATCGCCACCAGCGACACCTCCGGCATGTCCAGCCCCTCGCGCAGCAGGTTGATGCCGACCAGCACGTCGAACTCGCCCAGGCGCAGGTCGCGGATGATCTCGCTGCGCTCGACCGTCTCGATGTCCGAGTGCAGATAGCGCACCTTGACATCGTGCTCGGCCAGGTATTCGGTAAGGTTCTCGGCCATCCGCTTGGTCAGCGTGGTGACCAGCACGCGATCGCCGATCGCCACGCGCTGGTGCACTTCGCCGAGCAGGTCGTCGACCTGGGTGCGCACCGGGCGTACCTCCACTTCCGGATCAACCAGACCGGTCGGGCGCACCAGCAGTTCGACCACCGCGGCGCCGGACTTGTCCAGCTCGTACGCGCGCGGCGTGGCGGAAATGTAGATCGCCCGCGGCACGCGCTGCTCCCACTCCTCGAAGCGCAGCGGCCGGTTGTCCATCGCCGAGGGCAGGCGGAAGCCGAACTCCACCAGCGTCTCCTTGCGCGAGCGGTCGCCCTTGTACATGGCGCCGAGCTGCGGCACGGTGACGTGCGATTCGTCCACCACCAGCAGGCCGTCGGCCGGCAGATAGTCGAACAGCGTCGGCGGCGGTTCGCCCGGCGCACGCCGGGTGAGGTGGCGCGAGTAGTTCTCGATGCCCTGGCAGTAGCCGACCTCGGCCATCATCTCGATGTCGAAGCGGGTGCGCTGATCCAGCCGCTGCGCTTCCAGCAGCTTGTTGCCGGCGTACAGCTGCTCCAGCCGTTCCTTCAACTCGACCTTGATCGTCTCGACCGCGTTGAGCACGCTCTCGCGGGTGCTGGCGTAATGCGTGCGCGGATAGACCGTATAGCGCGGCACCTTGCGGATCGTCTCGCCGGTGAGCGGATCGAACAGCGCCAGGTTCTCCACCTCGCCATCGAACAGCTCGATGCGCAGCGCCTCGGTTTCCGATTCCGCCGGAAACACGTCGATGATCTCGCCGCGCACGCGATAGGTGCCGCGGCGCAGCTCCATCTCGTTGCGCGTGTACTGCAGTTCGGTCAGCTGATGGATCAGCTTGCGCTGGTCGATGCGCTCGCCCTTGGCCAGGATCAGCCGCAGCGAAAGGTAGTCCTCCGGATTGCCCAGGCCGTAGATCGCCGACACCGTGGCCACGATGATCGCGTCCCGCCGCGACAGCAGCGCCTTGGTCGCCGACAGCCGCATCTGCTCGATGTGCTCGTTGATCGAGGCGTCCTTCTCGATGAAGGTGTCCGACGCCACCACATAGGCCTCGGGCTGGTAGTAGTCGTAGTAGCTGACGAAATACTCCACCGCGTTGTGCGGAAAGAACTCCTTGAACTCGCCGTACAGCTGCGCCGCCAGCGTCTTGTTCGGCGCCATCACGATGGTCGGCCGCTGCACCTGCTCGATCACATTGGCGATGGTGTAGGTCTTGCCCGAACCGGTCACGCCGAGCAGGGTCTGCGCGGCCACGCCGGCCTCAAATCCTTCACTGAGACGGGCGATCGCCTGCGGCTGATCGCCGGCCGGCTGATAGGGGGCCACGAGTTGGAAGCGATCGGTCATGGGCTACAGGTGTGGGCGCAGTGCGGCATTTTAAATCGGGGCTGCTGACAGCCGCCGTCAGCGGAGGCCGACACGCGCGTGCTGCCCCGGCTGCTGGGCGCACTCACGTGCGTATCCCACGATGAGCCTCTGTCATCATCCGGGACGCCAGCATGCCGGCAGCGCCACAGCGGGGAATGGAGCACGGCCAGCGCGGACTCAGCCTGATCGAGCAGATCATGGTGCTGGCGGTGATCGCCACGCTCACCAGCCTCGCCGTGCCGTCGCTGCGCAGCCTGCTCGTCCGCAACCAGCTGCAGGTCGCGCAGACGGATTTCATCGCCGCGCTGCAGCATGCGCGCGAAACCGCCGTCACCAGCGGCAAGCACACCCTGTTCTGTCCGACCGTCGACGGCAGCCACTGCAGTGGCGACACCCGTTGGGACAGCGGCTGGCTGCTGGGACACGACAGCGACGGCGACGATCAACCCGACCACGGTGCCCTGTATACCGGCCGCGGCTACGCCGGCAAGTTGAATATCCGCAGCAGCGTCGGCCGGCACATCGTGCGCTTTCGCCCGGATGGCAGTGCCAGAGGCAGCAACCTCACGCTGCTGTTCTGCCAAGCAGCCAGCGCGGGACCGGCACTCAGCGTGGTGGTCGCCAACTCCGGCCGCATTCGCGGAGCGCCCGCCAGCACCGCACAGGCCGCCAGCTGCGCGCAGCTCCATTGATCGCCGCAACACGCGCACACCCATCAACGGCTCAACGGGTCGCGGCACCCCGGCCCGAATCTGGAGATGAAGCTCCGGGTCAAAGAAAACACCTCCCCGTTGCCCTGGGATCAAAACCACCGGGGCCACCGGCAAGTCGTCCTTCGCCGCGCGCTGTGGATTGCGGGCTGCCGGGTGCGCCTGCCTTGCTGGTCGGGGCTGTCTGGTCCGCATACGCACCGATGACGGCAGCCGCCGATCAGCCTGCGCCAAGACCTTCGATACTGGTACTCGTGCTGACGTCAAACCCGGCCAGCTCGGCAAACCGTCGCCCGCGCTCCGCATAATCCTTGAACTGGTCGAAGCTGGGCGCGCCGGGCGACAACAGGATCACGCCGCCGCACGGAGTGCGGGCACGGGCCGCGGTGATGGCGGCGGACAGATCGGCCACGCGCACGACGGGACACTCCACCGCAACCGCACGCAGGGCGGCTTCGATGCGCGGGCCGTTGGCGCCCATGCAGACGATGGCATTCGGCGGCGCGGTGCGCATCGCGTCGACGAACGGCGTCCAGTCCAGGCCGCGCTCGTGGCCGCCGACCAGCACCGTCACGGCGCGGCCGTGCAGGCTTTGCAGCGCGGCCAGGGTGGCCAGCGGGGTGGTGCTGATGGAGTCGTTGATCCAGTGCCAACCGTCGCGCTCGCCCAGCGGCTGCAGGCGATGCGGTAGCGGGCGGAAGCTGGCCAGCGCGGGGGCAGCAGCCAGCGCGTCCATGCCCACGTCGGCCAGCGCGGCCAGCGCGGCGCAGGCGTTGAGCGCGTTGTGCAGGCCGGGCGCAGCCAGCTGCGTGATGGGGAACACCGGCTGCGCGCCGCGCCGGATGAAACCCTCGCTCACATGCCAGCCTTCGGGCTGACCGAACAGCCGCCGCTGCGGGTGCGCCTGAGTGCGTTCAAGCAGCGCGGGCTGCAGCGCATTCACCAGCAGCTGCTGCGCTACGTCGGCGAGTTTCAGCTTGTCGCCGACATAACGCTCGCGCGAGCCGTGCCAGTCGAGGTGCTCCTCGTACAGGCTGGTGATGACGCCCAGCTCCAGCGGACCGGCCTCGCCGGTCTGGAAGCTTGACAGCTCGATCACCCACAGGTCGGCCGTCTGATCGAGCAGCTCCAGCAGCGGCAGCCCGATGTTGCCAGCCAGCGCGGTGCGCACGCCGAGCGAGCGCGCCAGGTGCGCCAGCATTGCGCTGGTAGTGCTCTTGCCCTTGGTGCCGGTGACGGCGATGACGCGCGCCTGCGGATGTTCCGCAAACCACAGCGCGGTGCCGGAGGTGAACCGCGTGCCCTGCGCCTGCGCGGCAAGCAGGGCCGGCGTATATGTGGAGATGCCGGGCGACTTCACCACCACGTCGAACTGGCTGAGCACCGTCGCATCCGGTTCGCCGGCGATGACTTGCAGCGCCGCATCGAAGATGCGCGCCGAAGCCACTTCCGCCGGACTGCACAGCAGGGTGAGGGGCAGCTGCGGCTGGCGCGCGCGCAGCGCGGCGATCACCGCGCGGCCCTCACGGCCGAAGCCCCAGACGGCGACGCGGCGTGCGGCCAGCTCAGCGAGATGCATGGCTGCATTCCCGGGCTTGCCTCAATGCCTCTGTGGGAGCGACTTCAGTCGCGATGCTCTTGCCGGGGCAGAAGCAAAGGCATCGCGACTGAAGTCGCTCCCACAGAAGTCGCTCCCACGCTTGCAGGCGGTTCATCAGCCGATGGCTGCCAGTGCGGGCTGCAGGCGCGGCGGCACGCGGTGTTCGGGCGAGGGCTGCAGCCACGGATCCAGCGCCAGTTGGGTGGCATCCAGCTGCGGCAGAATCTCGCTGCGGAAGCGCGCGATGAGCGCGTCCTCGGCCCACTCCGGGCGCTGGCTCAGCGCGAACATCGCGGCGCGCGCCTCGGCGCCCTCGCCCACGCACTCGAACGGCTTGTGCTCCTGGTATTCCAGCAGCGCGTCGAAGCCGGCGGCCTGCGTTTCATCGTCCAGCAGGTTGCGGCCGAAGATCGACAGCAGCCTCGGCTTGGGCAGGAACGGCGCCAGCGCCAGGAACACGAAGTGGCATTTCGGGCATTGCCCGCACCAGCGGTCGGCCGGCTTGGGACCGAGCAGTTTGAAGTTGCGGTTGCAGCTGGAGAAGATGTCGAAGTACGACGTGAGTTTGGCGAAGGCGCGGGTAATCGCCAGCTCCGAATACGGTCGCAGCAGCGAGCAGTAATCGAGGTCGGCCGCCACGTGCGTGTGCAGCCAGTCGCCCAGCAGCTGCTCGAACGCGTAGCCCTTGCTCCACTGGTGGTTCACCTGCTGGCCGTCGTATTCCAGCGTGGCGGCCGAGGCGGAGCGCTCGTTGGCGAACGCGATCGAGTCATGGCCGTACAGCACCGCCGCGACTGCCAGGATCGCCGAGTTCACCGCCGTCACCGGGATATGCCCGTTCCACGCGCCCAATCGGTTGAGTTCGAACAGCCCCGGCGCCAGCTCGCGCTGGATGTTGAGCTGGGCCAAGCCGGTGCGCTCGGCGCAGGCGGCGATCAGCGGCGAGTTGCCGACCCATACCGCGGTGGCCTCCGCGCCAATGGCCTTGATCGCTTCCACCGCCACCAGCGAATCCTTGCCGCCGCCGATGGGGACGAGGGTGCGGTGCGGAAGTCCAAGCGCAGGAGCACAAGCCTCGCGGGGAGTACTCGTTTTCGTTTCCGCGCCAAGGCGCGGAAACAGGACGCGCCCGCGCAGGTCCAGCCCGTTGCGGTAGGCGAACTCGGCCAGGCCGTGCAGATAGAGCGCGTCGAGCAGGTCGGCGGTGGCGTGGTCGAGCGGGCCATCAGCCAGCGCGATGGTCGGCGGCACGCCGGCCTTGTAGTAGCTGACCCCGGCGACCAGATGCAGCAGCTTCAGCGCAGCATCGAAGGCGGCCTGGCGTTCGGCCGGCAGCGCCGGAGCGTTTGGAAAACGGATGCGCTCGACCAGCGCCTCGCCGTCGTCGAAGGCATACGCCAGCTCGGCCACGCCATCGGCGTAGCGGGCGTGGAGGAAGCGGAACACCTGGGTCAGGCGCGGTTGGATGGTTGCAGTCACTCTTCATTCTCCGGCGCGAACTGCTCCCTCTTCCCTGCGGGGAAAGGCTCGGCCTGTCCTGAGCCAGTCGAAGGAGGGTGAGGGGCCGCGCTTGCCACCGCCTCCAGCATCACCTCAAGCACGCTCTCGATGTTCGTCAATGCGTCATTGTCCCTGAAAACCCTCGCAGGCGGATGGCGCGGCATGCGATGTGATGGAAGTGCTCCCTCGCTGCGAGCCCTGCGGCAGCGGCATGCCGACGCTTGCCTCACCGTCATCCCGGCGAAAGCCGGGATTCCGTGCCTTGCAGACTGACAGGCCGGAGGCGCTGGATTCCAGCTTTCGCTGGAATGACGAACTTGAGGCGGAATGGCTGGACTTGGCTGCAGTATCTGAAATCTCGCGCGCGCTCCCCGGGAGGGAGCGCGCCAGGCTCAATCGTCCAGCACCACTTCCTCCGCCTCGTCGCGCAGGTTGTACGGGCTGGACATCACCTTGCCGTAGGCACCGGCCTGGGCGATCAGCATCACGTCGCCTTCCTGCGCCTCGGGCAGGCGGCGGTCGGTGCCGAGCACGTCGCCGCTTTCGCAGATCGGGCCAACCACCTGGTACAGCGCGGTGGCCGGTTCGTCGAGGCGGGTCAGGTTGACGATCTCGTGCCAGGCGTCGTACAGCGCAGGGCGGATCAGGCTGTTCATGCCGGTGTCCACGCCGAGGTAGCGCAGCGCGCTCTTGCCTTTCTGCTGGGTGACGCGGGTGAGCAGCACGCCGGCGTCCGCCACCAGGTAGCGGCCCGGCTCCATCCACAGCTGGTAGTGCGGGTAGGCGGCCTTCACTTCGCGCAGCACGCGATCCAGTGCGGCGATGTCCAGCCGCGCCTCGCCCGGATGCGACGGCACGCCGAGGCCGCCGCCGATGTCGATGAAGGCCACGCTGCCGATGCGCTCGGCCAGGCTGGCCAGCTGGGCGTAGACCTCGCCCCAGTGCGCGTCGTCGAGTATCCCCGAGCCCAGATGCGCGTGCAGGCCGCGCACGCTCACGCCGTGCACGTCAGCCAGCCGCAGGAACGCGTCGAGCTGCTCCACCGGCAGGCCGAACTTGCTGCCGGCACCGCCGGTGCGCACCTTTTCGTGATGGCCGAGGCCGCGGCCCAGATCCACCCGCAGCACGATCTCGCGGCCACGGAACAGCTCGCCCCAGTGCTCCAGTGGGTACAGCGCGTCGAGCGACACGCTGGCGCGCGTGGTCAGCGCCCAGGCGTAGTCGTCGCGCGGCGCGAAGTTGGGCGTGAACAGCAGCGGCGCGGTGTCCGGCACGGTCGCCAGCACGGCCTTCAGCTCGCCCGGCGAGACGCACTCGAAGCCGAAGCCCTCCTGCGCCAGCGCGCGCAGGATCGCCGGATGGGTATTCGCCTTCACCGCGTAGTGCAGCCGATCCACCGCCGCCAGCGACTTCAGCTCGCGCGCCTGCTGGCGCACGGTGGGCAGGTGATAGACGTAGCGCGGCGTGGCCTCGGCCGCCAGCTGCAGCAAACGCGGGCGCTGCCCGGCGTGCCACCACGCGGCGGCCGGTGCCGGCAGCTCGCCGCTGCCGTACAGCGCCTGCCAGCTGGGGCCGAACAGCGCACTGTCGTCGGTGCGCAGGGCGCCGGCGGCGATCAGCAACTCGTGCAGGTGAGGTAGCAGCGTGTCGACCACTTCCTCGTCGACCACGAAGGTGAGGTTGAGGTTATTCGAGGACTGCGAGATCAGGTGCACGCGCAGCTGGCCGAACTCCGCCAGCACGCCGGACAGCGTGTGCAGCAGCGAGCGCATGCCGCGCCCGACCAGGGTGATCGCGGCGCACGGCGCGATCACCTTGACCCGGCACACCTTGGCCAGGTCGGTGGCCAGCGCGGCGATCGCGTCGGAGTCGAGCAGGTTCTCGGTGGGGTCAAGCGACACGGTGACGTTGGTCTCGGCCGAGCCGATCAGGTCCACCGACAGCCCGTGCTGCTTGAACTGCGCGAACACGTCGGCGAGGAAGCCGACCTGCTGCCACATGCCGACCGATTCCATCGACACCAGGGTGATGTTCTTGCGCGCGCTGATCGCCTTGACGCTGGGCGCGTGCTCGCGCACCTCGGGGCCGATCACGGTGCCGTCCAGCTCAGGCCGGTTGGTGTCCTTGATCAGCAGCGGCACGCGCGGCTCGCGCAGCGGCGACAGACAGCGCGGATGCAGCACCTTGGCGCCGGTCGAGGCGATTTCCTGCGCCTCCTCGTAGTCGAGTTTCTGCAGCAGCCGGGCGCCCGGCACCTGGCGCGGATTGGCGGTGAACATGCCGGCCACGTCGGTCCAGATCTCCACCCGCTGCGCCTTCAGCAGCGCGCCGAAGTACGACGCCGAAGTGTCCGAACCGCCGCGACCGAGCAGCACGGTGCGGCCGGCGCCTTTCTCCGAAGCGCCCTCGCGCGCGATGAAGCCCTGCGTGATGAACACTTCGCCCAGCCCGGCCAGCCGCGCGGCCAGCCGCGGATCGTGGCGCGAGTCCACCATCGAGGACAGCAGCCGCGTGCGCTCGTTCTGGTTCGGCAGCGCCACCGCCGTGAGGCAGTCGCGCGCGTCCAGCCACTCGGTGGCCAGCCCGCTGTGGCTGAGAAACGCAGCGCCGAGCGCGCTCGACATCAGCTCGCCGTGCGCCTGCACCTGCGCCTGCCACGCCAGCTCGCCGGTCGCCGCCGGGCCATCTGCGGCCAACTGCGCCAGATCGTGCAGGCGCGTGCCCAGCGTGTCCGGCAGCGCCAGCTGCATGTGCTCCAGCAGCTCGTAATGCCGCTGCGCGATCGTCCGCGTCGCCTCGCTGCGCTTGCCGGCGTCGACCTCGGCGCAGAGCTGCTTGAGCGCGTCGGTGATGCCGGTGAGCGCGGAGACCACCACCAGCACGCGCGCGCCCTCGGTACGGCGACCGGCCACCAGCTCACGGATGTTCTGCCAGCGCGGCAGCGTGGCGACGCTGGTGCCGCCGAACTTCATCACGATCCAGGGGGCGTCCGCGGCAAGCGGCTCGGGGGCGGGCGGGGTCACGGGTAGGCGGGCCAGGTAGAGAGAAAAGTCCCGCCAGTGTTGCGCTGCGGCAGATTGATTGCAATGATTTTTCCGACGAGAGCGTTTGGACGTTTAGACATCCGTTTGAGGCACGGGTAGGATCACGGAGCACAAATTGCCCCCTCTCCCCTGCGGGGAGAGGGTTGGGGTGAGGGGCCGGGACTGGCTGTGCACCCACATCGAAGCAGAGCTTTTGATCAACATCTCCGCGAGCACCCGCCCCTCTCCTCAATCCTCTCCCCGAGGGGGAGAGGAGGCTATGGCGTGCGCGGCGCGCACATGGTTATTGGATGACTACCGGGATCTTGCCGATGCGGGACTGCCACTCGCGCGGCCCCGTCGTGTGCACCGAGGTACCGGCGGAATCCACCGCCACGGTCACCGGCATGTCCTTCACTTTGAACTCGTAGATCGCCTCCATGCCGAGATCGGCGAAGCCGACCACGCGGCTGGCCTTGATCGCCTTGGACACCAGGTACGCCGCGCCGCCGACGGCCATCAGGTACACCGACTGGTGCTTCCTGATCGCCTCGATCGCGGCCGGGCCGCGCTCGGCCTTGCCGACCATGCCGAGCAGGCCGGTTTCGCTGAGCACCTGCTCGGTGAACTTGTCCATGCGCGTCGCGGTGGTGGGGCCGGCCGGGCCGACCACTTCGTCGCGCACCGGATCGACCGGGCCGACGTAGTAGATGAAGCGGCCGCGGAAATCCACCGGCAGCGGCTCGCCCCGGTTCAACATGTCGACCATGCGCTTGTGCGCGGCGTCGCGGCCGGTGAGCAGCTTGCCGTTGAGCAGCAGCACTTCGCCCGGCTTGAAGCTGGCGACTTCCTCCCGGGTGATGGTGTCCAGGTTCACCCGGCGCGCGTTGGTGGGGTTGTAGGTGAGCCGGGGCCAGTCTTCCAGCGAGGGCGGATCAAGCATCACCGGCCCCGAACCGTCCAGGGTGAAATGCGCATGGCGGGTCGCCGCGCAGTTGGGGATCAGCGCCACCGGCAGGTTCGCCGCGTGGGTCGGGTAGTCCTTCACCTTGATGTCGAGCACGGTGGTGAGGCCGCCCAGACCCTGCGCGCCGATGCCCAGCGCGTTGACCTTGTCGTAAAGCTCGATGCGCAGCTCCTCGGTGCGGCTGGCCGGGCCGCGCGCGATCAGCGCCTGGATGTCGATCGGCTCCATCAGCGCCTCCTTCGCCAGCAGCATCGCCTTCTCCGCGGTGCCGCCGATGCCGAGGCCAAGCATGCCAGGCGGGCACCAGCCGGCGCCCATCGTGGGCACGGTCTTCAGCACCCAGTCGGCGATCGAGTCGGACGGATTGAGCATCGCGAATTTCGATTTCGCCTCGGAGCCGCCGCCCTTCGCCGCCACGATCACGTCGAGGGTGTCGCCGGGCACGATCGAGACGTGGATGACCGCCGGCGTGTTGTCCTTCGTGTTGGTGCGCTTGCCGGCCGGATCGGCCAGGATGCTGGCGCGCAGCGGGTTGTCCGGGTCGGCGTAGGCGCGGCGCACGCCTTCGTTGACGGCATCTTCCAGCGAGCTGCTGAAGCCGTCCCAGCGCACGTTCATGCCCACCTTGAGGAACACGGTGACGATGCCGGTGTCCTGGCACAGCGGTCGATGCCCCTCGGCGGCCATGCGCGAGTTGATCAGGATCTGCGCCATCGCATCCTTCGCCGCCGGTGCCTCCTCGCGCTCGTACGCGGCGGCGAGGCCCTTGATGTAGTCGACCGGGTGGTAATAGCTGATGTACTGCAGCGCGTCGGCAACGGACTGGATCAGGTCGGCTTGCTTGATGATGGTCATGGGCGGCTTGGACTGGGTGAACAAGAGTGTCGGCACGGCGCGAGCGACGCCGCGCCAGCTGCCTATTGTGCCGCAAGCGCGGCGACCCGGTCCGGGCGATGGCGTGGCAAGGCCCGCCACGGGCATCGGCACGCTCAACGTGACCCACTTCAACGAGTTCCCCGACAGGCGATCAAACGGCGCTTCGCGCGGTAGCTGACACTGCGACCCGGATCACTCGTGTCCGGCTGAACACCGGCGCAAAGCCGACGGCGCTTGCCGGGATGGCGCCGAGCCAGCATGCTCGTGCGTCGTTCACCACCACGGCGCCTTCACGTGCAAGCACCCGACCCTGCCCACGGCTATCTGCGTCGCCTGCGTCCGTGGGACGCCGCCTTGATCGTGGTCGGCGGCATCATCGGTGGCGGCATCTTTCTCAACCCCGGCATTGCCGCGCAGCGCACCGAATCCGGGCTGGCGCTGCTGCTGGTATGGGCCGGCGCCGGCGTGCTCACCCTGATCGGCGCGCTGTGCTACGCCGAGCTCGGCGCGCGGCGGCCGCAGGCGGGCGGCAGCTACGTCTACCTGCGCGAGGCGTTCGGGCCGCTGGCCGGCTTCCTGTTCGGCTGGACCATGCTGCTGGTGATCTATTCCGGCTCCAGCGCGGCGGTGGCGACGATCTTCGCCAGCTACGCCTGTGCGCTGTTCGAGCTGCCGCCGACGTGGGCGCTGCCGCTGACGGTGGGCGCGCTGGTGTTCGTGGCCGGGCTGAACCTGTTCGGGCTGCGGCTGGGTGCGCAGATCCAGAATCTGTTCACCCTGCTCAAGCTGCTGGCGGTGGCGGTACTGGTGGCCTGCGGCCTGCTGCTGGCCGGCGCCGGCCATGGCGACGTGCTGGCGGCGGATCCGGCGCGCGCCGGCGCGGGCTTCATCGGCGCGGCGCTGCCGGTGCTGTTCGCCTACTCCGGCTTCACCTACCTCAACAACCTCGCCGGCGAAGTGCGCGATCCGCAGCGTACGCTGCCGCGCGCGCTGCTGATCGGCATGCTGCTGGTGATCGGCGCCTACGTGCTGGTCAACGTGGCCTATCTGGCGGTGCTCGGTCACGCCGGCCTGGCGGCCAGCCACGCGCCGGCCGCCGACGTGATGCAGCGGGTGGTCGGGCCGCTCGGCGGGAAGCTGATCGCACTGGGCGTGGCGATCTCCGCGCTGGGCTTCTGCAACATCACCCTGGTGGCCGGCGCACGCGTGCTGCAGGTGATGGGCGAGGACGGCCTGTTTTTCCGCGCGGTAGCGCGGCTGCACCCGCGCTACCGCACGCCCAACCTGGCGCTGCTGCTGCTGTCCGGCTGGGCCATCGTGCTGGCGCTGTCGGGCAGCTACGGCCAGCTGCTGGACTACGCCACCTTCGGCGACTGGCTGGCCTGCGCGGTCGGCGTGGCCACGCTGTTCTGGTATCGCCGCCACGACGACGGCGCGATCCGCTTCCGCGTGCCCGGCTATCCGTGGCTGCCGCTGCTGTTCATTGCGGTAATTGGCTGGGTGGTGCTGGCGACGATGCGCGACAACCCGCTGCATGCGGGCATTGGCCTGCTGATCATCGGTGCCGGGGTGCCGGTGTACCTGGTCTGGCGGCGCCTGTTCAGCGGCGCGCGTGCCTGAGCGGGGCGCGGCAATGCCACAATGCGCGGACAGTTTATCGAGGAGATTTGAATGGCGCCCGCGCAAGCCCTGCCGGTCACTACCGACACCATCGTGCCGCAGAAAATACGCGCGGGCATCGATCTGCAGATCAACGGCGAGCACTTCCGCCACACCGGCGACCCGCAGATGCCGCTGCTGTGGTATCTGCGCGACGTGCTGCGGCTGACCGGCACCAAGTACGCCGGCGAGCACGGTGACAGCGGCGCTGACCTGGTGCTGCTGGACGGCAAGCCGGCGTCGGCCATCACGCTGCCGATGGAGCAGCTGGCCGGCCATCAGGTCACCACGGTGGAGGGCCTGGCCGCCAACGACGGTACTCTGCACGCGATCCAGCAGGCCTTCATCGACGAGGACGCGATCGGCTGCGGCTACTGCGTGCCGGGCTGGCTGATCGCCTCGGTCGCGCTGCTGCGGCGCCAGCCCCATCCCACCGACGACGACATCGACCAGCTCTCCAACCTGTGCCGCTGCGGCAACCAGACCCGCGTGCGCCGCGCGATCAAGCGCGCCGCCGCCGGCAAGGCAGGCCAGCCATGAGCAGGCGCCAGCGCGACGACCGCGGCGTGCCTGCCGCGGGCATGCCGGTGGCGGGCCGGCCCGACCTGCTGCGGCTCTCGCGCCGCCGCTTCCTGCAGGTGCTGGCCGGCGGCGCGGGTGCGCTGCTGGTCGGCATCCGTATTGCCGACGCGGACAGCGCCCCGCTGCCGCTGGCGCTGCTGGGCGACAGCTTCTTCGACCTCGGCGCCTACGTGCGCATCGACAGCGACAGCAACGTGCTGATCGGCGCGCGCGATCCGGACACCGGCACCGGCGTAGCCACCGCGCTGCCGCGCATCATCGCCGACGAGCTCGACGCCGACTGGAACCGCGTCAGCGTGGTCGGGCTCGGCCTCGGCGTGCAGGACAACAACGGCCAGCCGCGCTGGACTTACGGCCGCCAGGTCGGCGGCACCGGCAGCTCGATTCCCGCCGCCTGGAACGACCTGCGCCAGGTCGGTGCGGTGGCGCGCTGGCTGCTGCTGCGCGCCGCCGCGCGGCGCCTGGGCGTGCCGGCCGACCGGCTGCGCTGTGATGCCGGCACGGTGATCGCGCCCGACGGCCGTCGCTTCACCTACGGCAGCCTGGCCGAGGACGCCAGCAAGATCGCCCTGCCCGACGCCATGCCGCCGCTGAAGCAGCCGGCCCGCTACCAGCTGATCGGCCAGCCGGCCGGTGACGTCGACGCGCGCACTATCGTCACCGGCCAGGCCCGCTACGCGATCGACCAGCACGACGGCGACGCGCTGGTTGCCGTGCTGGCGCACTGCCCGTGGCCGGACGGCAAGCTGGCGCGCATCGACACCGCCGACACGCTGGCGGTGAAGGGCGTGGTGAAAGTGGTGCAGCTGCAGCCCGAGCCGAACCAGCCGTGGGGCAGCACGGTGATCGCGCCGGCGGTGGCCGTGCTGGCCGAGGACACCTGGTCGGCGCTGCAGGGCCGGCACAAGCTGAAGCTCGAATGGACGCCCGGCCCCAGCGGCAGCGAGAGCAGCAGCGCGCTCGAGCAGCAGGCCGCCGCGCTGGTCGCCGGCAGCGGTGCGCCGACCACCCGCGTACGCGACGAGGGCGATCTTGAAGCAGCCGGCAAGAAGGCCGCGCGGCGGCTGCAGGCGAGCTACTTCCAGCCGTGGCTGGCGCACGCCACCGCGGAGCCGATGAACTGCCTGGTGCGGCTGGACAAGGACAAGGCCAGCCTGGTCGTGCCCACCCAGGCGCCGCAGAAAGCCTGGGCCGTGGTGCAGCGGCTGACCGGCCTCGACCCGGCGCAGATCGAGATCAGCGTGCCGCGCGTGGGCGGCGGCTACGGCCGCCGGCTCGATCACGACTACGTCGCCGAGGCGGTGATGCTGGCGCAGGCGGTCGACAAGCCGGTGCGCCTGCTGTGGACACGCGAGCAGGATCTGGACCACGACTATTACCGCTCCGGCAGCGTGCACCAGCTCAGCGTGATCATCGACCGCAAGCGTCAGCTGCTTGGTTGGGACCAGCGCATGGCCAGCGCCTCCGCACTGGTCAATCGCGGCGTGCCCGACGGCCGCCTGTGGACCTCCGAGGTGGATGCCAACCAGTTGCCCGCCGGGCTGGTGCCCAACTTGCGCAGCGACTGGTACGCGCTGCCGTCGGCGATTCCGCGCGGCCCGCTGCGCGGCATGCCGCACCTCAGCAACGCCTTCGCGGTGCAGTGCTTCATCGACGAGATCGCGCACAGCCTGAAAGAGGATCCGCTGCACACCCAGCTGCGCCTGCTCGGCGCGCCGCGGCAGATCGCGCTCGGCAACGGCGGCGTGCTCGACACCGGGCGCCTGATCAACGTGCTCACGCTGGTCACCGACCGCATCGAATGGAAAAACTGGCTGCGCAGCGTCAACGGCCTCGGCCTCGCCTGCTGGCACGTCAACGGCGCCTACGTGGCGCACGCGATCGAGGTGGGCATGGACGGCGAGCGGCTGGTGATCCAGCGAGTGGTGTGCGCCGTCGATGTCGGCCGCGTGATCAACCCGCTGGGCCTGGAAGGCCAGGTCGCCGGCGCCACGCTCGACGCGCTGTCCGCCGCGCTGAACCTGGCCATCACCTTCAAGGACGGCCGCATCCAGCAGCACAGCGGCAAGGACTACCCGCTCGCCAGCATGGCCCAGCTGCCCGACGCGGTGGAAGTGATCAGCGTCCCCGGCGGCGACCTGCCGCCCACCGGCGCCAGCTTCCTCGCCATGCCCACCGCCGCCCCCGCGCTGGCCAACGCGGTGTTCCGCGCCAGCGCCGTGCGCGTGCGCCGGCTGCCGCTGATGAAGGAGCTGCTGCGGCTGCTGTAGCGCGAAATACGACGGAATGACTGCCGCTCCGGCCCTGCAAGCGCAAGCTCGCTGGCAGCGGCTTGCGTTTGCAGCGGCCACGGCCCGGGACTAGCATGTGTACGTAACTGCTTCGGAGTACACATCATGCGCACAAACATCGTGATCGACGACAAGCTGATGAAAGATGCGCTGCGGGCGACCGGCCTGAAGACGAAACGCGAGGCCGTGGAGCTGGGTCTGCGCACCGTGCTTCGGCTGCGGCAGCAGGAGGAGATCCGGCGCTTCCGCGGCAAGCTCGACTGGCACGGCGATCTCGATGCGATGCGGGCCGACCGGTGATCCTGGTCGATTCCAGCGTATGGATCGACTACTTCCGCGGCATCGGAACCTGGCAAGCCGACCAGCTTGATGGCCTGCTGGGAAACCAGCCATTGGCCGTTGGCGATTTGATCCTGACCGAGGTGCTGCAGGGCTTCGCCAGCGCAAAGGACTTCAACCGTGCCCGCAAATTGCTGAATTCTCTGGTGCTGGTCGAGATCGGCGGACAGGGTGTTGCCATCGAGGCCGCCAGGAACCACCGGGTGCTGCGTGCGCTCGGCGTCACGGTGCGCAAGACCATTGACACGCTGATCGCCACGCGCTGCATCGAAAGCGGGTACACGCTGCTGCATGCCGACCGGGATTTCGAGCCATTCATGCAGCACCTTGGCCTGCGATGCGTGCCGCATCCAACCTGATCGTTGACTGGCGCCGCGCTGCGCCGCTCAGGCCAGGCTGCGCACTCAGAGGCTGAGAATAGTCGACCGCCGTAGCGAGGGCGTCGCCAGGCGCGCGTGACAAGGTGCGTTGCGGGCACTACGGGGAGTTTGGTGAGCCGGTGACTCGGATTTGACCGCAGCGCGCCGCCGGCACGGGCGTTTGGCGGCGGTCGCAGTAAGTGGGCGATTTTTTCTCAGCCTCTCAGGCCAGGCTGCGCGCGATCCATTTCTGCTCGGCCGCCTGCGCTGCCAGTGCGCGGTCGAACCAGAAGCCCTGGGCGTACGTGCAGCCCATGCGCCTGATCCGCTCGATCTGCTCGGCGCGCTCAATGCCTTCGGCGACCGTGGCGATCTCCAGCGAGCGCGCCAGCGCCAGGATGCCCTCCACGATCATGGCGGCCTTGCGGCTGCTGTCGATGCTGGCGGTAAAGGAGCGATCGATCTTGATGCCGTCGACCGGCAGGCGATGCAGGTAGCTCAGCGACGAGTAGCCGGTGCCGAAGTCGTCGAGGATGATATCGATGCCGCCGGCCTTGAGTTCGCCGAGCAGGCTCGCGCTGACGTCGATATCGGCCATCAGCTGGCTCTCGGTGATTTCCAGCGCCAGCCGCACGGCGGTGGGCTGCGTGCCAGTGGCATGCAGCAGCTGGCCGACGCGCTCGCCAAAATGCTTGTCGCGCATCTGCACGGCCGAGACATTCAGCGTGATGACGAGGTTGCTCGCCCCCATCCGCTCCCACGCCAGCGCCTGCCGCGTCGCCTCACTCACCACCCAGTCGCCGAGCGCGGTGATCAGCCCGCTGCTTTCCGCCAGCGGGATGAAGCGGGCCGGCGACACGCGCCCAAGATCGGGATGCTGCCAGCGCAGCAACGCCTCGAAACCGTGCAGCGCACCCGACGCCAGATCGATGATGGGTTGGTAGTGCAAGGCCAGCTCGTCGCCGGCGATCGCGCAGCGCAGCTGCTGCTCCAGCTTGCGGTTTTCCTGCAGGTTGAGGCTGATGGCCGGTGCGAAAAAATGGATCGCTTCGCTGCGTGCGGCAGGCGTGACCGCAAGCGCGGTTTGCGCCTTGTCGAGCAGTTCATGCGGGTCGTGGCCGTCATCGGGAAATACCGCAACGCCTACCCGCGGCACCGGCGCCATGAACTCGTCGCGCGCTGGTACACGCGCAGCGAGCAGCCGCTCGACCAGGGCCTCGATCCGTCGCTCGGCGGTATCGATGCGGTCGAGATTGCTCATGACGATGGCAAAGCGGGCACCCGGCAGCACTCCCACGAAGTCGTCTTCGCCGAGATGCGCCGCGATCTCCTGGCCGATCCGCCTGAACAGCTCGTCGGCCGGCTGCGAGCCCCACTGGCTCACCAGCCGCTGGAAACCGATCTCCAGCACACCGGCCACCACGCCCTTGTGGGTCGAGCGGGCCCGGTGCAGTGCGTCGTGCAGATGCTGCACCAGCAGGATGTCGTTGGGCAACCCGGTGGTGGCATCGTGGGTGCTGGCGTGCGCCAGCGCCTGTTCGGTGGCGATCAGGTGCAGGCCGAAGGTGACATCGTGTGCCAGCTGCTCCAGCAGCTGGAGTTCCTCCGCCTCGAAATAGTCCTCCCGGTCCGCCCCCAGGGTCAGCGTGCGCCGGCGCCCATCCACGGCAAACCCGAGTGGAAACGCCGCCGCCGATTGAACCCCGGTCTGCTGCCCGAGATCGTGCCAGTGCGCCGTGCGCGGATCCGCCAGATAGCGGTTGCTGACCGCCACCACACCGTCGCGGGCCGCGGTCACCGAGGGGCTTCCGCCACCCGGCAGTTTCCCGTCCAGCGGCAGGCGCAATTCAGCTATCGCCACCGAATGCGCGCCGGCCCAGCAAACCGGCCGCAGCGTCTGCCGCGGCACATCCACCTCGCCGATCCAGGCGAGACTGAATTCACCAACCTCGCAGGCGATGCCGCAGATCTCCTCCAGCAGCTGGGTCACGCTCACCCGCCGCAGGATCGCCGCATTGATGGCCACCAGCACCGCATGCAGACGATGGCGACGCTCCAGTGACGACAGATGTCTGATGCGCTCGGCGGCCTGCCGCTCGATATCACCGGCCATGCGGTCAAAGACCATGCCCAGCCGGGCGATTTCATCATCCCCTCGCGCCAGCCCGGTGCGGGCGCGCAGATCGCCCCGGGCCAGGCGATCCATGGCCAGCAGCAATCGCTGCGTGGGCGACAGGATCAGGCGATGGCCGATCCACCAGACCAGCACCAGGACGAGCAGCAAACCGGCCAGCATCAGGCTCAGATTGCGCAGCAACGTCTGCCAGGCGGGCCCGTACAGGGCGGAGCGGTCGATCGCGAGCGCCATCAAGCCGACCTCGCCGCGCGCCCCCAGCGGCAGCCAGGCGACCAACGCGGTGCCCATCCGCTCGATCCGGGCTGTGATCGGCGCTGGCGGACGAATCCCGCTCGACAAACCCAGCAGACGCTTGCCGATGTCGGCATCGGCGCGCGCTGGAGTGCCGTGACCCGGCTCGACCAGGCTGCCGGTGGTGTCGACGAAAAACAGCTTGGCTTGGCGAACCAAGGGGTCGGCAGTGACGTCGAGCAGTGGCATGAATGCCGTGGCGATGAAAACAATCAATCGCCGCGAAGACCCTGGTTTGCTCAGCGCATGCGCCACCATCAGGCGGGGCGCGGCGTTGCTCCGGTCGGCCAGCAGGGCGATCGCCGCATGACCCGGCGACTCGATCGCGCGCCGCAGCAGCGCCTTATCGATCGGCTGCGCCGCCCGCCCCGGGCCGGAAAGTGCGCAGATGGCCTGGCCGTCCTCCCGCACCAGCCCCACATCCTGGTATTCGGGATGCTGCTGCGCCAGCGCATGAAACGCGTCCGGACATTCGGTCTCGAATCCGGACAGCGAGCTCGCCGCCACGGCGAGTTCATCCGCCGCATCCCCGCTGAAGTCGACATAGTCACGCTGCACATGACCGAAGATGGCCGAGAGCGAAACGCGTGCCGCTGCCTCGGTTTGCTGCAACGACGTCACCGCATCCATCACGGCAATCGCGAAACCCGGCAGCGCCGCCAGCACGGCCAGCGCCAGCACCCGGGCGCGCAGGCTGCGCAACCAGCGAAAGGTGCTCACAGGCAGCCACCAGACCGATCCAGCTGCATGCGGCTGCCGCCGGCTGACGCGAAACAAACACGTGCGGCCTCGCCCATCCGTACGCGCTGGGCACACCGCCAAAACAGCCGTCGACGACCTTCAGCCTGCCCATATCCGGCACCCGCAAAACCGGCGTGGGCAGTCAGCGGCTGCGGCAGTGAAATCGCGCCCATCACCCGCGACAACGGCCGGCACGGCGCACCCGGGTGCCGCTGCAGCCGGCCATCGATATCGATCAGGCGCCCACGCGACGGGAAGTAAGTCGCTGCTGCAGGAGGAAGCGCTGCAGCCACCGCGAACGCGTAAACGTGGAATGAAGGCATGGTTGTGAAGTGTCTCGGCCCGTCGGATCAAACAGCGGAAGTGCGCGCGGCGTCCGCTGCCCGTGATCTTCATGCGGCGCTTGCGCACCGGTCGGGTCGCTGCAGCCCTCACCCAAAACTGCCTTGCCCTGCGCTCGCCATGCCTGCTGCACATGGCGTCCGACATTTTACCCCAGTCGCGGCAAACAGGTTATCGGCAGTGGTGATTGGCGCTGCGGCAAAAACTCACCCGGACCCACTGCGGACGGCAAGCGCGTGCTGCCGTGCAGGCAACGCAGGCCGAACGGGGTGATCATCGCTGCCACGCAGCATGGCGCAAGCGCCGGAATGCCGGCCTGATCGCCGCCGCACACACGGCATCGGCAAGCAACGGCCGGTCGCAATCCCCCACCCGCAGATCAGATCTCGCGGAGATGGTTGCTTGGGCAGCTACCACTGCCGAAAAACCACGCACACCGTGGTCGCGTCCAGCACCGCGAACTCCTGCGCACCCCAGGGCCGGCGCTGGATGACGCCGGCATTCGGGTGCAGCATTTCCGGCGCACGCGCATTGATTTCCCGATACATCCCCGTGATGTCGTCCGTCTCGATGGCCAGCTCCGGGCGATCCAGCGCTGCCAGTTCGGCGTTCTGCATCAGGTAGACCTTCACGCCATCACGGCCCAGCACCGCGATCGATGCGTCCTGATGCAGCAGCTGGAAACCCAGACCCCGGCCGAACAGGTCAAGGCCTACCTGGATGTCGGCGTAGAAGACTTTCGGGATCAGCGTGAGCAGCATGGTGGAAGCTCCTTTGCTTGATTGCAGCCAAGCGAAATTCTGCAGCCAGGCCGGGCGTCAGCAGTGTGCATCACAAGCGCCAACCCCCGCACATCAGGCCAAACCGGGAGTAGCCGCTTGCAGATGGCCTGACCTGAATCGAACAGGTCCATAAATACGGGAGGCTCAAGTCGTCAGCGCGTGGCAACCCAATATGTCCCGCCTACCCCCCGGCAGACGCTGCTGGCCCACCGTTGGCGCTCTGCTTGACCCACGGGTTGAGCAGCACTGCTGGCGTGAACATGGCTGCTATGCTCTATCGCATGAACACCCGAGTTGACCATGTGCTTGAAGACGCTCTTCGGCTTTCCGCCGAGGAGCGATCCGCGGTCGCGGCTGCGCTCATAGACAGCCTTGAGGCTGGCGATGAAGGTTCGATCGCCGAGGCATGGCGTACGGAGCTGTTGCGCCGACGAGCAGAGCTTCGCGCCAAGGCAGCGCACCCCGCTCCATGGTCCGACGTTCGCGCGCGCATCAGCGCGATGTGACTCGATTCACTGTCGAGGTTTTGCCCGAAGCCGAGCGGGAGTTTCGAGAGGCCTTCCGTTGGTACGTCGAGCGCAGTCCGATAGCTGCGGCTGCTTTCCGCTCCCAGGTGCTTGAAGCGGTTGACGGCCTGGTTGAGAGTGCCGGTATGTGGCCTGCGAACGACGACGGGTTTCACTTTTGCGTTCTCGACCGGTTTCCGTACACCGTCTGGTATGACGCGCACGAACAGTTGGTCACGGTCATCGCCATTGCTCACCAGCATCGACGTCCGGACTACTGGAAGACGCGCAGCTGACCGAATGTGGCGTATCTGCTCCGCCTGACGCCCGCGGTAATCCGGTCTCCGCTGGCGCCGGGAAGGTTGGCCTGGCGAAGGTTACAGCCGATATGACGCCGACCACGCTGCCGTCCCACATCGCGCAATGCTGCCGGCCGACGGACTGCCGTGCATTTCGCGTCGACAGCGTCGCAGCTTTACGGAAGAAGGACGCGCCGAGCCCAGCGCGCGCAGCCGGCGCCGCAAACCGCCTTCAGTGAAACTGATCGCTCGCCGGCACCCAGGAACTGGATGACGCGGCGGCGGGATGGGCCAGCTTTACCGGCAGCGTGACGGTTTCGCAGCCGGGCGGCGGCGGTGCGCCGGCGACGTGGGCGGTGGCGCACAGGGCGCTGTTGTCGAGCCGGATCGGCGCGGGCGCGCTGGCCGCGCTTGTCGGCGTCGGTGGCGCCACCGGGTTGGCCGGCGCCATGTGCAGGCGGTCGTAGACCTTGTCGGCGACCGGCACCGGCGGTGGATCGGGATTGCGGCAGCCGAACAGCGCGATCGGCAGCAGCGGATGCAGCGAGCACTCCACGCGCACGCCGCGCGGCAGGTGGAAGGTGTGCGATACGGTGGTTTTTTCCACCGCGCGGCGCAGCGCGGTGTCGATCGAGCTTTCGCCTTCCGGCGTCCAGTCCTTGTCGAAGCGGGTGGGTCGGTAGCCGATGTTCGGACTGCCGTGATTCATGATCTGGGTATCGCCGCGCGGCATCAGCTCGACGTAGCCGCCGAGCGCGCCCTGCTTCTGGCCCTGCGGCGCGCCGGGCTGGTTGCCGCCGATCTGCCCGCCCGCTGCGCTGGCCACGCCGCGGCCCGGCTCGCTGCTCTGCGCGGTTTTCTGCCCGGCGCTCACAGTGCTTTGCGGCGCGGCGGGCGCACCGGCCGGCGTACCCAGGATGGCACTGTCGCTGCCCTGCGGCGTGGCGTCGGGGGCGGTGCTGATATCCGGCGCCATGGCCGCGACCTTCGTGACAGCCGCCGTGGTTGCCGCAGGGGCCGCGGCGGGGGCAGACGCCGGTGCGATGGGGGTGCTGGCCGGCAGCGGCGGCGCGGCGGCAGTCGTGGGCGCGGGCACGCTCGGCGACGCGGGGGCCGGCACCGGCTGGATGCTGGCGGGCGGCGTGCGGGTGGCGATAGTCAGCGCGGGCAGCGGCGGTTGCAGCTGCGGCCGCGCGGCGGGCGTCGGCGGCAGCGCCTCGGGTTGCGCCGCGGCCACGCTGATCGCCGGCGCCTGCAGCTGCGGCCGCACGCGCGGAACCGGCGGCGCAGGTTGGCTGAGCTCGGCCTGCAGGTTGATCGCGGGGGCCGGCTGCGCCGGCAGGGCGATCGGCTGCAGCTCGGGCACCGGCGGCGCGGCCGGGGTCACCAGCGGTGCCGGCCTGATGCTGGCCAGGGCGGGGGTGCGGGGCGTGGGCAGGTTCAGCGCGATGCTGGGCGCGGCGATCGGCGGCGCGGCCTGCGGCGGCAGCTCGGGCAAGGCCAGCGAGGGCGGCGGCGGCAACGCACGGTTGCCTTCGAGCTGCGGCGCGCGCACCCGCTCGGGCTGAAACTTCGGTGGTAGCGGCACCGGCAGCGGCGGCATCGGCAGGTTCACCTGCGGCGGCGTGCCCGCCAGCGGAATCGGTTGCAGCTGCGGGATGGGCGCGGGCTGCGGCAAGGTGGCCGGTGGCGTGGTGGCGGCGACCGGCGGCGATACCCGCGCGGCCGGCAGCGCCGGCGGCACCACCGACGGCATGCTGCGGGCCGGCTTCGGCGCCACGGGGGCGGTTAGCACGGGCGCCCGGCTGGCCGCGGCCAGCGCACCGACATGGCCCTGGTGACGCGGTCCGCGCACTTTCGGCGGCGTACCGCGCACCGGCGGCGGGGGCGGCAGCTCGGGGGTCTCGATCAGCCGCACCTGCATGTACTGCTGTTTCGATGGAGGCGGCAGCGTGGGCTGGTAGGCCGGACCCAGCACGAAGCCGAACAGGAACAACAGATGCACCAGCAGCGCGCCGAGCATCGCGAACAGCCGCAGGCCGCGCTCGCGCGGCCGCGGGCGGGTGCGCCGGTGATACACCCTGGCCCGCGTGGCGGCCGCCAGCGGCGAGTCCAGCATCACCCGCGCCGGATTGCGGGCGGGTGAGCCGGGGGCGGCGGAATCCGTGGGCGGTGCGGCCATGGCGCCAGTGTAGCGGGCGTTTCCGGGGCGCCATGCGGCCCTTGGGACACGGCCCGCAAGGAGTGTTGATTCCCGTCCTTCGACTGCGCTTCGCTACGCTCAGGACGAACGGGGGAGATAACGCGCCTCGCTGTCGGAGCGGCAGGGTCAGGGCTGGCCGGTGGCGGCCGGATGCCGGCGCAGCTGCGCGTCGACCGCGCGATCCGGCGTATCCACCGGGCAGCCCCAGGCCAGTGGCTGGTTGGCGCGGTACATCGCGATGCAGGCCGCCACGCTGGGCGGCGGCGCGGCGTGCGGGTCGACCGCCAGCGGCTTGGCCGGCGCCATGCTGAGGCGCTCGTCGCCGTCCTTCTTCGACGGCGGTGCGGGCGGGTTGATGCAGTTGGGGATCGGCACGCCCAGCAGCGTGGTGCACTTCAGGTGCACACCGCGGGGCAAGTTAATGTCGGTGGATTTCACCACCGCCTGGACCACATGCCGCAGCACCGCGCCGCCCAGGGTCTCGCCGGGCGGCGGAAAATACTGCTCGAAGCGGGTGGCCTTGTAGGGCAGCGGGCTGGTGTGCTGCATGATCCGGGTATCGCCCGCGGGCATCCGCTGCACGTAGCCGGGCAGCGCGGTGCTGGCGGCGGCCGCGGGCAGGCGCGGCAGGCCGTCGCGATCGTACAGTTGCGGCACGGCGGCCGGTGCCGGGGCGGGCAGCTGCAGGGTCATCGCATCCTTGGCCAGCGGCACCGGCCGTCTCAGGATCACCCGCGGCGGGGCGGCCGGCGGCGGCAGTGCGGGCAGCGGCGGTGGTGGCTTGGCCGCCTGCGGTGCACTGGCGATGAAGCGCACCTGCAGCACGTCGTGCTGTCGCTGCGGCGATGCCGCCGCAGCGACCGGCGGACGCATCTCGTGCCAGATCGCCAGCATGAACAGCGCATGCAGCAGCAGCGCCACCGCCAGCGCCAGCCCCGGCAGCCGACGCTCGGGCGGCGCGCCGCGCTGGCGCCACTGCTGCAGCCTGGCGCGGGTCGACGCATCCAGCGGCAGCAGCCCGCGCGCCGGCAGCTGCCGGGCAGGCGGGGTTCCGCGGTGAACTTCGACCAGCTGCGAATGAGCGATGACGATGCCTCGATGGTGGAATGCGTGCGGGCAGCTTGCCGCAGCGCGCTTGAACCCCGGGAGACTGCCCGCCCGGGCAGCTGCGGGGCGTGAACCCGCCCCCTGCAGACCATCGCGGCGCGGGGCGGTTCCCCGCAGTGCAACTTGACCCGGCCCGCCATCGGCTCAAGTCTGGGCGGGCGGCGCCCGGCGCCGCGCCGCCATGGCCGCCCTCGCCCGCTGCAGATCCAACACGTAAACAGTGTGAATACCTGTCCTTCGACTTCGCTTCGCTACGCTCAGGACGAACGGTGGAGGTCACGCTTTACGGGCCGGATCCATGGCGCACGAAGGACGACCATGACGGCCCGCCATCGTCAGCCGTCAACGCACGGCCTCATGCGGCGCCGCTCGTGCCACGAGGCCTTGCCCCACCGAGGGAGGGTCGCATCGTGTCGCATACCACGGAACATATCCGCACCGAAACCATCCGCAACATCGCGCTCGCCGGTCACGCCGGCGTGGGCAAGACCACGCTGTTCGAGGCGCTGCTGCTGGCCGGCGGCGCGATTCAGGCGGCCGGTACGGTCGAACGCGGCAACACCGTGTCGGACACCGACAGCCAGGAAAAGGCGCGCGTGCATTCGATCGACAGCTGCATCGCGCATGTCGACCACGGCGGCTGCCACCTCAACCTGATCGACACGGCCGGCTCCGCCGACTTCCGCGGCGCCACGCTGGCCGCGCTGGCCGCGGTGGAAACCGTGGCGGTGGTGGTGAACGCGATCAACGGCATCGAGCACGGCACCCGCCGCATGATGATGCACGCGAAGCAGCGCGGCCTGGCGCGCATGCTGGTGATCAACAAGATCGACTTCGACGGCTCCGACCTGGCCGCGCTGGTCGACGCGCTGCGCGAGGAGTTCGGCAGCGAGTGCCTGCCGGTGAACCTGCCCGCCGGGCGCGGCAAGCGCGTGCTGGACTGCTTTTTCCACAGCGAGGGCGCCACCGATTTCTCCTCGCTGGCGCAGGCGCACCAGCGCATCCTCGACCAGGTGGTGGAGATCAACGAGGCAACCATGGGCGCCTACCTCGACAGTGGCGAAGCCGCGCTGACCGCGCAGCAGCTGCACGACGCGTTCGAGCAGTGCCTGCGCGAAGGTCATCTGGTGCCGATCTGCTTCGTCAGTGCGCGCACCGGCGCGGGCCTGCGCGAACTGCTGGAACTGGCCGCGCGGCTGCTGCCGAATCCGGCCGAGGGCAACCCGCCGCCGTTCGTGCGCGGCGATGGCGAGCCGCTGCGGGTCAGCGCCGATCCGGCCAGCCACGTGATCGCCGACGTGTTCAAGATTGTCAACGATCCGTTCGTGGGCAAGCTCGGCGTGTTCCGCGTGTGGCAGGGCACGATCCGCCGCGACAGCCAGCTGCTGATCGACGACGGCCACAAGCCGTTCAAGGTCAGCCACCTGTTCCGGCTGCAGGGCAAGACGCACGTGGCGATCGACGCGGTGACCGCCGGCGACATCGCCGCGGTGGCCAAGGTGGAGGAGATCCACTTCGACGCGGTGCTGCACGACTCGCACGACGACGACCGCATCGCGCTGGCGCCGCTGGCGTTTCCCGCGCCGATGGTCGGGCTGGCGCTGGAAATCACCCACAAGGGCAACGAGCAGAAGCTGTCGCAGGCGCTGGCGCGGCTGGCCGAGGAGGACCCGTGCTTTCGCGTCGAGCACCACAAGGAACTCAACCAGACAGTGGTGCGCGGGCTCTCCGACCTGCACCTGAAAGTGATGCTGGAGCGCATGCGCGAACGCTACGGCGTCGAGGTCGGCACCCATCCACCGCGCATCGCCTATCGCGAAACCATCGCCGGCCACGCCGAGGGCCACTACCGGCACAAGAAGCAGACCGGCGGCGCCGGCCAGTTCGGCGAAGTGTTTCTGCGCGTGGAGCCGCTGCAGCGCGGCGCCGGCTTCGAGTTTGTCGATGCGGTGAAGGGCGGCGTGATCCCCGGCCAGTTCCTGCCGGCAATCGAGAAAGGCGTGCGCCAGGCGATGGGGCGCGGCGCCATCGCCGGCTACCCGCTGCAGGATCTGCGCGTCACCGTCTACGACGGCAAGCACCACGCGGTCGACTCGAAGGAGGTCGCCTTCGTCAGCGCCGGCAGCCGGGCCTTCAGCGACGCCGTCGGCAAGGCGCAGCCGGTGGTGCTGGAGCCGATCGTCAACCTGGAAGTGGTGATTCCCGAGCACCATGTGGGCGACGTCACCGGCGGCCTCGCCGGCAAGCGCGCGCGCATCCTGGGTACCGACAGCCAGCGCGGCGGCGAGCTGGTGATCAAGGCGCAGGCGCCGCTGGGCGAGCTGACCGACTACTCCACCGAGCTGAAGTCGATGACCGGCGGCCGCGGCCGCTACAGCCTCGACCTCAGCCACTACGAGCCGGTGCCGGCGTCGCTGCAGAAGCAGCTGCGCGAGGCGTGGAAGCCACGGATGGAGGAAGATTGAGCCAGCCGCCGCCGGCACCCCCGGCGCATGCCGGGCACCTCATCAACCCGCCAGGAAACCTCACCATGCATCTGCCCCGCCTGCTGGCCGTCGCCGGCATCCTGCTGCTCGCCGCCTGCAACTCCGATGCCGGCACTCGCGCCAGCGCGCCCGCCGGCGCGGTCACGGTGGTGGCGATGCAGCGCACCACCTGTTTCGGCCCCTGCCCCGCCTACCGCGTCACGCTGGCGGACGACGGCAAGATCACCTTTACCGGCATCGCGTTCGTGCAGACCAAAGGCACGGTCAGCGCCCAGGCCACGCCGGCGCAGGTTGCCGCGATACGCCGCGCGATCGACGCCGCCGACCTGCGCAGCCTGCGCGATCACTACACCTCGCGCAGCGACGGCTGCGCGCCGATGATGACCGACATGAAAAGCGTGCTGATCACCATCGGCGCCGATGCCGCCGGGGGCAGCAAGACGGTGGACTACTCCTACGGCTGCCGGGGCGCGCTGGCCGATCAGGTGCGTCCGCGTATCGAGCAGCTGGCCGGCACCATCGACCAGCAGCTGGATACCGCGCGCTGGATCGGCAAACCCGCTCCGTTCAGGGTGCGCAAACCCACCCACTGAAAGGTTGACGACGGCGCGACCGCCTGATCCGCTGCCGCATTGCCGCTTCCCCGCTTGAACGGTCGCCCGCCCATGGGCGCAGGAGATACCGCCATGAGCCGTGCCTTCGTCAAGGAACCGGACGGCGACAGCCCCGAGCCGCTGGCCGAGCTGCCGCTGAGCGATCATCCGAACTACGTCACGCCGCGCGGCCTGGCGCAACTGCGCGCGCGATGGCAGGCGACGAGTGCGCGGCGAGACGCATTGAAGGCATCGGCCGACTCGATCGGCCGGCAGGACGAACTGGCGCTGCTGGAGCGCGAACTGCGCTGGCTGAACGCGCGGGTGCACAGCGCGATCGAAGTGGACCTGCTGGCGCAGCCGCAGGACCGGGTCACGTTCGGCGCCAGCGTGACCGTGGCCAGCGCCGAAGGTGAGCAGCGCTACCGCATCGTCGGCGAGAACGAGGCCGCCGCCGAACAGCAGCGGGTGAGCTACCTGTCGCCGCTGGCGCGGGCGCTGCTGGGCGCGCACGTGGGCGACGAGGTGATCTGGCAGCGGCCGGCGGGCGATCTGGCGATCGAGGTCATCGCCATCGACTATGCCGACGAAACTGGCGACTGACCCTTTCCCGCTGGCAGAAGACCATCGCGCTTGTGGATCCGGCCCGTGGTGCGTTATCTCCACCGTTCGCCGAGAGCACAGCGGTGCGTTAGCTCCCCCCATTCGCCCTGAGCGCAGCAAAGTCGCAGGGCAGATGTCCACCCGTGCAGGGCGTATCTACAAGCGCCCGGATTTCGGTTTGGATTTGGGCTTGAGCAAAGTGCCGGTGCAGCGCGGCGAGCCGCACAGGCAGCGCCACAGTTTTTTCAGGCGCGCGGTGTGCGGCACCTCCAGCACGATGCCGTAGTCGTAGGTCAGCTCTTCGCCCGGCTTGATCGCGCGGATCGTCTCGATCACCACCTTGTCGCGCCGCGGGTCGCCGCTGGCGCTCTCCTCGACCAGCGCGCGGCAGTTCGGCGCGCAGCTGTGGTTGATCCAGCGCGCGCTGTTGCCGCCCTGGTTGGCGTCGATGATGTAACTGTCGTTGAGCGTGAAGAGGAACGTGTGGCCGGTCTCGCCGCCGTCGCCGTACCGCTCGTCGGCCTCGGCGTGGGTCAGCAGCCGGCCCTTGTACTGGATGATCTCCTCGCCCCTGGCGATGGCGCTGGCAGCGAATACGCCGTTGCCGTGGATCGGCGAGCGGCGGGCAATGAGGCGACGGGTCATGGATAGTCTGCGGCGTGGGATGACCCGCGATGATGCCCGCTGCACCGCGCGATGGGAACACTTCCGCAGTCCGTTTGACCCCTCCCTGTTCCCCGTTCCCCACCCCTGCTAAGATTCAAACAATCGTTTGAGATGACCGCCATGAAACGACTGCTGCGAGCTTTTCTGCTGACCGGGCTGACCGCCGGTCTGCTGGCCTGCGGGCCGCCGAAGAAGAGCGTGTTTCCGCCCACGCTGACGATCCAGCAGCTGGTGGCGCGGCCCGATGGCCAATGGCAGCTGACCGTGCGCATCCAGAACAACAGCTACGGCGAGATGGATTTCAAGTCGCTGGACGGCGAGCTGCAGCTGGCCGCATTGATTCCGATCCGCCTGCATGCGCGCTTCGAGCGCGACATTCCGGCGCTGACCGGCGATGTGATCCAGCTCGACGTGCTGCCCACCACCGCGATGACGCAGGCGTTGCAGGCGATCGCCGGCAAGGGTAGCGCCGGATCGGTCGGCTACCGCCTCAGCGGCAGCACCAGCGCGCGGCCGGAGCAGGAAAAACAGCCGCGCAGTTTCGACTTCAGCGGCAACGACTGGCTCTCGCCGGTGCCCGGCCTTGCCAACACCTACCGCTGACACCCACCCCCAGCACGCATTCAACCGAAGGAAACCGCGATGACCATCTACAAGGCCCCTCTGGACGACCAGCGCTTTGCCCTGTTCGACGTACTCGGCGCCGAGGCCGTACTTACCGGCCTGAAGGGCGGTGAGGGGCATACCCGTGATCTGCTCGATGCCGTGCTGGAAGAGGCCGGCAAGCTGGCCGAGCAAGTGCTGGCCCCCACCAACTGGCCCGGCGACGTGGAAGGCTGCCGCTACGACAAGGCCACCCGTACGGTGACCACGCCGAAGGGCTTCAAGGAGGCATTCGACCAGTTCGCCGGCGGCGGCTGGGCCGGCCTGACGATGTCCGAGGCCTATGGCGGCCAGGCGCTGCCGGCGGTGCTTGGCACCGCCACCACCGAAATGTTCCAGAGCGGCAACCTGGCATGGAGCCTGTATCCGCTGCTGTCCGAGGGTGCCTGCCACGCGATGGAGATGCACGGCGAGGAGTGGCAGCGCGAGCGCTTCATGAAGCCGATCGTCGAGGGTCGCTGGACCGGCACCATGTGCCTTACCGAGCCGCAGGCCGGCTCCGACCTGGGCCTGCTGAAAACCCGTGCCGAACCCGCCGGCAAGGGCCTGCACGACGCCGACACCTACACGATCAGCGGCACCAAGATCTTCATCAGCGCCGGCGAGCACGACCTCACCGAGAACATTGTGCATCTGGTGCTGGCCCGTCTGCCCGGCGCCCCGGCCGGCAGCCGCGGCATCTCGCTGTTCATCGTGCCCAAGTTCAAGCTCAACGCGGACGGCTCGCTGGGCGAGCGCAACGGCGCCGCGGCCGGCGCGATCGAGCACAAGATGGGGATCAAGGGCTCGGCCACCTGCGTGATGAACTTCGACGGTGCCGAGGGCTACCTGATCGGCCCCCCGCACAAGGGTCTGGCAGCGATGTTCACCATGATGAATGCCGCGCGCCTCGCGGTGGGCGTGCAGGGCCTGGCGCTGGCCGAGCGCGCACTGCAGAACAGCCTCAACTACGCGCGCGAACGGCTGCAGTCGCGCGCGCTGTCCGGGACGAAGTTCCCCGACAAGCCGGCCGACAACCTGCTGGTGCAGCCGGACGTGCGGCGCATGCTGCTGACCCAGCGCGCCTTCGTCGAGGGCTCGCGTCTGCTGGTGCTGTACAACGCGTTGCAGACCGACATCGAGGCGCGCGCCACCGATCCGGCAGCCCGTCAGAAGGCCGGTGAGCTGGCGGCGTTCCTGATCCCGATCTCCAAGGGCGTGGTCACCGAGTTGGCGATCGAGTGCACCAAGGAGGCGCTGCAGATCTACGGCGGCCACGGCTACATCGGCGAGAACGGCATGGAGCAGTTTGCCCGCGACGCCCGTATCACCACGCTGTACGAAGGCACCACCGGGATCCAGGCGGCCGATCTGCTGGGACGCAAGATCCTCCAGCTGCAAGGGGTGGGCTTCAAGCACTTTCTGGAGGAGATCAGCGCGTTCTGCCAGCAGCACAGCGCAGACACGGCGCTGCGTTCGCTGATCGGACCGCTGGCGGTGTACGCGAAGCAGTGGGGCGACATGACCATCAAGCTGGCCCAGGGCGTGCAGGCCAACCCGGAGGAGCTCGGCGCCGCCGCCACCGACTACCTGTACTACTCCGGCTACGTCACGCTGGCCTATCTGTGGGTCCGCAGCGTGGTCGCCGCCGAGGCCGGCGTGCAGTCCGCCGCGTTCAAGCAGGCCAAGCGCGATACCGCCAGCTTCTACTTTGCGCGCATCCTGCCGCGCTGCCTGATGCACCAGGCCGCGATCGAGGCGGGCGTCGGCAGCCTGCCCGAGATTGTCTGATCACGGCTGGCGTGGATTGATGCAGAAAGCCCGGGAAACCGGGCTTTCGTTTGTGCGCCTTCGCGACGCCTGGCGCTCAGCCGGATGCCGCCGACCTGATCGGACGCGGAATGGCAGCGAAGTGTCGCATTGGGTCCATTCCGGCTCCGCCACGGCAGGCTGGCTGACCCTGCAGGTAGCTCAGTGCGACCACTCGCTGGTGATCACGTTGCCGCTCATCCGCAGATACTGCTGGATCAGGGCTTCGTGGATGTCCGCCGCCGCCATCAGTTCCTGCGCTATGGCCTCCTGCGCTTCGGCCACCGCGGTGGGCAGCGCTGCTGGGGCGGGGGCTTTCACCGCCCGCGGCGCCGGCATGCAGGCCTCGATGAGTTCGGCTTCGATGTAGGAGATGTCGTAGGCATGATCGTTCATGCCAACGTCAATGCAACAGGCTTGCCAACGGCCATCGGTTTCGGTGCTGGCGGCTTGTCAGCTGCGTTTGCGGCCGCCGAAGCGGCGTTCAGCCGGCCGCTTCGACCTGCACCGCGGTGCCGTAGGCGAGCACTTCGGTGACGCCCTCGGCCACATCGTTGGCGTCATAGCGCATCGCCAGCACCGCGTTGGCGCCCATCGCGGCCGCATGCTGCAGCATCAGCTCGAACGCTTCCTCGCGCGCCTTCTCGCACAGCTCGGTGTAGATCGTGATGTTGCCGCCGACCAGCGTCTGCAGCGCCGCGCCGAGGTTGCCGATCACGCTGCGCGAACGCACCGTGATGCCGCGCACGATGCCCAGCGGGCGCACCACGCGATGGCCGAAAATCTCGTTGCCGGTGCTGACCATGGCGGGCGGGATGGTATTGGGCATGAGCTTGCTCCGTGACGTTGGGGGGGATGGGCACAGGCGCTGGCCGGGGTGGCTACCAGCGTTTGCCCGAAGCGTAGCGAAGCGCCGTCGCGAGGCAAGCGCCCGCGCTTCTACGAGCCGTCGCGCAGCAGCGCGGCATAGCCATCGCGCGCGTCTGGCCAGCGCAGGGCGAAGCCGCTGGCGCGCAGCCGCGCGTTGCTCAGCCGCTTGCTGCCGATGCCCGGCGGCGGCGGGCCGTCCGGCGGCGGCTCGGCGCCGATCAGCTGCGCCAGCGCGTCGTACAGCTGGTCCAGCGGCAGCGGCGTGCTGTCCACGCCCAGGTAGCACGGCAGCGGATCGGCCAGCGCCAGCAGGTGCGCGATCGCGGCGGCGGCATCGTCGGCATGCATGCGGTTGGCCCAGTGCCGCTGCGTGCGCGGCACCCGCAGCTGGCCCGCGCGCAGCCGCTCGAACAGCTGCGACCGCCCCGGCCCGTACAGCCCGGCCAGCCGCAGCGCGATCGCCGGCACCGGCTGCGCCGCCAGCAGCTGCTCGGCTTGCAGCAGCAGCCTGCCGTTGAACGCGAGCGGCGCCGCGGGCGTGTCCTCGTCCACCCAAGCGCCGTCGTGCTCGCCGTAGACCGCGCTGGAGGACACCAGCAGCACGCGCTGCAGCGAGGCGCTGCCTGCCGCCTCGAGCACGTGGCGCAGCCCGTCGACAAAGGTGGCGCGATAGGCCGCCTCGTCGCGCCGATCCGGCGTGGGCAGATAGACCAGCTGGGTGAGGCCGGCGGGCAGTGCGCGCAGGCTGTCCGCATCGGTCAGATCCGCGCGCAGCCAGTGGCTGCCGCTGGCGTCGGCGGTGGGCGGCTGACGGCGCAGCGCCCACACTGCGTCGCCGCGCGCACGCAGGCGTTGCGCCACGCGCAGGCCCAGGTCGCCGCAGCCGGCCAGCAACACGCGTTGGTGCGTCACGGCAGTCCTCCTCACGGCGGGCGAACCCGCCCTGTTAGCATTTGCGCATGAATCCGTCGTGCAACCTTTTCCTCATCGGCCCGACCGGCGCCGGCAAGACCTCGCTCGGGCGTCGGCTGGCCGCGCATTATGGCCTGCCGTTCGTCGATCTCGACCAGGAAATCGAGCGCCAATGCGGCGTGGATGTGAGCACGGTGTTCGAGATCGAGGGCGAGGCCGGCTTCCGCCAGCGCGAGAGCACGACGCTGGATGCCTGCAGCCAGCGCGCCGGCGTGCTGCTGGCCACCGGCGCGGGCGCCGTGCTCGACCCGCACAACCGCCGGCAGCTGGCCGAACGCGGCTACGTGGTGTGGCTGCAGACCAGCGTCGAGCAGCAGCTGGAACGGCTCGAACGCGATCACCGCCGGCCGCTGCTGGCCGTATCTGATCGGCGCGAACGACTGCAGACGATGGCGCAGATCCGCGAGCCGTTGTACCGCGCGCTGGCCGACCTGGCGGTGCCGGGCGAGCAGGCCAGCGTGCTGGCCGCCGGCGAACGCTGCATCGCATTGATCGATCATCATTGGCAGCGCACACCGCTCGCCGCATCCCAGCAGAGCGCATGAACCAGCCCGCCATCCACAGCCTCACCGTCGCCCTCGGCCCGCGCAGCTATCCGGTATGGATCGGCGCCGGCCTGCTCGCCGATCACGCCCGCTGGCGCGCTGCGCTGCGCGGCCGGCACGCGCTGGTGATCAGCAACACCACGGTGGCGCCGCTGTATCTGCCGCGGATCGAGGCCGGGCTGCACGGTCTGCGCTGGTCGCCGTTCCTGCTCGACGACGGCGAGGCGCACAAGACCTTCGCCAATGTCGGCCGCGCGCTCGCAGCACTCGCCGAACTGGGCGCCACCCGCGACGCCTGCGTGATCGCGCTGGGCGGCGGCGTGGTCGGCGACCTGGCCGGCTTCAGTGCGGCGTGCTGGATGCGCGGCATCGACTTCATCCAGATGCCGACCACGCTGCTGGCGATGGTCGACTCCGCGGTCGGCGGCAAGACCGGCGTCAACCTGCCCGCGGGCAAGAACCTGGCCGGCGCCTTCCACCAGCCGCGCGCCGTGGTGGCCGACCTCGACACGCTGACCACCCTGCCCGAACGCGAATACCGCGCCGGCCTGGCCGAGGTGGTGAAGGGCGCGGCGATCGGCGACGCGGCGTTTTTCGCATGGCTGGAACAGCATGCCGACGCGCTGGCCGCGCGCGATCCCGCCGCCGTGATGGAGGCGATCGCGCGCAAGCTTCAGTACAAGGCCGGCGTGGTCGCGCGCGATGAAACCGAACAGGGCGAGCGCGCCCTGCTCAACCTCGGCCACACCTTCGGCCACGCGATCGAGACGACGGGAAACTACACCGCCGTGCTGCACGGCGAAGGCGTGGCGATCGGCATGCGGCTGGCCGCGCAGTTGTCCGAGCGCCTCGGCCTGAGCCAGCCCGCCGACGGCGCGCGGCTGCAGCGCCTGCTCGAACAGCTCGGCCTGCCCAGCGCGATCCCGCCCGGCATGGACGCGCAGCAGCTGCTGGGATTGATGCGGCTGGACAAGAAGAACAGCGCCGGCCAGCTGCGGCTGATCCTGTGGCGCGGCATCGGCCGCGCCGAGATCGTCGCCGGCGTGGCCGAGGCCGACGTGCTTGCCGTGCTGCGCGCCACCGTGTAGGCGCAGCCTGGGCGCGAATGCTTTTTGTGGGAGCGACTTCAGTCGCGATGCTCTTGTTCTGATGCTGCATCAAAGCAAAGGCATCTGCTGCATCAAAGCAAAGGCATCGCGACTGAAGTCGCTCCCACAAAAATTGCTCCCACGAAAGTCGCTCTCATCAAACATCACGTAAGCCGTTGATTTAAGCATTTTCCATACTCAAGCGATCAGGCCACATGGACGAGCGCGAGGCCAAGTTGCCTGGCCTTGTGTTGAAGTGCGCGAAGCTGTTT
>JAJYSM010000116.1 GCA_021793575.1 Pseudomonadota bacterium
AGTTGGTCGATCGAATAGAACACGCCGCCGAGGTAGGTGAGCGGGGTCAGCACGAAGGTGGGCACCAGCGCGATGTCGTCGAACTTGCGCGCGAACATGGCGTTGATGAAGCCGGCCAGCGAGAAGATCGCCGTGGTCAGCACCACGCTGCTGATCGTCACCCAGATATTGACCATGTGCAGGCTGGTGAAAAACAGCGAGATGCCCAGTACGATCGCGCCCACCATCAGCCCGCGCAGCATCGCGCCGCCGATGTAGCCGGCCAGGATCACGCGCGGCGGCATCGGGCTGACCAGCATCTCCTCCACATAGCGCCCGAACTTGGCGCCGAAGAACGAACTGGTGACATTGCCGTAGCTGTTGACGATCACGCTCATCATCACCAGGCCCGGGGTGATGTACTGCATGTAGGTGTAGCCGTGGATGGTGCCGATACGGCTGCCGATCAGCGTGCCGAAAATCAGGAAGTACAGCGTCATGGTGATCGCCGGCGGCATCAGGGTCTGGCCCCAGATGCGCAGGATGCGGATCACCTCGCGCCGGATCAGCGTGAGGAATGCCACCCATTGCTCGCGCGCGGTCATGCCGCCCGCTCCGCGCCGTTGCCGGTGAGCCGCAGGAACAGCTCCTCCAGGCGGTTGGCCTTGGTGCGCATGGAGCGCACCATGATGCCGGCGCCGCTCAGCGCCGCGAACAGCGTGTTGAGGTCGCGTCCGCGCGGCAGTTCGACTTCCAGCGTGGATTCGTCGATGCGCTTCAGCTGCAGGCCTTCGACGTGCGGCACCGCCTGTTGTGTGCAGGGCGTGGCCAGGTCGAGCACGAAAGTCTCCACGTCCAGCTTGGCCAGCAACGCCTTCACCGTGGTGTGCTCGACGATGCGGCCGTGATCGATGATGGCCACGTTGCGGCACAGGTTTTCCGCTTCCTCGAGGTAATGCGTGGTCAGGATGACGGTGACACCCTCGCGATTGATCTGGCGCACGAACTGCCACATCGAGCGGCGGATCTCGATGTCGACGCCGGCGGTGGGCTCGTCCAGGATCAGCACGCGCGGCTCGTTCATCATGGCGCGCGCGATCATCAGCCGCCGCTTCATGCCGCCGGAGAGATTGCGCGCCGGCTGCTGCGCCTTGTCCCACAGGCGCAGCTCGTTGAGGTACTTCTCGGCGCGCTGCTTGGCGATGGGCCGCGGCACGCCGTAAAAGCCGGCCTCGTTGACGCAGATGTCGAACAGCTTCTCGAACTGGTTGAGGTTGATCTCCTGCGGCACCACGCCCAGCAGCGCCATGGCCCGGCTGCGCTGGCGCTGCACGGACACGTCGAACACGCGCGCCTCGCCGCCGGTGCTGTTGACCAGCGAAGCCAGGATGCCGATCAGCGTGGACTTGCCGGCGCCGTTCGGCCCCAGCAGCGCGAACAGGTCGCCGGCCTCGACGCGCAGATCGATGCCTTTCAGTGCCTCGACGCCGTTGGGATAGGTTTTGCGCAGCGCGCGCAGATCGAGCGCGGGAGTCGCGTCCATGAAGTGTTCGCCAAGGGTAAGCGGCTAGTATATCGGCGCTCCGCGCGCGCCCCGTCGCGCCCAGGCAGACGCAGCGATTCCCTTGCGGCAACCCACATCCGTATCGCCATGACCCAGCATTTCACCCTGCGCCTGGCGCAGAGCCGCATGCTCGCGCCCAGCGTGCGCCACCTTGCGTTCGCGCGCACCGACGGCGCAGCCTTCGCCTTCACGCCCGGCCAGTTCCTGCAGATCCACTTCACCCATGCCGACGGCAAGCCCACCAAGCGCAGCTATTCGGTGGCCACGGTGGCGGCGCGCCACGGTGAGCCGGTGCGGCTGATCGAGATCGCGGTGAGTTTCGTGCCGGGCGGCGCCGCCAGCGCTCTGTTCGCACATCTGGATGAAGGCGGCACGGTGGAGGCCAGCGGCCCCTACGGCCGCTTCGTGCTGGGCGAGGGCGATACCAACCGGCGCTACCTGCTGATCGCCACCGGCACCGGCGTCACGCCTTACCGCGCCATGCTGCCGCAACTGGCCGCGCAGGTGCGCAGGCGCGACCTCGAGGTAGTGCTGGTGTACGGCGCGCGCAGCGAGGCCGAGTTGCTGTACGGCGAGGAGTTCGAAGCCTTCGCGGCGGCGCAGCCAGGCTTCCGCTTCATCCCCTGCTTCAGCCGCGGCGCGCGCGCGCGGCCTGGGCCGCACGACCATCTCGGCTACGTGCAAACGGCGCTGCCGCTGCTGCGGCCGGATGCGGCGGGCGATATCGTCTATCTGTGCGGCAACCCCAACATGGTCGACCAGAGCTTCGAGGCGCTGAAGCAGGCCGGCCTGCCGGTGCCGCACATTCGCCGCGAAAAGTACGTTTCCTCGCGCTGAAACCCGGACCGGGCGTGCAAGTTCCCGCAGGCAAGGGAAAATTGAACCGGTCGGTTCATACGAAATCGTACACTTCGGTAAGGCGTGAATCCCGCGTGATCTAACGCCCGCCTAACGAGCGGCGGCTATAAGAGACGATGCTTCGCTTCGTGACGGCTGCGCGACAGGGCGCGGGCCGACACCCATCCGACCGAGGATTGACCGATGCGCTCTATCCATCGTGCGCTTGCGCCGCTGCTGTTGGCCCTGGCGGGTCTGTCCGCTCCCGCGTTCGCTTGCCAGCAGGTGTCCACCGTGCTGCGCCCCGGCCAGATGCTGGACGGCGTGTTCGCGCACTGGGGCGTGACCCGCAGCGACGCCTTCGTGTGGGGCCAGAAGATTGCGCATCAGATGCCGCTGCGCATGCTGCGCGCGGGCGACCGCATCCAGGCCTGCCTGGTGCCGGTGCGCGGCGGGCATCACGTGGTCGGGGTGCGCATCCTGCACAAGGATCCGCACTTCCGTAATCTCGTATTGGGCTGGGGCTTTGGCGGCGCCGCGCCGCAGCGGCACCTGGCCGCCGACATGCGCAGCCAGGGCGGCCAGCTGGCCGCCACGCTGACCACGCCGGTGGACAACGGCGTCACCGATGGCAGCGCGCCGATCCTGCCGCGCGGCACGCCCGAGGATGTCAGCTTCATGGTGGCGCACTCGCTCAGCGATGAGCTCGAGGCGCGTCACATCGACCCGCTGATGTCCAAGGCCATCGAGGACTGGCTGCGGCACGACAGCACCCTGCCGCAGCCCTTACCGCCGGGTGCGCTGGTCGATGCGCTGTTCATCCGCCAGGCCGCCTCGACCGAGCCCGACCTGGTGCGCCTGACCGTGTACGACGCCGGGCGCGAGCACACCCTGTACCGTTTCATCGACGCCAACGGCCACACCGTGCTGGCCGACTCCGATGGCCAGGGTCTGATGCCGATCCGGCTGCAGATGCCGCTGCCCTCGGCACGGCTGACCTCGGGCTGGGGCTGGCGCATCAACCCGGTGCTGCACATCCCCGAGTTCCACAAGGGTGTCGATCTGGCCGCGCCGATGGGCACGCCGATCCACGCCGTGGCCGCCGGCCGCGTCGATTTCATCGGCTGGCACGGCTACTACGGGCGCATGATCGAACTGCGCAACGGCCCGGATCTGGTCACCCGCTATGGTCACATGTGGCATTACGCGCGCGGCCTGCACGATGGCCAGATGGTGCGCGCCGGGCAGGTGATCGGCTACGTCGGCAGCACCGGGCTGTCCACCGGGCCGCATCTGTACTTCGAGATCTGGGAGCACGGCAAGCGCATCGATCCATTGCGCATCGAGGCGCAGGCCGCCACCGTCACGCCGCAGGCCAATCCGGTCAAGCTGCTGCCGGCCGTGGTCACGCCGGTCAGACTGGACGGCACCGAACTGACGCGCTTCCAGGCGTTCCGTGCCGCCCTGCAGCGCG
>JAJYSM010000007.1 GCA_021793575.1 Pseudomonadota bacterium
ACGGCACGATGTTGGCGTGATGCTCCATGGTGGTGGTGAGGATCGCGTCGCCGGCCTGCAGCCGCGGCAGCGCGTAGCTGTAGGCGACCAGGTTGATCGACTGGGTGGTGCCGGAGGTGAGGATCAGTTCGTTGCGCGAGGCGGCGTTGATGAAGCGCGCCAGCTTGTCGCGCGCACCCTCGTAGGCGGCCGTGGCCTCCTCGCCAAGCTGGTGCACTGCGCGCGACACGTTCGCGTTGTGTTCGCGGTAGTGGGCGTTCATCGCCTCGATCACCGACGCCGGCTTCTGGCTGGTGTTGGCGTTGTCGAAATACACCAGCGGCTTGCCGTGCACGGTGCGCGCCAGCAGCGGGAAATCCGCGCGGATGCGCTGGATGTCGAAGACGGTGGGGGTGGGTTGTGGGTTCATGCTGATGGCTCCGCTTCAATGCAACCTGCACTCTTGCTGGCAGCTTCGCTATGGCTCTTCGCGAGAGTGGCCCCTCACCCTGCCCTCTCCCCGCAGGGAGAGGGTTTTTACGGCGGCTTCCAGCTTCGACGTTCGTCGCCTGCTTCGCTCAAGTATCCGGCAGCTGCGCGAGCAGCAGCGTGGCCAGATGGTCGCGCAGCGGTTCGTTCGGCAGATCGTCCAGCACCGCGCGGCAGAACGCGGCAGTCAGCAGGGCGCGGGCTTCCGCCAGCGGCAGGCCGCGCGAGCGCAGGTAGAACAGCGCGCGCTCGTCGAGCTGGCCGACGGTGGCGCCGTGCGCGGCCTTCACTTCGTCGGCGTGGATTTCCAGCTCCGGCTTGGTGTCGATCTCGGCGCCGGGCGACAGCAGCAGGTTCTTGTTGCTGAGGCTGGCATCGCTGCCGTCGGCGCCGGGCGCCACCACGATCGCGCCGCGAAACACGCCACGCGCGCGGTCGCTGGCCACGCCGCGCCAGATCGAGCTGGAGGCGGTGTTCAGCGCCTGATGGCGGATCGCCAGCTGGGTGTCGACGTGCTGGCGGCCATGCGGCATGAATACGCCGCGCGTATCCAGCCGCGCGCCATCGCCCACCAGTTCGGCCTGCAGGTCGTGGCGCACCAGCGCGCCGCCGAGTTCCAGCACGTGCACGGTGGCGTGCGCGCGCGCCTGCAGGCGCAGCTGGCTGCGCCGGATCAGGCTGGCACCGATGGCCGCGTGCTGCAGCACGGTGGCGTGCAGACGCGCGCCCTCGCGCAGCTCGATCGCGCTGACCAGCGTAGCCAGATGCATCTGCTCGCCGCTGGCCACATGCTGCTCGATCAGGCTCAGCTCGGCACCTTCGCCCAGCTCGATCACGCTGCGCGCATGCCAGGCCAGGTCGACCGCCGCGGCCGCACCGACAAACACCAGCTGCACCGGTGCGGTGATTTTCGCGCCGGCGGCGACCCGCAACACCACGCCGTCGCCGGCGCTGGCGGCGTTGATCCGCGCGAACGCATCGCCGGGTTCGCGCGCCTGGCGCGACAGCGCGAAGCGCAGCGGCTCGGCATCGCCCTGCAGCGCCTGCGACAGCGGCTGCAGCACCAGCCCGGTTGGCAGCGCGTCCAGCCGCGACAGGTCGGCGCGGAACGCGCCGTTGACGAACACCAGCCGCGGTCCGGCGATGCCGGGCAGCACCAGCGCAGCGGTGTCCACCGCGTGCGTCTGCGCCGCGGCGTCGCCGCTGGCGAAGCGGCGCTGGGCCAGCGCCCGCAGCGCAGTGTATTTCCACGCCTCCATCCGCGTGTCGGGCAGGCCGCCGGCCGCAAAGGCCGCGCGCTGCTCGCGCCGCACCTGATCCAGCCAGTCGATGCCGCTGGGCGGCAGCGGCGCATCCAGCAGCGATGCCAGCAGCGGCGGCATGGCCGGCTGGCTCATGCCGCCGCTCCCGCCGCGTGCCCGGCGTAGCCCTGCGCCTCCAGCTTCAGCGCCAGCGACTTGTCGCCGCTCTCGACGATGCGGCCGTCGGCCAGCACGTGCACGACATCGGGCACCACGTAATCGAGCAGGCGCTGGTAGTGGGTGATCATCAGGAACGCACGCGCGGGCGATCGCAGCGCGTTGACGCCCTGCGCCACCTGCTTCAGCGCGTCGATGTCCAGCCCCGAATCGGTCTCGTCGAGGATCGCCAGCTGCGGCTCCAGCACCGCCATCTGAAAGATCTCGTTGCGCTTCTTCTCGCCGCCGGAGAAACCCTCGTTGACCGCGCGATGCAGCAGCTCGTCGGAGATCTGCATCACTTTCAGCTTCTCGCGCACCAGCTTGAGAAACTGCATGGAGTCCAGCTGCTGCTCGCCGCGCGCCTTGCGCTGCGCGTTCAGCGCCGCGCGCAAAAAGTAGGTGTTGTTGACGCCCGGAATCTCCACCGGGTACTGGAACGCCAGGAACACGCCGGCAGCGGCGCGCGCCTCCGGCTCCAGCGCCAGCAGGTCGATGCCGTTGTAGGTCACCGTGCCGGCGGTGACCTCGTAGCCATCGCGTCCGCACAGCACGTTGCCCAGGGTGGACTTGCCGGCGCCGTTCGGCCCCATGATGGCGTGCACCTCGCCCGCGCTGACGCTGAGGCTGAGGCCCTTGAGGATTTCCTTGCCGGCCACGCGGGCGTGCAGGTTGTCGATTGTCAGCATGCTCATTGTTTCGATTCCGGGGCCGCCAGCGTGCACGACCCATTGCCTACCAGTGACGCGTCGCCCGCGATCACGCTCGACCGGCTGGCGGCGCCGAGATCGCAGCGGGCGACGAGAGTGACGTTCATGACATGGCCGAACAGCGTGGGGTCCTGCAGCCAGCCCGGCTGCCACAAGCGGCCGTCGGCGGAGAGCTGCAGGCCCCACGGAAACGTGCGCTGCTCCACGCCCAGCACCGGCACCTGGCCGGTCCACGCAAACCGGCGGATCGGCCCGATCGCAAAATGCCCCTGCGCGTCGGTGACCGTATCCCGACGGATCGCGGTGGGCGCCACGGCGCCGCCGGCGGTCAGCACATCGGCCAGTTGCACATGCACGCCGGCCACCGGCTGGCCAGCGCGGGTCACGGTGCCGCTGATGCGCGGCGCGGTGAGGATGTGATGCGGCCACACCACGCAGCCGCTCACGCCCGCGAACAGGGCGCACAGCAGAAGTCGGAAAACCCGCGTCATGCCACCGCGCCTTCGGCTGCCGCAGCACGCTGACTGGTGCCAGCCAGCGCGGCGATGGCGGCCGGGTTCATGCGGCAGGTCAGCCATTCCTTCATCACCACCGCGCCCAGCGATTTGTAGAAGGCGATCGACGGCGCGTTCCAGTCCAGCACCGACCACTGCAGCCGCGGCAGCTGCTCGGCCACGCAGCGCTGCGCCAGATGCGCGATCAACGCCTTGCCGATGCCGTGGCCGCGAAACGGCGGACGCACGAACAGGTCTTCCAGATAGATGCCGGCGCGGCCGTTGAAGGTGGAGTAGTTGTAGAACCACAGCGCGAAGCCGGCGACTTCGCCGTTTGACAGCGCGATGTCGCAGTGCGCACGCGGGGTGGCGCCGAACAGGTCGCGGCGCAGGTCGTCCTCGCTGGCATCGACCTCGTGCAGCAGCTTTTCGTAATCGGCCAGTTCGCGGATCAGCGCGAGAATCTCGGGCACGTCGGCCACGGTCGCGGGGCGCAGCTGCAGCGCGGCGGATGTCCGGTTCGTTTCCATCAGCCCACCGCCCCTTCCAGCGACACCTCAAGCAGCTTTTTCGCCTCCACCGCGAACTCCATCGGCAGCTCGCGGAACACCTGCTTGCAGAAGCCGTCGACGATCATCGAGACGGCGTCCTCCTCGCGGATGCCGCGCGCACGGCAGTAGAACATCTGTTCGTCGGAAATCTTCGAGGTGGTCGCCTCGTGCTCGACGATCGCGCTGGGGTTTTTCACCTCCATGTACGGGAAGGTGTGCGCGCCGCAGCGCTTGCCGATCAGCAGGCTGTCGCACTGGGTGTGGTTGCGCGCGCCGTCGGCGCCCTTCTCCATCTTGACCAGGCCGCGATAGCTGTTGGAGCTGCGCCCGGCGCTGATGCCCTTGGCGACGATCTTCGACTTGGTGTGCTTGCCGAGATGGATCATCTTGGTGCCGGTGTCGGCCTGCTGGTGATGATGGGTCAGCGCCACCGAATAGAACTCGCCGACCGAGCGGTCGCCGCGCAGGATGCAGCTGGGGTATTTCCAGGTGATCGCCGAGCCGGTTTCCACCTGGGTCCAGCTGATCTTGGAGTCGTCGCCGCGGCAGTCGCCACGCTTGGTCACGAAATTGTAGATGCCGCCGACACCGTTCTCGTCGCCGGGATACCAGTTCTGCACGGTGGAGTACTTGATCTGCGCGCGCTCCAGCGCCACCAGCTCGACCACCGCCGCGTGCAGCTGGTTCTCGTCGCGCTTGGGCGCCGTGCAGCCTTCCAGATAGGAGACGTGGCTGCCTTCCTCGGCCACGATCAGGGTGCGCTCGAACTGGCCGGTGTTCTGCGCGTTGATGCGGAAGTAGGTGCTCAATTCCATCGGGCAGCGCACGCCCTTCGGGATGAACACGAAGCTGCCGTCGCTGAACACGGCCGAGTTCAGCGCGGCGAAGAAGTTGTCGCCGGTGGGCACCACGCTGCCCAGATATTGCTGCACCAGCGCGGGATATTCGCGGATCGCCTCGCTCATCGAGCAGAACAGCACGCCGGCGGCGGCCAGCTCCTTGCGGAAGGTGGTGCCGACCGAGACCGAGTCGAACACCGCATCGACCGCCACGCCGGCCAGCCGCGCGCGCTCGTGCAGCGGCACGCCGAGCTTCTCGTACGTCTCCAGCAGTTTCGGATCGACCTCGTCCAGCGATTTCAGGCCGGCCTTGGGCGCGGCGTAGTAGCTCAGCGCCTGGTAGTCGATCGGGTCGATCTTCAGCCTGGCCCAGTCCGGCGTCGGCATGGTCAGCCAGTGGCGGTAGGCGTCGAGCCGCCACTGCGTCATCCACTGCGGCTCGCGCTTGATCGCGGAGAGCTGGCGGATGATGTCCTCGCTCAGGCCCGGCGGCAGGCTGGTCATCTCGATGTCGGTGACGAAGCCGGCCGCGTAGCCGCGACCGAGCGCCTCGGCCACCTCGGCGTTGTCGCGCAGCGCGCTGCTGCTGTCGCTGGTCATGGTCTGGTTCATCCGGGGGTGGCCTCACCGGTGCGCGCGGTCGGCCATGTCACGGTCACGGCGATACGCCGGCTCGGCGGCGGCTTGAGCATGTCGGCCAGGCTCACCGCGCGCAGGGCATTTTCCAGCACGTGGTTGATCCTCTGCCAGCTGCCGCGCACGCCGCACTGCGACTCGCGATCGCACTGGCCCTCGGCCACGCCGCATTCGGTCATGCCGATCGGCCCTTCCAGCGCCTCGACGATTTCCGCCAGCGAGATCTCGCTGGCCGGGCGCGACAGCCGGTAGCCACCGTTGACGCCGCGAAACGATTCGACCAGCGCCGCATGGCCGAGCGCCTTCAGCAGCTTGCTCACCGTGGGCAGCTCCAGCCGCGTCTCGTCGGCGATCTGCACCGTGCTCAGCACGTCGCGCGAATGCGCGGCGATGCAGGTCATCACCACGGTGGCGTAATCGGTGAGTCGACTGACGCGAAGCATGCGGCGCTCGGGCCTGCGGGGCTTGAATCGGGACTAAAATGGTACTGATTCGCCGGGCTGCGGTCAATGCGGCACCGGCGCGCACCATGATCGGGCAATGCTGCCAGCGAGTTGCCCGGCTTTAGTGCGTGATCGGCACGCCGCAACGTTACCGCTGCAGCGGCAGCCCATGCCCGCGCCGCTGCGCATGCTGGCATGCATCGTGCTGTCTGGCTTGCAACAGGCAACCGGTGGGTAGTTTCGACATGAAGTGGATCACGGCCATCATCAAACCATTCACGCTGGATGACGTGCGCGAGGCGCTGAACGAGGCCGGCGTGCAGGGCATGACGGTAACCGAGGTGAAAGGCTTCGGCCGCCAACACGGGCACACCGAGCTGTATCGCGGTGCCGAATACGTGGTCGATTTTCTGCCCAAGCTGAAGATCGAGGTAGCGGTGACGGACGAACGCCTGGATCACGCGATCGAGGCGATCACCAGCGCCGCGCGCACCGGCAAGATCGGCGACGGCAAGATCTTTGTCGGGGAGCTGGAACACGCCATCCGCATCCGCACCCAGGAGCTCGACGCCGATGCATTGTGAGAAACGGGAACGGGAGCACTTGGCACGCAAGGCGTTGCGCACACGGCGGACGTGGCAGTGGCTGGCACTGATGGCAGCGGCGTTGTTTGCCCTGCCGGCAATGGCGCAAGGCACGCCAGCGCATCTGGACAGCGGCGATACCGCCTGGATGATCACCGCCAGCATGCTGGTGCTGATGATGACGCTGCCCGGCGCCGCGCTGTTCTACGGCGGCATGGTGCGCGCCAAGAACCTGCTGTCGGTGATGATGCAGTGTTTCGCGATCACCGCGCTGGTGACCGTGCTGTGGGTGTTCTACGGCTACTCGCTGGCCTTCAGCACCGAGGGCATGCGGGCCGGCGCGGTGAACTGGCACTCGATCGTAGGCGGACTGGATCACGTCATGCTGGCGGGCCTGACGCCGAACACGCTGTACCAGACGGTGCCGGAAAGCGTGTTCGTGATGTTCCAGCTGACCTTCGCCATCATCACCCCGGTACTGATCATCGGCGCGTTTGCCGAGCGGATGAAGTTCAGCGCCATGCTGTGGTTCAGCGCGCTGTGGCTGACCATCGTCTATCTGCCGATGGCGCACATGGTGTGGGGCGGGCCGGGCTCGCTGCTGGGCGACCTGGGCGTGATCGACTTCGCCGGCGGCACGGTGGTGCACATCAATGCAGGCATCGCGGGACTGGTCGCGTGCCTGGTGATCGGCAAACGCAAGGGCTACCCGCATACCCCGATGCCGCCGCACAACCTCGGCTACACGGTGATCGGTGCCAGCCTGCTGTGGCTGGGCTGGTTCGGCTTCAACGCCGGCTCGGCGGTGGCCGCCAACGGCAGCGCGGGCATGGCGATGCTGGTGACCCAGATCGCCACCGCCGCCGCCGCGATCGGCTGGGTCACGGTGGAGTGGATCATGCATCGCCGGGCCAGCGTGCTGGGCATCGTCTCGGGCGCGGTGGCCGGGCTGGTGGCGGTGACGCCGGCCGCCGGCACCGCCGGCCCCGGCGGTGCGCTGGCGCTGGGGCTGATCGCCGGCATGGTCTGTTTCTTCAGCGCCACCAAGCTCAAGCACCGGTTCGGCTACGACGACACGCTGGACGTGTTCGGCGTGCATGCGATCGCCGGCATCATCGGCGCGCTGCTGACCGGGCCGCTGGCCTCGCCGAAACTCGGCGGGTTCGGCACGGTGACCTCGCTGGGCGGGCAGCTGTGGATCCAGGCCAGGGGCGTCGGCTTCACCGTGGCATGGAGCGCGGTGTTGAGCCTGCTGATCCTCAAGCTGCTCGATCGCACGCTCGGCTTGCGCGTGGATACCGAGCAGGAGCAGATCGGACTGGATCTCGCCGAACACGAGGAGCGGGCCTATAACCTGTGAGAGGCTGGTTGATCCGGCCCGCGAATACGTCGCCGCCACCGTTCACCGGGTGTGGTGAGGCGTTGTCGACCGCAGCCTGCGTGCCTTCGTGCGCTGTCCGATAGCGGCATCCGCCACTCATTCAAAGCGAACCTCCAGAAACCTCGTCATTCCGGCGAAAGCCGGAATCCAGCGACTTCAACTCATTGAAATCAGAGGCACTGGATCCCGGCTTTCGCCGGGATGACGAGCAAAATCCTGGTTTCTAGAAGTTCCCCAAAGCACAGGTTGCTGCGGCGCAAGCATGCCTTGCGGGGTGACGCGGGCACCTGCGCCAAGGTTTTCGTGCGGCCTCGCTGGCGTTAAGCTGAGCGGCCACCGGCTGACCCGAGTTGCATGGAAACCCACGATCGCATTGCTGCCCGCCTCGCCTGGACCCGGGCCGCCCTGGGCGATCCCGCGCTGCAGCTCGCACCGGCTTCGGCCGATGCCAGTTTCCGCAGCTACTGGCGCACCCATCATCAGGGGCAAAGCTGGATCGTGATGGATTCGCCGCCCGCGCAGGAGGATCCGGCGCCGTGGCTGGCGATCGGCGCACGGCTGGCCGCGGCCGGACTGCATGTGCCGGCCGTGCGCGCGCACGACCTGCAGCAAGGCTTCCTGCTGATCGAGGATCTCGGCTCCGACCTCTACCTGCCCGCGCTCGGCGAGGACACGGTGGACGCGCTGTACGGCGCGGCGCTGGACGCGTTGCTGCGCCTGCAGTCGCACACCGACGTGCGCGGCATGCTGCCCTACGACCGCGCCTTCCTGCAGCGCGAGCTGGAGCTGATGCCGGAGTGGTTCCTGGCCCGCCACCTCGGCCACGCGACCGATGCGCGCGAGCGGCAGCTGCTGCAGGATGCGTTCGACGTGATCCTCGACGAGGCGATGGTGCAGCCGCGCTGCTTCGTGCACCGCGATTTCCACAGCCGCAACCTGCTCGTGGTCGGCGACAACAATCCGGGCATCATCGATTTCCAGGGCGCCCTGCTCGGCCCGCTCACCTACGACCTCGCCTCGCTGCTGCGCGACTGCTACATCGCGTGGGATCCCGCGCGGGTGGAAGGCTGGGCCGAAGGCTACCGCCAGCGCCTGCAGCAGGCCGGGCTGATCGACGCCAGCGTCGACCGCGCGCGCTTCCTGCGCTGGTTCGACCTGATCGGGCTGCAGCGCCACCTCAAGGTGCTCGGCATCTTCTGCCGGCTCGCCTACCGCGACGGCAAGCCCGGCTACCTCGACGACCTGCCGCGCGTGTACCGCTACGTGATCGAGGTGGCCAGCCGCTACCCCGAGCTGGCCGCGCTGGCGGCGCTGCTCGAACGCTGCGTCGGCGCACGCGACCTGCGCCTGCCGGTGGCGGCATGAGGCACGCGCTGATCTTCGCCGCCGGGCTGGGCGAGCGCATGCGTCCGCTGACCGACCGCACGCCCAAGCCGCTGCTGCGCGTGGGCGGCAAGCCGCTGATCGTGTGGCATCTGGAAAAACTGGCAGCGACTGGCGTGCGCTACGTCGTGATCAACACCTCACACCTGGCCGAACAGTTTCCCGACACGCTAGGCGACGGCGCGCGCTGGGGCCTGCGCATCCGCTACGCCTACGAGGGGCCGACCCCACTGGAAACCGGCGGCGGCATGCTCAACGCGCTGCCGCTGCTGGGGTCGGAGCCGTTCCTCGCCATCAGCGGCGACGTGTGGTGCGACGCTGATTTCGGCGCCCTGCCGCCGGCGCCAGCGGAGTTGGCGCATCTGCTGATGGTGGACAATCCGGCGCATCATCCCGATGGCGATTTCGCGCTGGACGCGCAGGGCCTGCTGCACGAGGCGGGCGCGCCGAAGCTCACCTTCAGCGGCATCGGCGTGTTCCGGCCCGCACTGCTGCACGACTGGCGCGCGGTGATCGGCGATGACGTCGCGGCACAGAGCACACCGCCGCGCTTCAAGCTGGTCTCGCTGCTGCGCGCGGCGATGGCGCGGGGCCAGGTCAGCGGCAGCCACCATCGCGGCCGCTGGACCGACGTGGGCACGCCGCAGCGGCTGGCGCAGCTGCAAACCGAGCTGCGCAGGCATCCCGCCGCGGGGTAAGCGCTTTTGTGTGGGAGTGACTTCAGTCGCGATGCTTTTGCACTGAATCAGCAGCGATGCTCTTGCACTGACGCGGCATCAAAGCTGGAGCATCGCGACTGAAGTCGCTCCCACAGTGCTAAGGATGCGGATGCTTTTGTTGCAGGGACCCGGCATCAAAGCCGGGGCAACGCGACCCGGAGCAAGCAGGCAGGCCCGAAGCGGCTCCATGGTGGGAGCGACTTCAGTCGCGATGCTCTTGCACTGAATCAGCATCGAAGCGGGAGCATCGCGACTGAAGTCGCTCCCACAGTCCTTGCAGTGAACCAGCATCGAAGCGGGAGCATCGCGACTGAAGTCGCTCCCACAGTGCAAATGATGCAAGAGGGGTGACTTACGGGCGGCGCGCCAGCTCGGGGTTTTCCTTTGTCACCGGCATCAGGTCCTTTTTCGACACGCCCAGCCACAGCAGGATCGGGCTGGCCACGAAGATCGAAGACAGCGTGCCGACCAGGATGCCGATCAGCATGGTGACGGCGAAGCCGTGCACCGCCGGGCCGCCGAAGAAAAACAGCGCGCTCATGGTGATGCCAGTGAACAGCGAGGTGATGATGGTTCGCGACAAGGTGTTGTTGATCGAGCGGTTGAGGATCTCCTCCGGCTCGGCCTTGCGCGCCAGCCGGAACAGCTCGCGGATGCGGTCGAACACCACCACCTTGTCGTTGATCGAGTAGCCGATCACCGCCAGCACCGAGGCCAGCACTGTCATGTCGAACTCGCGCTGCACCAGCGCCAGGATGCCCAGCGTCACCAGCACGTCGTGGATTTCGGTGGCCACCGCGGCGATCGCGAAACGCCGCTCGAAGCGAATCCACAGATAGCCCATGATGCCGAGTATCACGAACACCGCCGCCACGCTGCCGTCGCTCTTCAGCTCCGCGCCCACTTCGGCGCTGACGAAGTCGCGGCTCTTCAGCGTGGCGTCGGGGCGCGCCGCATGCAGCATCGCCAGCACGTCGCTGGAGATGCGATCGAGGTTGACCTTGCCGCCGGCTTCCAGCGCGGCCGGATCGTCCTTGGTCTGCAGCCGGATCGACACCTCGCGGGTACCGCCCAGGCTCTGCACGATCGGGTGCGCGACGCCGCCCTTGGCCAGCGCCGCGCGCACGTCGGCGATCTGCACCGGCTGCGCGTAGTCGACTACCAGCGAGACGCCGCCGGTGAAATCCAGGCCGTAGTTCAAACCCTTGACCGCGATCAGCGCGATCGACGCGAGCATCAGGAACACCGCGATGGCGATGCTGTACTTGCGCATGCCAAGGAACGGAATATTGCTGTTGTGGTTGAAGATTTCCATCGGGGCTCTCTATACGGACGTCCAATCCGGGCAAACGCGGCCATCCTTGGCCGCACTGTTCAATGAAACCCTTTACACCGAAAGGGTCTTGAGCTTGCGGTGGCCGTGGATCAGCGCGGTAAAGGCATGCGTCAGCGTCACCGAGGTGAACAGCGAGGTCAGGATGCCGATCATCAGCGTCACGCCGAAGCCCTTGATCGCGCCGGTGCCCATCGTGGTCAGCGCCAGCGCGGCGATCAGGTGGGTGACGTTGGCATCGAGAATGGTCGCCCAGGCCTTTTCATAGCCGGCGCGGATCGCCGCGTGCGGGGTGGAGCCGTTGCGCAGCTCCTCGCGCACGCGCTCGCAGATCAGCACATTGGCGTCGATCGCCATGCCCAGCGTGAGCACGATACCGGCGATGCCGGGCATGGTCAGGGTGACGCCGATCAGCGACATCACCGCCACCAGCACCACCAAGTTGAAGAACAGCGCGATGTCCGCCACCAGGCCGAACAGCTTGTAGTAGATCGCCGCCGCCAGCAGCACCAGCGCCAGGCCCAGCAGCACCGCATTGAAACCCTTGTCGATATTGTCCTTGCCCAGGCTGGGGCCGATCACGCGCTCCTCGACGATGTCCACCGGCGCGGCAAACGCGCCGCCCTTGAGCAGCAGGGCGAGCTCGGAGGCCTCCTTCTGGCTGCCCAGGCCGTTGGTCTCGAACTGGTTGCTGAAGGCGCCCTGGATGGTGGCGTCGTTGATCACCGTCTCGGTGGTCTTGGGCGTGCGCACCTCCTTGCCGTTGACCATCTTGGTGTCGTACAGCGTCTCCACGTACACCACCGCCATCGGCTTGTTGATGTTGTCTGTGGTGAAGTCGAGCATCTTCTTGGCGCCGGAGGCATTCAGCGTGACGTTCACGTTGGCGCTGCCGTTGCGCGTGTCGACACCGGAGGAAGCGTTGGTGAGCTCGTTGCCGGTGACGATGATCTTCTTGCTGACCAGCACCGGCACCTGGGTGCCGCGCATGTAGAACAGGTTGGCGTCCGGCGGAATATTGCCGGTCTTTGCCGCCTCCTGCGCGCGCGGGTCGCCGGGCTGGCCGATACCGGGGCGGTACTGCAGGGTGGCCACCGTGCCGATCAGCTTCTTGGCCTCGGCCGGATCCTGCACGCCGGCCAGATCCACCACGATGTGGTTCTCGCCCTGCTGCTGGATCAGCGGCTCGGACACGCCGAGCGCGTTGATGCGGTTGCGCAGGGTGCTGAGGTTCTGGGTGATGGTGTCGCGCGCGATGCTGCGCAGCTTGTCCGGCTTCACCACTGCGGTCAGCACGAAGCGGTCGCCGGTGCTGGGGCCGTTGGCCAGGTTGAGGTCGCTGTAGGCGTTGGCGATCGCGTCCGACGCCTTGCTGCGGTCGTCGGCCGAACGCAGGATCACCGCGATGCCCTGGCCGCGCACGGCATTGCGGGTGACCGATTCGTAATGGATGTTCTTGTCGCGCAGCAGGCTGCGGATGTCGTCCGCGTAGCTGTTTTCCTGCTTGTCGAGCACGTCGCTCTGATCCACCTGCATCAGGAAATGCACGCCGCCCTGCAGATCCAGGCCCAGCGGCATCGAGCGCGCACCGATCGCGCGCAGCCAGCCCGGCACGGTGGACTCCAGCTTGAACGCCACCGTGTAGTTGTCGCCCAGCGCCGCCTTCATGGCGTCGGCGCCCATGCGCTGCACATCGGTGTTGGCGAAGGTGGCCAGCAGGTGATCGCCCTGCACCACCACTTCGCCGGCGCTCACGTGCTGCGCGGCGAGCGCGGCCGCCACCTTCTGCTGCACGCTCGCATCGATCGGCGCGGCGCCGCGGTTGGCGGTGACCTGCACCGCCGGCTGCGGGATGAAGGCGTTCGGCAGCGCGTAGATCACGCCAAACAGCATCACCAGCGCTACCAGCGCGTATTTCCAGCGGGGAAAATCACTCATGGTTGTTCCTTGTGCGATCGTCCATGACCGCCAGAGTCAAGCAGCGGCCGTCCCTGGCCGCACTCATCGAATAGGGAGATCCGACCGCGGTCAGACGGATTTCAGCGAGCCCTTGGGCAGCACCTGCGATACCGCGCCCTTCTGCACCTTGACCAGTACGCCGGGCGCGATCTCGACGGAGAGAAACGTCTCGCCCACCTCGTCCACGCGTCCGGCGATGCCGCCGTTGGTGACCACTTCGTCGCCCTTGGACAGACCAGCGATCAGCGCACGCAGTTCCTTCTGCCGCTTCATCTGCGGGCGGATCATCATGAAATAGAACACGCCGAACAGCAGGATCAGCGGCAGGAAGGTGAGCAGCGGATTGCCGCCTGCGGCCGGAGCGGCCTGGGCCATCACCAACGGGATCGAGAGGTTCATCGGGTTGTCTCACAAGTGGCGGCGACAGCAGGAAATCCGCTGAACGTCCGGTAAAAGATCGTGGATTATGCCACGCACCCCCAGGCCGTGCACTGCGCCGCCATGCGGCAGCCGCCGCACCGCGACCGGGCCGCATGCGGGCGTCCGCTCCTTACGCGATCGCCGCGCCCTGGCGGCACGCATGGAACTCGGCGGTGAACGCGTCCAGCGTGCGGCCGGCGATCGCCGCGCGCAGCCCGGCCATCAGGCGCTGGTAGTAGCGCAGGTTGTGCATGGTGGCGAGCTGGCTGCCGAGGATCTCGTTGCAGCGATCCAGATGGCGCAGGTAGGCGCGCGAGAACCCGCCGGCGCAGGCGTGGCAGTCGCAGCCTTCCTCGATCACCCGCGTGTCGGCGGCGTACTTCGCGTTGCGGATGCGCAGCGTGCCCGCGGCGGTGAACAGGAAGCCGTTGCGCGCGTTGCGGGTGGGCATCACGCAGTCGAACATGTCGATGCCGCGCCGCACTGCCTCCACGATATCCTCGGGCCGGCCCACGCCCATCAGGTAGCGCGGCTTGTCCGCCGGCAGCAGCGGCACGGTGAAATCCAGCGCGTGGTTGCGCTCGGCCTCCGGCTCGCCCACCGCCAGGCCGCCCACCGCGTAGCCGTCGAAGCCGATGTCGATGAGCCCGGCGGCGGAGCGCTGGCGCAGGTTTTCGTACACGCTGCCCTGCACGATGCCGAACAGCGCGTTGCGATTGCCCAGCTCATCGAAGCCGCGGCGCGAGCGCTCGGCCCAGCGCAGGCTCAGCTCCATCGAGTCGCCGGCCACTTTTTCCGTCGCCGGATACGGCGTGCACTCGTCGAAGATCATCGCGATGTCGGCATCCAGCGCGGTCTGGATCTGCATCGACACTTCCGGCGACAGGAACACTTTCGCGCCGTCGACGGGCGAGGCAAAGGTGACGCCTTCCTCGGTGATCCTGCGCTTGTGCGCCAGCGAGAACACCTGGAAACCGCCCGAGTCGGTGAGTATGGGTTTGTCCCAGCCGATGAACTTGTGCAGGCCGCCGAACTTGCCCACGATCTCCAGCCCGGGCCGCAGATAGAGGTGGAACGTGTTGCCCAGGATGATCTCGGCGCCGGTCTCGCCGACGTCGCGCGGGGTCATCGCCTTGACCGAGCCGTAGGTGCCGACGGGCATGAACGCCGGGGTCTCCACCGTGCCGCGGTCGAAGCCGAGCCGGCCGCGCCGCGCCGCGCCGTCGGTGGCCTGAAGATCGAATCGGAAGGAAGTCATCCGCGCATTATCGCGTGTCCGGCCCGCGGCTGCGCTTGGGGCGGACGACCGCAAGCACCTGCGCTTTGCCAGCCGCCCGAAGACCGTGCGAACCTTCCGCTGCGCGGCCACCCGCCGGCCTGGCCGCCGGGCGCGCCACCGACCACCTGTCCGAATACGGGGAAACCGCGATGCGATCCATCCGAATGCCTGCGCTGCTGCTGGGCTGCGCCCTGCTTGCGCCACTGTCGACGCCGGCCGCCGCGGCCGCCGCGCCGTTCCAGCTGACCGATCTGCGCCGCATCGTCAGCCTGGGCGAACCGCAGATCGCGCCAGACGGCCGGCGCATCGCGGTGATCGTGTCGACGCCCGACTGGAAGACCGACAAGAGCGTGCAGCGGATCGACTTGGTCGACGTGGCCAGCGGCGCCCGCCGCGCGCTGACCGCGCCGCGCGAGCAGCTGAGTGCGCCGCGCTGGTCGCCCGACGGCACGCGGCTGGCGTTCCTGGCGATGGACGCGGCAAGCAAGCAGGTGCAGCTGTTCGTGCTGCCGATGGACGGCGGCGAGGCGCAGCGCATCACCGCCACCACGCACGGCGTGGACGCGTACCGCTGGAGCCCGGACGGCAGCCGGCTGGCCTTTGTCACCGCGGACGAGCCGGCCAACGCGGCGGCGATCAAGGCGCACGACGATGCGTTCCAGGTCACCGACAACAACTTCCTGGTGCGCGCGGCGCTGACGCCGTCGCAGCTGTGGCTGGTGCCCGCCAGCGGCGGCAGCGCCAGCCGCCTCACCGAGGGCAGCTTCAGCCTGCAGACCGACCAGCAGGACCCGCCGCCCGAGCCGATCTGGAGCGCCGACGGCAAGCGCATCGCGTTCACCCGCTTTCCCGGGCCGTACTGGGGGCCATCGTTCCACTCGGTGATCGACGCGGTGGATGCCGCCGGTGGTACGCCGCGCACGCTGGTGCCGGCGGAAGGCTCGACCGACCTGCAGTTTGCGCCGCAGGGCGGCGACTATGCGTTTCTGCGTCCGCGCGGCGGCGACCAGAACAACGGCAATGCGGTGTACGTGTCGGCCCACGGCAAGACCACCGACGCCACCGCGGCGCTGGCGCACAACGTCAACGCCTATGCCTGGCTGCCCGGCGGCCAGGGGCTGCTGCTGGCCGGCGACCTGGGCACGCGCTCGGTGCTGTGGCAACAGCCGCTGGCCGGCCCGGCGCGCCGGCTCGACCTGGGCGACGTCGAAGCGGGCGCGGAACTGAGCGTGGCGCGCACCGGCGCGCTGGCCTTCATCGGCACTACCGCCAGCCATCCGGGCGAGCTCTATGTGATGGCCTCGGTCAACGCGAAACCACGCCGGCTCACTGACGTGAACGCCTTCGTGGACGGCCTCACGCTGGGCCGCAGCGAGCCGTTCCAGTGGCAAGGCCCCGACGGCTTCGCCGAGGACGGCGTGCTGACCTGGCCGGTGGGCTACCGCAGCGGGCAGAAATATCCGCTGGTGCTGGTGATTCATGGCGGGCCGGAAGCGGCGTCCACGCTGAAGTTCTCGCCGCTGCCGCAGCTGCTGGCGGCGGCCGGCTTCGTGGTGTTCCAGCCCAACTACCGCGGCAGCACCAACCTTGGCGACGCCTACCAGCATGCGATTTTCCGCGACACCGGCGAAGGCCCGGGCAAGGACGTGATGGCCGGGCTGGCGGCGGTGGAAAAGCTGCCCGGCATCGACGCGCAACGCGTGGCGGTGAGCGGCTGGTCGTACGGCGGCTACATGACCACCTGGCTCACCGGCCATTATCAAAACTGGAAGGCCGCCGTGTCCGGCGCCGCGCTGACCGACTGGGTGATGGACTACACCGTGGCCTATTACCAGACCGGCGACACCTACTTCTTCGGCGGCTCACCGTGGGTGGCGAAGTACCGCGATATCTGGCGCCAGCAGTCGCCCATCAGCTATGCGCAGAACGTCACCGCGCCCACCCTGATCATGGGCGACGTGGGCGACCCCAACGTACCGCTGCTGAACAGCTACGAGTGGTACCACGCGCTGCGCGACAACGGCGTGCCGGTGGAGTTCTGGGCGTATCCGGTGGACACGCATTTCCCCAAGGACATCGTGCGCACCACCGACGTGTACCGTCGCTGGGTCGGCTGGATCAGCGCGCACCTGTGACCCGGCGGCGGCGCCCGCTCAGAAGCGGCCGTCGCCGATCAGCTGGGCGATCTCCGCGTCGGTGAACAGCCGCGAGCGGGTGAGGAAGCGCACGCCCTGCCCGTTCTCCAGCGAGAACATGCCGCCGCGCCCCTCGACCACGTCGATGATCAGCTGGGTGTGCTTCCAGTATTCGTACTGCGAGGGACTCATGTAAAACGGCGCATCGGCGATCACACCCAGCTGCACGTCATGGTCGCCGACGATGAAGTCGTGCTGCGGGTAGCACATCGGCGAGGAGCCGTCGCAGCAGCCGCCGGACTGATGGAACAGCAGCGCGCCGTGCTGCTGGCGCAGGCGCTCGATCAGCGCCTGCGCCACCGGCGTGGCGAGCACCTTGGCAACGCGGTCGACGTCGGGCATGGCTGTCTCCGTCAGAACGTCAGGTTGGCGCCAAGCAGCCAGGTGCGGCCCGGGCCGGGCTCGTAGTAGCGGCCGTTGCCGTCGTTGACGATCACCGTGCCGATGTAGCGGCGGTTGGCCAGATTGTCCAGCCGCGCGCTCAGCTGCAGCCGCGTGCTGGCGCCCAGAGCAAGGGTGTAGCTGGCGTCGAGCCCGATCAGACCATAACCGGCTGCCTGCTGGGTATTGGTGTCGTTGACGCTGACCGCGCCGACGCCGGTCAGCGTCAGCCCCTCGCGCCAGCCCAGATCGCGGCCGTGCTCGACCCGCAGCGAGCCGTAGTTGTCCGGCACGCCGGGAATCCGCGCGCCGGCGGCCACCGGCGTCGTGGCGGCGACGCACGGCGTGCCGGTGCAGGTGCGAAAGCCGTTGCGGAAGCGCGCCTGCAGGTGGGTGAAGCCGGCGGCCATGCGCCAGTCGCCGACCAGCTGGCCGGTCAGCGAAAACTCCACGCCCTGCCGCCGCGCGCTGCCCACGTTCTGGTAGGTGGCCCTGCCGTTCTCGTTGGTGGCCACCGCCAGCTCGTTGCTGGTGTCGGCGCGGAATGCGGCGCTGTCGAACTCCAGCGCCGGGGTGATCTTCCACTTCGCGCCCGCTTCCAGGTTGCGGCTGCGCGATGCGCGCAGGTTGAACGCGAGCCCGGCCTGGCCGTCGCTGCGATAACCCAGCTCGTTGTAGCTCGGCGTCTCGAAGCCCTGGCCGAAGCTGGCATACAGCCGCAGGTTGGTGGCCGCACGGAACAGCAATCCGGCCATCGGAGTGGTGGCGAGGTAGTTGACGTGGCCGCTGTCGTTCGGGTTGCGCGCGGTGATGTAGAAATCGCGCTCGCTGAAGCGCACGTCGTCGTGCCGCAGCCCCAGCAGCAGCGACCAGCGCGGGCTGAAGTGCCAGTACCACTGCGCGTACTGCGCCACGTTGTTGACGTTGTCGTTCTCGTTGCGGCGCACCGCGCCGAGCACGCCCAGCGTGCCGCCGACGAAGTTCTCGTAGCCAAGCCGGTGCTGGCGCTGATAGTCGGCGCTGGCGCCGAGCACGAACTCGTACGCGCGCGAGGCCAGCTCGCCGCGGTGCGTCCAGCGCAGGTCGGTGCCGCCGTAGCGGGTATCCGGCGCCACCACGCCGCCGGACTGCAGCGGGTTCTTCTGCGGGCCGAGCGGTATCGACAGGTACTGCACGATGCTGCGCCGGCCGTAGTAGGCCATCACGCGCAGCGCGTCGGCGCTGTCGAGCTGCTGCTCGTAGATCACGCCGAGCTGGTTCTGGCGGGTGCTCTTGCGCGTGTTGAACTGGCTCGCCACGGCGGTGGCCTGGCGCGGGTTGGCGTCGACCTGGGCGCGGGTCAGCCCCAGCGGATCCTGCGCGACCGGCTGGCTCAGCCGGTTCAACACCAGGGTGAGCTTGCGCTGCTTGCCCAGATCGATGTTGAACTTGGCGTTGGCCGACTGCCGCCGCACGCGGCTGTGCTGGCGGTAGCCGCCGGAGAGGAACTGCGAGGCGGCGATGTTGTAGTCGACCCGGCCCACCGTGCCGCGGGTGTCGACGCCGAAGCGGAAAGTATCGTTGCTGCCGGCATACACGCCCACCGTGGTCACCGGGGTGGGCGTGCCGTCCGCACTCCACAGCTGCACCACGCCGCCGGCGGCATTGCCGTACAGCACCGAGAACGGCCCGCGCAGCACCTCGACCCGATCGGCGCTGTCGAGGTTGAACTGCGACACCTGGCCCTGGCCGTCCGGCAGCGTGGCCGGGATGCCGTCCATGAACACGCGGATGCTGCGTACGCCGAAGGTGGCGCGCGCGCCGAAGCCGCGGATCGAGATCTGCTCGTCCTGCGCGTAGTTCTGGCGGTCGCGCGCGAGGATGCCCGGCACCCCGACCAACGTCTCGGACAGGTTGATGCCGGCCTGGCCCGCCTCCGCCGGCGCCACCCTGATCACGCTGAGCGCGGCGGGGAGGTCGAACGGCGCAATGTCGAGCCGGCTCGCGTTGACCTGCACCGAAGGCAGCGTGGTGAGCCGCAGCGGCGGCGTAGCGGCCGGTGCGTCCTGCGCCGCCAGCGGCTGCATCGCCAGCCCGGCCCACAGCAGCGCCGCGAGCGGATGACGCCAGGCCGCGGCCGTGGCGGGAAGGTGGCGGTAACCGATGCGTCGTCCCGTCTGTCTCACGCTGCTGCTCCTGCCCATCGACTCAGTCGCCACGATAGACCAACTTCACTTTCGAGCGCCTGGCGCCCTCGAAGGTCAGCGTCTTGCTGCCGGCCGGGTAGCCGTTCTGCTGCAGCAGGAACGCCATGATCTCCACATAGTCATCATGCGCCAGGCTGCCCGGGTCGGTAGCCGGCATGTTGTGGGTGAGGATCGAGAAGATGTCGCTGACGTGGAACTTCGACTGCGCCGAGGCGAAGTTGGGGCCTTTCAGCGCCGGTCCGGCGCGGCCTTCCAGCGTCGGGCCGTGGCACTGCGCGCAGTTGGCCAGGAACTTCTGCTTGCCGTTGTCGGCCTGGACCACCGTGTACAGCGCCGGCACCGCGGCCGGCTTGCGCGGCTTGCCTGCCGAACCGCCGCAGTGGCCGCCGCTCGACGCACCGCGCGGCGCGTGCCGCAGCATCGCGGTGCCGCGCCGCACCGGCAGCGCTGCGCCCGCCTGCGCATACGGCGCCAGCAGCCGGGCCAGCTGACCCGAGTGGGCCAGCGCGTCGATCGACTGCTCGAACGCGCGCGCGGCCGGTGCATTCGTGCTGTCGTACAGCGCCACCAGGTTGAACTGCGCATGCGGCTCGCGCAGTTCGTGATAGCTGAAGCGGCTGGCCTCATGCCGGCTGGCCAGATAGCGCACGATTGTCGGCTGCCACAGCATCGCCGCGCTCACCGCGTGCTTTTCCAGCGCATGCAGCGAGCCCGCGTCGCTGCGGTGGACGTCCGCCTCGACGTTCGGATGGCTGGCGAAATACAGGTTGGGCGTGGTCTGGTAGGTCACCGCCACATCGCTGTGCAGCGGCAGCTCGGCCAGCGTCTCGGCGCGGCTGCCGCTGGGCGTGACCAGCACGAAGCCGGTGTGGCCATAGGGTGTGCTGGCCAGCAGTCCTGGCGGCACCGCATGGGCGTCGGCGTCGATCGGGAAGCCGAGCACCAGCGAGCAGCGGTTCTCCGCCAGCTGGTTGAACTTGCTCAGCGCGAAGCCCTCGTCGCCACCGCTGCCGTTGAAGGCATGCACGCGCAGCGTGCTGCCCTGCTGGGCAGCCACGGCACGGGCAAGGTTTGCGTCCATGCTGGCGGTGGGGCTGCTGTTGTCGATGCACACGGAAAGTTCGGCCGCGGCGGCGCTGCCGCCGTAGATGAGTACGGCGGCGATCGTGGCGAGCCAGATCCAGCGGTGCTGCGGTGATGGATGTTTCTTCATGCCGGCACTCCGCTTACAGCGAGAAAACGTACAGGTGGCCGCCGACCGGGATCTTGGCCACATCGGGATCCTTGGCCATGTCACCGCCCCAGATCGGCGTGGCACCGCCCCAGCCAGCGTAGATGCCGATGTACTGCTTGCCATCGACTTTCCAGGTGCTGGGTACACCGATGATGCCGGAGGTCATCTGCGGGCTCTTCCACAGCACCTTGCCGGTCTTGGCGTCGAACGCATACAGATAGCCGTCTGCGCTGCCGGAGAACACCAGCCCGCCGGCCGTGCTCAGCATGCCGCTGTTCCACGGCAGCTTGGAGGGGAAATTCCAGACCTGCTTGCCGGTGTTGACATCGATCGCCTGCACCGAACCCCAGATACCCTTGAACGCCGGATCGGCCATCACCTTGAAAGTTTCACCGAGGAACGGCAGACCCGCCTTGTACGCCACCGTAGTGCCCTTGATGGTCATGCAGGTGTGCATGGTCGGCACGTAGGCCAGGTGCGTCTGCGGATCGACCGAGATCGGCCACCAGTTCTTGCCACCGAGGAAGCTCGGGCAGGTGAACACCTGCTTGTCGATGGTCGGGCGCATCGCCGGATCGGTCACCGGCTTGCCGTCCTTGAAGCCGCTGACCGAGGTGGCGGTGGCGAACTTCTCGGCGTAGATCAGCTTGCCGTCGGTGCGGTCGATCGCATAGAACCAGCCGTTGCGGCTGGCCGACACCAGCGCCTTGTAGGGCTTGCCCTGGTAGTCGATGTCGGTGAGCACGGTTTCGTTGGTGCCGTCGTAGTCCCAGGTGTCGTTGGGCGTGTACTGGTAGTGCCACTTGATCTTGCCGGTGGCCGGATTCATCGCGATGACCGAATCGGTGTACAGGTTGTCGCCCGGACGCAGCGTGGCCAGCCACGGGCCGGGGTTGCCGACGCCCCAGAACAGCGTGTCGGTGGTCGGATCGTAGCTGCCGGTGAGCCACGCGCCGCCGCCGCCGGTCTTGTACGCGCCCTTGGGCCAGGTCTTGCCACCCGGCTCGTTCGGCGCGGGGATGGTGAACTGCTTCCACAGCGGCTTGCCGGTCCTGGCATCCAGCGCCGCCACGAAGCCGCGCGCGCCGTATTCGCCGCCGGACATACCCACGATCACCTTGCCCTTGACGATCAGCGGCGCCAGCGTCATCGCGCCGCCCATATCGGCCGGCGCCAGCTGGCGCTTCCACACCAGCTTGCCGGTGGGGCCGTCCAGCGCCACCACGTAGTTGTCCAGCGTGGCCATGTAGACGTCATTGCCGTACAGCGCCACGCCGCGGTTGACCACGTCGCAGCAGACCGTCTTCAGGCCGACGTGGGAGAGATCCTGCTGGTATTTCCACAGCAGCTTGCCGGTGCTGGCCTGGAACGCGAGCAGCTCGTCCTTCGGCGTGGTGATGAACAGGTAGTCGCCGTTGACGATCGGCGGCGCCTCGTGGCCCTGGTCGAAGCCGGTCTTGTAGTCCCACACCTGCTTGAGGCCGGTCACGTTGCCGGTGTTGATGTTGTCGAACGGCGCATAGCCGGAGCTGGTGTAGTCGCGGCGGTACATCAGCCAGCCGTTGTCGCTGGCGGCGGCGCCCAGGCGCGCCGTGGTGACGGGCTGGTAGTCGGCGGCGAGTGCGCCGCCGGCCAGCACGGTCATGGCCACACACAGGGCGGTCTTGCGCAGGGTGGTGAGAGATTTCATGGGTCGCTTCCTCGTGGTGAGTCGAAGGGAACAGAAGGTCGCCCCGCCCCGGGCAGCCGCTGCGTGGGCACCGCCCACGATTGAGCGCGGCGAACGACGCGCAGGCAGCATCCTGCCCAGCCCCCGGGCAGATGATTCGTCGTGGTATGCGAGCGCGCTGGCTGCCGACGGCCCAAGGCCGTCGGCAGGGCGCGGCCTCAGAAGAAGCCGAGCTTCTTGGGCGAGTAGCTGACCAGCAGGTTCTTGGTCTGCTGATAGTGGTCGAGCATCATCTTGTGGTTCTCACGGCCGATGCCGGACTGCTTGTAGCCGCCGAACGCCGCGTGCGCCGGGTAGGCGTGGTAGCAGTTGGTCCACACGCGACCGGCCTGGATGGCGCGGCCGAAGCGATAGGCGCGACTGCCGTTGCGCGTCCACACGCCGGCGCCGAGGCCATACAGGGTGTCGTTGGCGATCGCCAGCGCTTCAGCGTCGTCCTTGAAGGTGCACACCGACACCACCGGCCCGAAGATCTCCTCCTGGAACACGCGCATCTTGTTGTGCCCGAAAAACACCGTCGGCTTGACGTAGTAGCCGTCCTTGAACTCACCGCCAAGCACGTTGCGCTCGCCGCCGATCAGCACCTTGGCGCCCTCCTGCCGGCCGATGTCGAAGTAGGACAGGATCTTCTCCAGCTGCTCGCCGGATGCCTGCGCGCCGAGCATGGTGCGCGCATCGAGCGGGTTGCCCTGGCTGATCGCAGCCACGCGCTTGAGTGCGCGCTCCATGAATCGATCGTAGATCGACTCGTGGATCAGCGCCCGGCTCGGGCAGGTGCACACTTCGCCCTGGTTGAAGGCAAACAGCACGAAGCCCTCGATCGCCTTGTCGAAGAAGTCGTCGTCTTCGTCGGCCACGTCGGCGAAGAAGATGTTCGGCGACTTGCCGCCCAGTTCCAGCGTGGCCGGGATCAGGTTCTGGCTGGCGTACTGGCTGATCAGGCGGCCGGTGGTGGTTTCGCCGGTGAAGGCGATCTTGGCGATGCGACTGCTCGACGCCAGCGGCTTGCCCGCCTCCAGCCCGAAGCCGTTGACGATGTTGAGCACGCCCGGCGGCAGCAGGTCGGCGACCAGCTCGGCCCACACCAGGATGCTCACCGGCGTCTGCTCGGCCGGTTTCAGCACCACGCAGTTGCCCGCGGCCAGCGCCGGGGCCAGCTTCCAGCACGCCATCAGCAGCGGAAAGTTCCACGGAATGATCTGCCCCACCACGCCCAGCGGCTCGTGGAACTGGTAGGCCACGGTGTCGTGGTCGATCTCGCCGATCGAGCCTTCCTGCGCGCGGATGCAGCCGGCGAAGTAGCGGAAGTGGTCGATCGCCAGCGGCACGTCGGCGTTGAGCGTCTCGCGGATCGGCTTGCCGTTGTCCCAGGTCTCGGCGTGCGCCAGCACGGCAAGGTTCTGCTCCATGCGGTCGGCGATCCGGTTGAGGATCAGCGCACGCTCGGAAACCGAGGTCTTGCCCCAGGCGTCCTTGGCCGCGTGCGCCGCATCCAGCGCCAGCTCCACGTCGTCCTTGTCGGAGCGCGGGATCTCGCAGAACGGGTGGCCGGTGATCGGCGTGACGTTGTCGAAGTATTTGCCGTTGACCGGCTCCACCCACTTGCCGCCGATGAAATTGCCGTAGCGCTGCTTGAAGGGAACCTGCACGGCGAGGTGTTGCTGCTCCAGCTTGGTCATGGGTGTGTGCTCCGTGGTTGGATAGGTAAGGGTGCAAAGAGCAGAAGCCGTGCCAGCATCCCGCGTTGCACTGCATTGCTGCATCGTGTCAAGCGGCCAAATGCCGCAGCCAGAAGGAAAACATTTTTTATCGCCGCAATGCAGCACGCATGCCGATGGCGTGAGGATTGCGCTTTGCCGCGCCATGTGTTTTGTATCCAGACACCCCTTCGAAAGGTGTCGCAGATTGCGACACTCGAGGTATCGCATGCGCCATCCGGCCTTCATCGAATCGATCAACAGCGCGCGCCGAAGCTTCTTCGACAGCGGTGCGGAACCGCGCGGCCTGGTCTCCGACACCATCCTCGCGTCGTGGCAGCGCTGTCGCCGGCAGGGCCTGGTGGCCGAGGCGCCACCCAGCGTGGCGCTGGTCGAACGGCACCAGCTGAGCGAGCGGCAGCAGCAGCACGAGGTGCTGCGCCGCGTGTGCCGGCCGGAGCTGGAGGCGCTGTACGCCAGCGCGAATCACGCCGGCAGCATCGTGATACTGACCGCACCGGACGGTTTCATCCTCGATGCGCTGGGCAATGCCGATTTCCTCGACAAGGCGGCGCGCGTGTCGCTGCGGCCGGGGGCGCCGTGGAGCGAGGCCGCCACCGGCACCAACGCGATCGGCACCGCGCTGATCGAGCGCTGCGCGGTGGAGGTGCGCGGCGGCGAACACTACTACGCGCCGCATCGGGTGCTGAGCTGTTCGGCCTCGCCGATCTTCGACGCGCACGGCGAGGTGGTCGGCGTGCTGGACCTCTCCGGCGAGGCCTCGGTGCACCACCTGCATGCGCTGGGCATGGTGCAGCTGGCGGTCGAGCAGATCGAGCACCGGCTGTTCGAGAGTGACTTCGACGGCGCCGACATCGTGCGCATCCAGCCCGACCCGGCGCTGCTGGGCACTGCGCGCGAGGGCATGCTGGTGTTCGAGGCGCACCGGCTGGTGGCGGCCAACCGGCATGCGCTGCGCCTGCTCGGCATGGACTGGAGCGAGCTGGGCAAGCGCCGCTACGACGAACTGTTCGCCTCCGCGCTGCCGCGACCGGGCAGCGTCGCCGGCATGCGCTGCCAGAGCGGCGACATGGTGCATGCCAGGCGCGATGCGCCGCGCCAGGCCGGCGTCAGCTCACGCGTAGCGCGCAGCACGCGGATCAAGCCGGTGCGCTCGCCGGCGGCGGTGTTCTCGCGCGAGCTGGATACCGCGATCGAGCGCAGCGTGCGCCTGCTCAATGCCGACATCCCGCTGCTGCTGCAGGGCGAAACCGGCACTGGCAAAGAGGTGGTGGCGCGCGAGCTGCACCGGCGCAGCGCACGCGCCGGCGCACCGTTCATCGCGGTGAACTGCGCCGCCCTGCCCGAGAGCCTGATCGAGTCGGAGCTGTTCGGCTACCTGCCCGGCGCCTTCACCGGCGCCCGGCGCGACGGCGCGCCCGGCCTGCTGCGTGAAGCCAACGGCGGCACGCTGTTCCTGGACGAACTGGGCGACATGCCGCTGGCGATGCAGAGTCGCCTGCTGCGCGTGCTGCAGGAGCGCGAGGTCACCCCGCTCGGCGGCACCCGCGCCCACGCCATCGACGTCACCGTGATCGCCGCCACGCATCGCGACCTGGCCGCCGCGGTGGAGCGCGGCGAATTCCGCGCCGACCTCTACTACCGCATCGCGCAGTCGACCCTGCAGCTGCCATCACTGCGTGAGCATGTCGACCTCGCCTCGCTGATCGCCCAGCTGTGGCGCGCGCTGGGTGCCGAACAGATCCCGATGCAGTTGCATCCGCAGCTGCTGGACACGCTGGCCAGCCGGCGCTGGCCCGGCAACCTGCGCCAGCTGGTCGGCCTGCTGCGCAGCCTGATGGCGCTGGGCGACGTCGGCGCCACGCTCACCCGCGACGACCTGCCGCCTGATCCGCAGGATCAGAAAATGCACCTGCCGGCGGCGCCAACCGAGCTGACCGGCAGCCTCGATGCGATCGAACAGCAGGCCATCGACACGGCGATCAGCGCCTGCCACGGCAACCTGGCCGCGGCGGCGCGCAAGCTCGGGGTCAGCCGCAGCACCATCTATCGGCGACTGCAGTCGCAAGCGGGGCAGCACGACTGATTCCGGCTGCCGCGATGCGCTGCGCTCAGCCTTTCGCCGCAGCAGCCCACGCCGCCGCATCACGCCCCGACAGCGGCTCGGAAATGAAATAGCCCTGGGCGAAATCGCAGCCGACGCTGGTGATGTAGTCCAGCGTGGCCGCCTCCTCCACGCCCTCCGCGGTCACTCGCAGACCAAGGCTCTTGCCGAGGTCGACAATCGACTTGATCACGGTGCGCGCCTCGTGCGACTCCAGCGCCGTCATCACGAAGGACTTGTCCACCTTGAGCTCGGAAAACGGCAGCCGCACCAACTGCACCAGCGAGGAAAAGCCGGTGCCGAAATCGTCGATGGAGAGCTGAAAGCCCTGCATGCGCAAGCGTGTCAGCAAGGCCAGCGACTTGACCGGATCATCCATCGCGCTGGTCTCGGTGAGTTCCAGGATCACCTGCGCCGGATCGACGCCATGCTGGCGGCAAAGATCCGAAATCCATTCGGCCAGATGCATGTCGGCGAGGTTCTTCGCCGAGAAATTGATCGACAGTGTCAGCGCGGTGGGTGCGGCGAAGCTCTGCGCAAACCAGCGCAGGGCCTGCTCGCATACCTGCTCGGTGAGCAGCTTGATCAGGCCACTGGATTCGGCCAGCGGCACGAACTGGTCGGGCAGGATCAGCAGCGCGGGCGTGGGTGCCCAGCGCACCAGCGCCTCGAATCCCGCCAGTGCGCCGCTGCCACAGTCGATCTTGGGCTGGTAGGCAAGCTGCAGCTGCTGCTGTTCGAGCCCACTGCGCAACTGCTCTTCCGTGATCACGAAAGCGTCGACATGCTGCGCCCCGGCAGTTGTCAGCCGGGTGCCGCTGTGCGGGTGGCCGCCGCTGAGCAGCCTGCGCAGCAGCTCGCGCGAGAACGGCTTGGAGATCGCGTTGACCGCTTTCAGGCCCTGTTCGGTGGCCGTACGCCGGGCCGAGTCGAGCACGCGGCTGCCGACGCCGCTGGTGATGATGATGCTGGCCTGGCAGCCGCGCTCGGCCAGCAGGCGCATCGCCTCGATGCCGTCCATCTCCGGCATCACCAGGTCGATGGCAATGTGCGTGGGCTCCCACGCGTCCAGCGTCGCGAAGAACTCCGCCGGCCGCGTGCACGCGCGCACCTCGAAGCCGATTTCCTCGGCAATGAAGCCCAGCGTGCGGCCGACCGCCTCCTCGTCATCGAGGATCAACAGGCGCCCCGGGCACCCCGAACCGGGGATGCCACTCAACGCGCCGACTCCGCGAGTGCCGCACGCACCTTGCGTGCGAGATCGGCGCGCGTATACGGCTTGTTGAGCAATTGGATGCCAGGATCCAGCCGGCCGTGGTGGATGATCGCGTTCTCCGTATAGCCGGAGGTGTACAGCACCCGCAGCGTGGGTCGCAGGGCGGCCGCGGCATCGGCAAGCTGCCGACCGTTCATGTTGTCAGGCATGATCACGTCCGTGAAAAGCAGGTCGATGTCCGGGTTCTGTTGCAGCGCGTCGAGCGCCTGCGCACCGGTGTGCGCCGTGATCACGCGATAGCCGAGGCTGCGCAGCTGATCCTCGGCATAGCGGCAGACCAGCTCGTCGTCCTCCACCAGCAGGATCGTCTCGCTGCCCTGCACGGCCGGTGCGCTGACCCGGCTGACGGGCTGCGGCCGGTCCTTCTGCGCGGCACGCGGCAGGTACATCTTCACCGTGGAGCCCTGGCCCGGCTCGGAGTAGATCTTGACGTGACCCTGCGATTGCTTGACGAAGCCGTACACCATGCTCAGACCCAGCCCGGTACCCTTGCCGGAATCCTTGGTGGTGAAGAACGGCTCGAACACGCGCTCCAGATGCTCCGCCGCAATGCCGCTGCCGGTGTCGGACACCGCCACCAGCACATACTGCCCCGGCCTTACCTCGATGTGCTGATCGGCATAGGCCTGATCGATCCACACGTTGGCGGTCTCGATCGTGAGGCGGCCGCCACCGGCCATCGCATCGCGTGCATTCAGGCACAGATTGAGCACCGCCCCCTCCAGTTGCGAAGGATCGACCAGCGCATCCCACAGGCCGGCGCCCTGGATGGTCTCGATCTCCACCTGCCGGCCAAGAGTGCGCCGCAGCAGCACATTCATCGAGGCGACCAGCGCGTTGATCCGCACCGCCACGGGTTCCAGCGCCTGGCGACGGGCGAAGGCCAGCAGCCGATGGGTCAGATCGGCACCGCGCACGGCCGCGGTGCGGGTCATTTCGGCCAGCTCCAGCAGGCGCGGCTGCCCGGCCAGCTGTTCGACCAGGATCTCGGCATTGCCGAGCATCACCGTGAGCAGATTGTTGAAGTCGTGCGCGACGCCGCCGGTAAGCTGGCCGATCGCCTCCATCCGCTCCGAGCGCTGCAGCCGTTGCTCCAGCAGCACCCGCTGGGTGATGTCGTTGACGATGGAAAGCAGTGAGTGCGGCGCACCTTGGTCATCGCGAATCAGCGTGCAATGCGCCTCGACCGTGATCGCCGCACCGTCGCGACGCCGACGGCCGAGGCGGCCGGTCCATTCGCCGTCGCGCAGCAGCACCGTGAAAATGCCGGCCAGCAGCTCGGCATCCTGATCGCTGTCGTCGCTGTTCCAGCGGCCGAGCATCTCATCCGAGGACCACCCGTATAGCCGTTCGGCGCCCTGGTTCCAGTAGGTGATGCGGTAATCGAGATCCCGCACGATGATGGCGTTCTGCGCCTTGTCCAGCAGCGCTGCCTGCTCTCGGATGTGGGCATCGGCCGCCAGCCGCTCCAGCTCGGCGGTGGCGCGGGCGGCAAAGATGCCCAGCGTCGAAACGATGAATTCGGTCTTGCTGACCGGCCCGCGGTAAAGCACGCACAACGAGCCAAGGCACTGCCCGCGTGGGCTGTCCAGACGCCGGCCGACGTAGGCCTGAACGTTCATTCCTGCCGGCGAGATGAACCCGGGGAAGCGCGCGGCCACGTGATCGGTCACGAAACAGATTTCCTCCCGCGCGAACTGCTGACAGGGGGTTCCTTCCAGCGCGTACCCGAAGTTCTCCCGCGCCTGTCCGTCCACCACCACCGCAAGGGTTTGCGCGGTCAGCGGCTCTCCCGGCAACCAACGCACGATGAAGGCCGCATCGGCGCCCACCGACTCGGCCATGGCCGATGCCATCTGTTCGAAAAAGTCCTCACCGGTACTGGATGAGACGGCCGTGGCCATCCGCGCGACGGCCGCATGCATGCGCCGACGCTCCGCGCGCGAGCGGATGAAGTCGATGCCGTGCGCCAGGTTGTCGGCCAGCTCCTGCAGCAGTGTGAGTTCTTCGGCAACCAGCGAGTGGGCCGTGCCGGAGTAGAAAGACAGCTGCCCGAACGTGCGCCCGCCACCACGCAGCGGCAGGCAGATCGACGCGCGGAAGCCCTGCCGCAGCGCGTAGGGAGCCCACAGCGAGAACGCCGCATCGTGCTCGATATCCTCGACCGCCACCGGCACACCCTCGCGAATGGTTCGGCCGGAAGGCCCCTGACCTTCCGGATGGTCGGCCGACCAGCTCAGCTGCAGGTGCTGCAGATAGCCGGTGCCCGCCCCGTGATGCGCCACCGGCTGGATCGTGCGAGCCTCGTCATCCAGCGCGTAGCCGACCCAGGCGCAGGGATAGCCGCCGGTCTCGACGCCGATGCGGCAGACGGCCTCGAGCAACTCCTGCTCGGTCTCGGCGCGCAGCAGCGCATCGTTGCAGCGGCTGAGCATCAGCTCGGCGCGGCTGATGCGCGCCAGCTCACGCTCCGTCTGCAGCCGTCGGGTGATGTCATTGGCCAGCACCAGGCGTGCCGACCGGCCCTCGAAGACGATATCGCTGGTGGTGATTTCGACATCGATCAGCGATCCGTCCTTGCACCGATGACGCCAGTATCTGGCGGTCTGGAAACCAGCCACCGGTTTGCTCAGCTCATCCAGCAGCCGCGCGACATCCTCGGCCGGACGCAGATCCGGCAGAGTCATCGCCAGAAATTCCTCGCGCGAATAACCGTAGTGTTCGATCGCCGCGGCGTTCACCGCCAGCACGCCCAGTGTCGCGCGCTCGTACACCCACATGGGATGGGGATTGCCGTCGAACAGCAGGCGATATTCCGCCGCGGAGACGCGCAACTGCTCGGTCGCACGCCGGGCCTCGGCCTCGGCGCGCTTGCGCCGGGTCACGTCATTCATGCCGCCGATCATGCGCACCGGCTTGCCGCCGGCATCACGTATCACGAAGCCCCGATCCAGCACCTCGGCATAGCTGCCGTCGGCGCGCTGGAAAAGGTACTCGTCGTTCCAGCCTTGCTTGCCACCATCGATCACCGCGTGGATGCCTTGCAGCACGCGCTCGCGATCGTCCGGGTGCACGCGGCGGGTCCAGGACTCGATCCCCGGCTCGATATCCGCCACCGCATGCCCGAACAGGGTCTGCATGCCCTCGCTCCACCACAGCGTGCCGGTAAGCAGGTTCCAATCCCAGATCGCATCGGTGCTGGCCTTGGCGGCGATGCGGAAGCGCTGTTCACTTTCGCGCATCGCCGTTTCGATGTGCTTGTACTCGGTGATGTCGCGCTCGACCGCCACGAAATGCGTGAGGCGGCCGTCCGCACCGGCGATCGGCGTGATGTCCAGCTCCAGCCAGAACTGGCCACCGTGACGGTCGTAGTTGATCAGCTCGGCGCGCACCGGACGGCCGGTGGTCATCGCGAGGTGGATGCGATCGAGTTCGACGCGCTGGGTCAGCGGCCCCTGCAACATGCGCGGCGACTGGCCAAGGACTTCCTCGCGCCGGTAACCGGTGCGCCGCAGGAAGGCGTCATTGACGAACACCATGCGCGGACCGGGTTCATCCATCGGCCCGGCTTCGGTGATCACCACCAGGTCGTTGAGATGCTCGACGCAGGACTCCAGCAGCTTCAACTGCATTTCCGCGCGATGCCGCTCGATCGCGATGCCGGTGATCTGGGCGCAGGCCTCGGCCAGTTCGATTTCCGCCGCGACGGGCGCGTGCGGCACACGGTGGTAGGTGGCGAATGTGCCAACCACCTGTTGCGTGCTGGAAAAAATCGGCACCGACCAGCAGGCCTGCAGTCCATTGCGCAGCGCCAGCTCGCGCCAGACGTGCCACAGCGGGTCGATGGCGATGTCGGTCACGACCACGCTGCGCCGCTCGAACGCCGCCGTGCCGCAGGAACCCTGGCCGGGACCGATTTCGACCCCCTCGTAGGCCTCGATCAGTTCCTGCGGCAGCCGGGTCGATGCCCCGTGGCGCAGCCGAATGCCATCCGCATCAAGCAGCATCACGCTGCAGACGGCATGCGGGAACTGCGCCTCGACCATGTTCACCACCGCGCCCAGCACCTCCCGCAGCGGGGCGCCCTGGGCCATCCGTTCAAGCACTTTCACGCGCTGGCTCTTCAGCGACTGCAGCCGCTGCCGTTCGGTGACGTCGTGCATGCTGGCCAGCAGCGCAGGTCGGCCTTGCCACACCACTTCCGTGGTGCAGACCTCAAGGCTGAGCGGGGCGCTGCGACCCGCCGTGATTTCCACCTCGACGGCTGCCCCGACGGCGAGCGCGTGGGGAAAGATCGAACCGACGAGCGCCTCGACGCTGCCTCCCAGCCACTGCGCGGCGACCGGGTTGGCGTACAGGATGCGTCCCTGCGGATGCAGCACCAGCAGACCGCCCGAGCTGCCGTGGACGAGCGCGTGCCATGAGCCGGGGGAACCGGCCGCGATCCGATCGAGCTGTCGTCGCCGCAGAACGCTCTTCAGTCGCGCAAGCACAGCATCCCCTCCCTACGCGGTGCCATTCAAGCGCCAGCCCGGTGGCGGGCGACCCGCGCGGGGTAACCTGTTCACCGACTGCGCGCTGCATGCAGCATCACCATGCTGCCCAACCATACACCGCGGCCGGGGCTGGCGACCATCGTCAGCATGCCGCAGCGGATGGAGCGGATGGAACGGATGGAACGGATGGGCGGGTCGCCCGGCGCAGGATCATGCGGTTGCCGCGGCCACGGCACCGCAAAGCTTTTCCAGCAGGCGCGACTGCACGTTGCAAGCCGTCTCGCCGGGGGCCAGCGTCGGGGCAAGGTACTGGCCGTCGGGCTGCATCAGCAGCGCGCTGGCGTTGTCGTCGAGGTACAGCTGCAGCACCTCGCGTACGCGTTGCTGCAATTTCTTGCCCTCGACCGGGAAGGCGCTCTCGACGCGGCGGTCGAGGTTGCGCTCCATCAGATCGGCGCTGGCCAGATACAGCTGCGGCTCGCCGTCGTTGGCGAACCAGTAGACGCGGCTGTGCTCGAGGAAACGGCCGATCACCGAGCGCACGCGGATGTTCTGCGACACGCCCTCGACACCCGGGCGCAGGCAGCACACGCCGCGCACGATCAGATCGATCTGCACCCCGGCGATGCTCGCCTTGTACAGCGCACGGATCAGCTTCGGCTCGGTCAACGCGTTGACCTTGAGAATGATCTGCGCCGGCTTGCCGGCGGCGGCATGCGCGGTCTCGCACCCGATCATTTCCAGCAGCGCCTTCTTCAGCGTGAACGGTGCATGCAACAGTTTCTTCATGCGCAGCACCTTGCCCATGCCAGTGAGCTGGCTGAACAGCCGGTGCACGTCGTCGCACAACGCCTGGTCGGAGGTGAGCAGGCTGTAGTCGGTGTACAGGCGCGCGTTGCCGGTGTGATAGTTGCCGGTGCCCATGTGCGCATAGCGCACCAGCCGATTGCCCTCGCGGCGCTGGATCAGCATCAGCTTGGCGTGCGTCTTGATGCCGACCACGCCGTAGATCACCATCGCGCCGGCCTGCTGCAGACGCGAGGCGAGCGTGAGGTTGGACTCCTCGTCGAAGCGCGCGCGCAGCTCGACCACCGCAGTCACTTCCTTGCCCGCACGCGCGGCATCCACCAGCGCGTCGACGATTTCCGAATTGGCGCCGGTGCGGTACAGCGTCTGCTTGATCGCCAGCACCTGCGGGTCCTTGGCGGCCTGGCGCAGCAGGTCGACCACCGGCGCAAACGACTCGTACGGATGCAGCAGCAGCACGTCCTGCCGGCCGATCACCTGGAACAGGTCCTCGGTGTGCTTGAGCACCCTCGGCAGCACCGGCGTGAACGACGGATATTGCAGCTGCGGATACCCCGCCTCGTTGGCGATGCGGAACAGCCGCGCCAGGTTCACCGGGCCGTTCACCTCGTACAGCTCCGACTCGTTCAGCCCGAACTGCCGGAGCAGATACTCGGCGAGGTCCTTCGGACAGTTGTCGGCCACCTCCAGCCGCACCGCGTCGCCGAAGCGGCGCGAGTACAGCTCGCCGCGCAGCGCCAGCGCCAGGTCCTCGACGTCCTCCGGGTCGAGCGTGAGATCGGCGTTGCGGGTCAGCCGGAACTGATAGCAGCCGAGCACCTGCATGCCGGGAAACAGTTCCTCCGCATGCGCATGCAGCATCGACGACAGCAGCACGTAGTTGTCGCCGCCCTCGCAGATTTCCAGCGGCAGCCGGATCAGCCGCGGCAGCACGCGTGGCGCCGGCACGATCGCCAGGCCGGAGTCGCGGCCGAACGCATCGACACCCTCCAGCCGCACGATGAAATTGAGGCTCTTGTTGACCAGCAGCGGAAACGGGTGGGTCGGATCCAGCCCGATCGGCGTCACCAGCGGCGCCACCTCCTCGCGGAAATAGCGGCGCACCCACAGCTTCTGCTTGTGCGTCCACTGCGTGCGCCGCACGATGCGGATACCGTGCGCCACCAGCTCCGGCAGGATGCGCCCGTTGAGCATCGCGTACTGCCGCTCGATCTGCTTGTGCGCGATCTCGCTGATCTCGGCCAGTGCGCGCCGCGGCGCGATGCCGTCGGCGCCGATCAATTCATGGTCCAGCGCGATCTGGCCCTTCAGCCCGGCGACCCGGATCTCGAAAAACTCATCCATGTTGCGCGAGAAGATCAGCAGGAACTTCAGCCGCTCCAGCAGCGGCGTGCGCTCGTCCAGCGCCTGGTCCAGCACGCGGATGTTGAACTGCAGCTGCGACAGCTCGCGGTTGATGTAGAGCCGGTTGTCGCCCAGATCCACCGTCGGCGCCGCGGCCGGCAGGTCATCGTTCGCCGCCGGCACGCTGGCGTCGGCTGGCAGGTTGTCGCGGATGATGCGGCTGTTCATCGACAAACGATCCCGGTAGGCATGGTGCAGGCATGAAGGGAACCGGCATGGTAGCGCGATGCCGGTGAGCGGCGGGTCGAAGCCGCCGGCCCCACCCGCCCCGGGCCTGATTCTGCCCGGGCTGCTTGGCGGGCAGATGACATCCGCTGCCCCATGAACTTCAGCACATGCCGGTCGGCCTCGGTTGCCTTATCGTGCAGTCCTTCGGCCGCAGAGGCCGAATCCCCCACCGCGACGAATCCACGCCCATGCAGACCCGCATCGAGAGCAGCGCGCTCTCTCCCACTGCCATACCCGAGATGACCGACACCGCGCCGCCGGCGCCCGGCCAGCGGCCGCAGTTCGCCGTGCTCGGCGGGATCGGCATCGCGCACATGCTCAACGACATGATCCAGTCGCTGATCCTGGCGATCTATCCGGTGCTGAAGCACGACTTCGCGCTGAACTTTGCGCAGATCGGCCTGATCACGCTGACCTATCAGATCACCGCCTCGCTGCTGCAGCCGCTGGTGGGCATCGTGACCGATCGACGGCCGCTGCCGTACTCGCTGCCGGTGGGCATGGGCTTCACCCTGTGCGGCTTGCTGCTGCTGGCCAGCGCGCCGAACTTTGCCGTGCTGCTGATGGCCGCAGCGCTGGTCGGCACCGGTTCGGCGATTTTCCATCCGGAATCGTCGCGGGTGGCGCGGATGGCCTCGGGCGGCCGCCACGGGTTGGCGCAGTCGCTGTTCCAGGTCGGCGGCAACACCGGGGCGTCGCTGGGACCGCTGCTGGCGGCGTGGATCATCGTGCCGGACGGGCGCGGCAGCGTGGCGTGGTTCGCGCTGGCGGCGCTGCTGGGCATTGTGGTGCTGCTGCAGGTCAGCCGCTGGTACGAGCAGCATCACGTGGTCCACGCCCGCGCCGCGGCGCAGCGCCCGACGCTGGCGCCGCTGTCGCGGCAGCGGGTGATCGGCGCGCTGGCCGTGCTGGGGCTGCTGATCTTCTCGAAGTATTTCTACCTGGCCAGCCTCAGCAGCTATTACACCTTCTACCTGATCCACACTTTCGGCGTGTCAGTGCAGAGCGCGCAGATGCACCTGTTCGCGTTTCTGCTGGCGGTGGCGGCCGGTTCGCTGATCGGCGGCCCGGTCGGCGACCGCATCGGGCGCAAGTGGGTGATCTGGGTTTCGATCCTGGGCGTGGCGCCGTTCACCCTGCTGCTGCCGCACGCGAACCTGATGTGGACGGGTGTGCTGACGGTGATCATCGGGCTGATCCTGGCGTCGGCGTTCTCGGCCATCCTGGTCTACGCGCAGGAGCTGATCCCGGGCCGCGTCGGCATGGTTTCCGGGCTGTTCTTCGGCTTCGCCTTCGGCATGGGCGGCATCGGCGCCGCGGTGCTCGGCGCGCTGGCCGACGCGCACGGCATCGCCTACGTCTACCGGCTGTGCGCGTACCTGCCGTTGATGGGGCTGATCACGGTGTTGCTGCCGCGGCTGGAGCAGCGGACTCACGCGTAGCACCTTTGTTGGTGCGCGCAAAGAGATCGTGACCCGGTCGCCACAGGCGCACAAAGGCGCCCCGTTCCAAGGCAACATCAAACCGAAAACATCGCGCAGCAGAATGCGCTCCCCGCGCAGCGCCTGATTGAAGCACACCGCGACTGAAGTCGCTCCCACCTGCGGCGGTTACTCGATTCCCCGCCATTGTGGGAGCGACTTCAGTCGCGATGCTTTTGCTTTGATGCAGCAGCGCCGCTAACCGCCGCTGCGCGCGGGTGCCGGAAACGCCTGCGGAATCACCCGCGGCAGCGCGGCGGCATTCTGCTCGCGCTGCAGCAGATCCCGCTGGCGCGCGCGCGCCTGGGCCTGCCGCGCCTGATCGGCCTGTCGGGACTGCTGCACGGCCTGCGGGTTGCCCGCAAACGGGCGTTGCGCGGTGCTCGAGACGTCCTGCTGCAATTGCTGCTGCAGCTGGCTCTGCTGCATCTGATCGCGCAGTTGCTGCTGTTGCACGGTCTGCTGGAACTGCTGGGCCGGCGACGGCGATGGCTGCAGGATCACCACCGGCGCCGGGGGCGGCGTCTGCCACGCGCTGGCGAGGCCGATCGGAGCCAGGGTCAGCACCACCTCCAGCAGGACGTGGCGGAGGGCGACGGACGTGCGGCGAGATGAAATGGTCATGACAACAGGCGATCATGCGGGGATTGCCGGATCGTACGAGCCCAATCATGAAAATCCTGTTCCGCCTGCTGCTTGGATCCCTGCTGGCGCTGGGCGCCGGCTGCGCCACCCGGCCCACGGCCAGCGCCGCAAGCACCATCGACACGCATGCGCCGGCGCCGTTGCTGCTGATCTCGATCGACGCCTACCGCTACGACTACATCGACCGCGGCCTCAGCCCCACGCTGGCGATGCTGGCCCGTACCGGCGTGCAGGCGGCGTCGATGCAGCCGGCGTTTCCGTCGCTGACGTTCCCGAACCACTACACCATCGTCACAGGTCTGCGGCCCGATCACCACGGCATCGTCAGCAACACCATGTTCGATCCGCGGCTGGGCAAGTTTTCGCTGGGCGACCGCCAGGCGGTCAGCGACGGCCGCTGGTGGGACGAGGCCACGCCGATCTGGGAAACCGCCGACCGGCACGGCCTGCGCACCGCGACGATGTTCTGGCCCGGCTCGGAGGCGGACATCCACGGCCGGCATCCCGACTACTGGCTGCCGTACGACGGCAGGCTCAGCGCCGACCAGCGCGTGGATCAGGTGCTGGCGTGGCTGGATCTGCCGCCTGGCCAGCGCCCGACGTTTCTCACTCTGTATTTCGATGCAGTCGATCATGCCGGCCACGAGTACGGCCCGGACACCCCGCAGCTGGATGATGCGCTGCGCGCCACCGACGCGGCGCTGGCGCGGCTGGTGCGCGGGCTGCGGCAGCGTGGCCTGTTCGCCAGGATGAATCTGATCGTGCTGGCCGATCACGGCATGGCCAGCGTGCCGCTCGCGCACAGCGTGCTGATCGACCGGCTGATTCCGCTCGACCGGCTGCGCACGGTGGGCCTGGGCGTGCTGGCCGGCTTCGATCCGAAGTCCGGCAGCGCCGCCGACCGCGCCCACTTCGCCGCGATCGAGCAGCAGCTCGAACAGCCGCAGCAGCACATGCAGTGCTGGGACAAGACGCAGGTGCCGGCGCGCTTCGACTACGGCCACAATCCGCGCGTGCCGCAGCTGCTGTGCCTGGCCGATGTCGGCTGGCGTATCACCACCAGCGACTACCGCGGCCACCTCAGCGTGGGCGAGCACGGCTACGATAATGCCGACCCGCGCATGCAGGCGCTGTTCGTGGCGCACGGCCCGGCGTTCCGGGTGGACGCGAAGGTCAAGGCGTTCCCGAATGTGGACGTCTATCCATTGATGGCCCATCTGCTCGATATTCCCGCGCAGCCCAACGACGGCAGCTACGACGCCGTGAAAGACATGCTCAAGCCCGCCGCGCGCTGAGCGGCGCAAGCCCGGCCTCACGGCATCGCCGGCTCGGTGCCGGGCGACGGCGGGCCGGCCAGCGGCGCCAGCCGGTACAGTTTCCATGCGACCAGCAGGCCGGCCAGCACCAGCGTGCCGACGAAGGCGGCCACGCCGGGCCAGCCGCGCGCGGCGTAGCACAGCCCGCCGACATAGCCGGCCACGCTGGAGCCCATGTAATAGCTGAAGAGATAGGCCGAAGCGGCCTGCGCCCTGGCCGCGCCGGCGCGTCGGCCGACCCAGCTGCTGGCGATGGAATGGCCACCGAAAAAGCCGAAGGTGATCGCCACCAAACCCAGCAGGATCAGCGCCAGCGGCCGGGCCAGCGTCAGCAGCACGCCGCCCAGCATCAGCGCGAACGCCGTCCACAGCACCTTGCGCCGCCCCAGCCGGCCCGCCAGGTGCCCCATCCAGGCCGAGCTGAAGGTGCCGACCAGGTAGATGCCGAAGATCAGCCCCACCGCCATCTGGCTCAGCCCGTACGGCGGCGCCAGCAGCCGGTAGCCGAGATAGTTGTAGACGGTGACGAACGCGCCGAGCAGCAGGAAGCCCTGCAGGAACAGCCATGGCAGGCAGGCATCGCGGAACATCCCGGTGAAGCGCCCGAACAGCGCGCGCGGTCGCAGCGGTTGCGCCACGAAATGCCGCGACGGCGGCAGGCTGCGCCAGAAGATGCCGGCGCACAGCAGGCCGATCAGCGCGACCGCCGCCACCCCGATGCGCCAGCCGAAAACATCCGCCAGCACCCCGGTGATCAACCGCCCGCTCATGCCGCCCACCGCGCTGCCGCTGATGTACAGCCCCATGCCCAGCCCGATCGACTCGGCATCCATCTCCTCGCTGAGGTAGGTCATCGCCACCGCCGGCAGGCCGCTCAGGCTCAGCCCGAGCAGCGCGCGCAGCAGCAACAACAGGTGCCAGCCCGGCGCCAGCGCGGTCAGCAGCACCAGCAGCGCCGAGGCCAGCAGCGAGCCGGTCATCATCGACTTGCGCCCCCATGCATCGGACAGCGCGCCGGCAAACAGCAACGCCAGCGCCAGCACGCCGGTGGTCAGCGACAGCGACAGCGCGCTGGTCGCTGCGCTCACGCCGTAGTCGCGGCTGAACTCCGGCATCAGCGGCTGCACGCAGTACAGCAGGCCGAAGGTGGCAAAGCCCGCCGCGAACAGCGCCAGGTTGGTGCGCCGGAACGCCGGCGTGCCGTGATGGATGGTCGCTGCGGGAGTCGCTGTGATCCGCATCCGCTTGCTCAACAGTCCCTGCCACGGCGACCGGGCCGGGCGCGCTGAGGCGCATGATAAGCCGTGACCGGCTCACGCACTGCGGTCGCCCCGCAGCGCGCGCAGCTGGTCATCGTGGCCGGCCGCGCCGCGGCCGCTGACCCAGCCGAACAGCGCGATGCCCAGCACGATCGCCAGCGCGCCGAACGCGGCGTAGCCGTGCGGCCAGGACTCGCCCAGAAACAGCACACCGAGCACGCTGGCAAACAGCAGCTCGGCGGCCTGCATCGCCTCCACCGCCGCCAGCGCGCCGGGCTCGCGCCGCACCATGTCGGTGGCGCGGAAAAACATCACCGTGGCGATGGTGCCCGACGACAGCGCCACGCCGGCGGCCAGCAGCATCTCGCGCAGGTTCGGCGGCCCGATCGTGCGCCAGGCGATCAGCGCGAACAGCAGCCACAGCGGCCAGCTGCACAGCGTCATGCCAAACACCCGCTGCACCGCATTGAGCCGTGGCGGGCCACGCTGCGCGCCGGCCTGCTCCGCGGCGGCCTGCACCGCTTCAGTCTGTTCGAGATGCAGCAGCAGGCCGCGATTGCCCAGCGGGTAGGCGAACGCCGCCAGCGCCACCGCGCCCACCGCCAGCCAGTCGCCCGGCCGCAGCCGGCCGTGCGCGTGGCCCCACTGCAGGGTGAACACGCCGGCCACGATCAACGCGCCGATCGCCAGGCTGCCCCACGCCAGCCGCCGCCGCTCGTCGCGGTACAGCAGCGGCGCCAGCAGCGGGCCGGCCAGCACGGTGATCTGGAAACTGCCGGCGACCAGCCACGACGGGCCGCTGCTGGCGGCCCAGGTCAGCGGAATGCCGAACAGCACGAAACCCACGCTGCTCCACCCCAGCCACGGGCGCGGATGGCAGCGCAGCGCCTGCGGCAAGCCGCCCAGCCCGCCCTGCCACGGCAGCACCAGCGCCAGCAGCGGCAGCGTGAACAAGTAGCGCAGGATCACCGCCCACTGCCAGTGGCCGCCGCCAGCCACCAGACTGCGGTTGAGCACGTAGGTCAGGGTGAAGAACAGCGCGGAGCACAGCGCCAGGACAACGGCAGCAAGCGACGACGGGCGCATGGAACATCCGGAAGGGAAACACGCGCCCGCAGTGTGGCAAATCGGCCGGCGCTTGCGTAGCGCCGGCCGGGCCGCGCGACGCTCAGTCGTCGTCGCGCCAGTGGCCGCGCACCCACACATGCGGCGGGCCCCAGTAGCCCGGCACCCAGACGTGGGCGCGGTAGCCGCCGCGCGCCGGCACCACCACGCAGCCGCTGAGGATCAGGCTGCCGGCGAGCACGGCGGCGGCGACCAGGCAGGTCGAGAGGAAACGGCGCATACGGCACTCCGGGTGTGGGGGATGTGCCGCTGTCAACGCGGTGGCCGGCGCGGCCGATGACCGATCCGGCGGCGGCTCGATGGCTGGCGTTCATGCAGCCGCCGCGCCGATGCACCGCGGTCAGGCGCTCAACGCACTCACCGTGGCCCGATAGCGCGCGGCGATGCGCGCCTCGTCGTGATGATGAAAGTCGCGCACCACCCAGCGCCCGCCGCACATCACGTCGCGCACCAGCGGCGCGTTGCCGGCGAACACGAAACTGTCGAGCAGCGCCGTGCGATCGCGGGCGGCCAGCAGCGGCGAACTGTCGTCCAGCACGATCAGGTCGGCGCGGGCGCCGTGGCGCAGCGCACCGACCGGCAGACCGGAAGCCTGCGCGCCGCCGCGCAGTGCCGCGCGCCACAGCGTGTCGCCCACGCTGACCGAGGGTACACGGGCCGCGATGTTGCGGTGGCCGCTGCGCAGCCGCTGGCCGTATTCCAGCCAGCGCAACTCTTCCACCGGCGAGATCGAGATGTGCGAGTCCGAGCCGATGCCGAGCACGCCGCTCGCATCGAGATACTCATCCAGCGGAAACAGGCCGTCGCCCAGGTTCGCCTCGGTGGTGGGGCACAGGCCAGCCACCGCGCCGCTGCGCGCGAGCTGCGCCATCTCAGCCGCGGTCAGATGGGTGGCGTGCACCAGGCACCAGCGCGGATCGACCTCGGCGTTGGCGAACAGCCACTCCACCGGCCGCACGCCGCGGCTGGCGAGGCAGTCCTGCACTTCGCCGATCTGCTCGGCGATGTGGATGTGGACCGGCCCGTTCTGCGCCGCCTCGCTGGCCAGCACCTCGCGCAGCGCGGCCTGCGGCACCGCCCGCAGCGAGTGCAGCGCGATGCCCACGCGCATGTCGCTGCCTTCGTGCCGGCGCAGCAATTCCAGCAGTCGCAGATAACCGTCCACATCGTGGCCGAAGCGACGCTGGCGCGCGCTCAGCGCACGGCCGTCGAAGCCGCCGCTCATATACAGCACCGGCAGCAGGGTCAGCGCGATGCCGGCCTCGCGCGCGGCCTCGATCAGCGCCAGCGACATCGCCTCGGGCTGGGCGTAGGGCGTGCCGTCGGGCTGATGGTGCAGGTAATGGAATTCGCAGACCTGGGTGTAGCCGGCCTTGAGCATCTCCACGTAGACCTGGGCGGCGATCGCGCGCAGTTCGTCCGGCCCGATCGCGGCGGCGAATGCGTACATCGTTTCGCGCCAGCTCCAGAAGCTGTCCTCGCTTTTCCCCCGGCGTTCGGCCAGGCCCGCCATCGCGCGCTGGAAGGCGTGCGAATGCAGGTTTGGCATGCCCGGCAGCACCCATGCGCCGAGCGCCTCGGCGGCACCGTCCAACGGTTCGACCAGCCGCCCGTGCGCGTCCACGCCGAGCGCTGCGCCGGCCTGCCAGCCGTCGCTGCGCCAGCACTGGCTGGCCGTGTAGCCGCGCACGTCCGCGATCTTGCTCATCCGTTCCGCTCCCTGCCGATAGGGCGCAGTGTAACCGCGCCGATGACATCGCCTTCACCTGGCCCTGCAGCCCGCTGGGGATAATCAGGACATGGCAAAGAAAACGAACGAGCACACGGCCAAGCTGCTGCTGCGGCTGGCCACGCCGGCCGACGTGCCGGCCCTGGTGGAGCTGACCGGGCGCATCTATACGCCGCAGTGGGGCCATTCGGCCGAGATGATCGGCTCGCAGCAGACGCACTTCCCCGAAGGCCAGTTCGTGGTCGAGTACGAAGGCGAGCTGGTCGGCTACTGCGCCACCTTCCGCACCGACGAGGCCACCGCGCTGGCGCCGCACACCTGGATGCAGATCACCGGCGGCGGCATGGCCTCGCGCCACAAGCCGGACGGCAACTGGCTGTACGGCATGGAGGTGGTGGTGCACCCGGACTACCGCGGCATGCGCATCGGCCAGCGGCTGTACCAGGCGCGCAAGCGGCTGTGCACCGACCTGAAGCTGCGCGGCATCGTGTTCGGCGGCCGCGTGCCGGGGCTGGCCAAAAACATGGTGCGCTACGGCAGCGCCGCCGCCTACGTGCAGGCGGTGGTCGAAGGCAAGCGGCGCGACCCCACGCTGAGCTTCCAGCTGTCCAACGATTTCGAGGTGATCGGACTGCTGCCGGCGTACGTGCCGTCCGACTACGACTCGCTCGGCCATGCGGTGCATCTGGTGTGGCGCAACCCGCGGCTGATGAACCAGCCGGACACGCCGTCGATCCCGTCCACCCAGCGGCTGCCCGATTCGGTGCGGGTGGCCTCGGTGCAGTACCTGCAGCGGCGCATCGCTTCGTTCGAGGACTTCGCCACCCAGGTGGAATACTTCACCGACATCGCCGCCGACTACAGCGCCGACTTCGTCACCTTTCCCGAGCTGATCACGCTGCAGCTGCTGTCGATCGAGAACACCGAGCTGTCGCCGGTGGAGTCGATCCGCAAGCTGAGCCACTACACGCCGCAGGTGAAGGAGCTTTTCAGCCGTCTGGCCGTCCATTACAACATCAACATCATCGCCGGCACGCACCCCACCGAACAGGCCAACGGCGACATCCACAACGTCTGCTACGTGTGCCTGCGCGACGGCTCGATCCACGAGCGCGAGAAGCTGCACCCCACGCCGAGCGAGCGCAACGTGTGGAACATCACCGGCGGCGACAGCGCGGCCACCGTGCAGACCGACTGCGGCCCGATCGGCGTGATGATCTGCTACGACGCGGAGTTTCCCGAAGTGGCGCGCCACCTCACCGACCAGGGCGCGCTGATCCTGTTCGTGCCGTTCTGCACCGACGTGCGCGAAGGCTACCTGCGCGTGCGCTACTGCTCGCAGGCGCGGGCGATCGAGAACCAGTGCTATGTGGTGCTCTCGGGCAACGTGGGCAACCTGCCCGGCGTCAACAATTTCGACATCCAGTACGGCCAGAGCTGCATCCTCACACCCAGCGATTTTCCGTTCGCGCGCGACGGCATCGCGGCCGACTCCACGCCGAACATCGAGACCGTGCTGTTCGCCGACCTGCGGCTGGAAAGCCTGGCCCGCGCGCGCAACGCCGGCGCGGTGCAAAATCTGAAGGATCGCCGCTTCGACCTGTACGAGACGCGCTGGCACCCGCAGCCGCGCTAAGAGCGCGCGGGCGGTCTGCCATAATTCCGTGATGAACCCACCGACAGAGCCGCCACCGCCATCATCACGCTCGCGGCTGCAGGCCATGCTCGGGCACGAATTCTTTGCCGTGCATCAGTGGAAGCGGCGCCTTGCCTTGTGGATCGGCGCCCTGCTGGTGGCGCTGGCAGCCATCGTGTTCGCCAAGGCCAGCGACTGGTCGTACCACCTTTTCCAGCGGATGCTCGGTTACGGCATCTGGATTCCGCTGATCGTCACGCCGATCGTGTTCGGCCTGCTGGCGTGGGTGACCGAAGGCAGGCTGCGCGCCACCCGCGGCAGCGGCATCCCGCAGGTGATCGCCACCCTGCACATCGAGGACGAGGGTTTTCGCGCGCGCATGCTGGCGATGCCGATCGCGCTGGGCAAGATGCTGCTGACCCTGATTGCATTGGCGGTGGGCGCCTCGATCGGGCGCGAAGGGCCGACCGTGCACGTGGGTGCGGGGCTGTTCTATTCGCTCGGCCGGCGCTTCGGCTTCGACGATCCCAAGGCCGCCTCGCGCTTCATCCTCGCCGGCGGCGCCTGCGGCATCGCGGCGGCGTTCAACACGCCGCTGGCCGGGGTGGTGTTCGCGATCGAGGAACTGGCCGGCACCTTCGAGCATCGTTTTAGCGGCCTGTTGCTGACCGCGGTGATCGTGGGCGGCGTGGTCTCGTTGGGCATCATGGGCAACTACGCGTATTTCGGCACCGTGCTGACCAACCTGCCGCTGGGTCATGCATGGCTGGCGGTGCTGCTGTGCGGCGTGATCTGCGGCCTGCTCGGCGGTCTGTTCGCGCGGCTGATCCTGCTCAGCCGCAGCGGTCCGCTGGCAGCGATCGGGCGCCTGCGTGCCCGCGCGCCGGTGCTGTTTGCCGGCGGCTGCGGGCTGGCGCTGGCGCTGCTCGGCGTGTACACCCACAACGCCGTGTACGGCACCGGCTACGACCAGGCGCGCGCGTTCGTGCAGCAGGCGGCGGTTACGCCGGGCGAGGGTTTCGGCTTCGCCAAGCTGCTGGCCAACGTGGTGTCGTACTGGGCCGGCATCCCCGGTGGCATTTTTTCGCCGGCGCTGGCCGTGGGTGCGGGGCTTGGCCACAACATCGCGCATTTCCTGCCCGGCGTGCCGCCCGCCGCGGTGGTGTTGCTGGGCATGAGTGCGTATCTGTCCGGCGTCACCGGCGCGCCGCTGACCTCGGCGGTGATCGCGATGGAGCTGAGCAACAACCAGACCATGGTGATCCCGATCATGGCCGCCTGCCTGCTGGCCCGCGCCGCCGCCACGATCTTCAGCCCGACTCCGGTGTACAAGGAATTCGCCGAGCGCATGGTGCAGGAGTTCGAGCGGCAGCGGTCGCATCCCGCGCCGGCGAATGCAACGATCGACAAGCCATGACGCCCCTGCAGGAGCAAGCACACGCATGAACGAATCACGCTGGGATCGGCTGCTGCTGAATGCCACGCTGGCGACGTTTGCCGGCGACGCGCCGTATGGCCTGATCGAGCACGGCGCGATCGCGCTGCATCGCGGGCGCATCGCCTGGCTGGGCCGGATGGACGCGCTGCCGGCGGCGCCCGACGCGCTGGCCGCCGCGGTGGTCTCGCTGGATGGCGCGCTGCTCACGCCGGGGCTGATCGACTGCCATACCCATCTGGTGTTCGGCGGCGATCGCGCGCAGGAGTTCGACCTGCGCCTCAACGGCGCCAGCTACACGGACATCGCGCACGCCGGCGGCGGCATCGTCAGCACGGTGCAGGCCACCCGCGCTGCAACGGAGGATCAGCTCTACGCGCAGTCGCTGCCGCGCGCGCAGGCGCTGCACCGCGACGGCGTGACCACGCTGGAGATCAAGTCCGGCTACGGGCTGAGCCTGGACAGCGAGCGACGCATGCTGCGGGTGGCGCGACGGCTCGGCCGCGAGCTGGGCATCAGCGTGCGCACCAGCTTTCTCGGCCTGCATGCGCTGCCGCCGGAATACCGCGATCGGCGCGACGATTACGTCGCGCTGGTGTGCGACGAGATGCTGCCCGCGCTCGCCGCCGAAGGCCTGGTGGACGCGGTGGATGCGTTTTGCGAGGGCATCGGTTTCAGCCCGGCGGAAACACGCCGCCTGTTCGAGCGCGCGCAGGCGCTGGGCCTGCCGGTGAAGCTGCACGCCGAGCAGCTGTCCGACCAGTGCGGCGCCGCGCTGGTGGCCGAGTACGGCGGGCTGTCGGCCGATCATCTGGAACACCTGAGCGAATCCGGCGTGCGCGCGATGGCCGCCGCCGGCACCGTGGCGGTGCTGCTGCCCGGCGCGTTCTACGCGCTGCGCGAAACGCGGCTACCGCCCATCGATGCGCTGCGCGCACAGCGCGTGCCAATGGCGGTGGCCAGCGACTGCAACCCCGGCACCTCGCCGCTGCTGTCGCTGCGGCTGGCCGCCGGCATGGCCTGCACGCTGTTTCGGCTGACGCCGGAGGAAGCGCTGCGCGGCGTCACCGTCCATGCGGCACGCGCGCTGGGGCTGGCCGATCGCGGCACGCTGGCGCCGGGCCAGCGCGCCGACCTGGTGGCGTGGAATGTGCGCGCGCCGGCCGAACTCTGCTACTGGATTGGCGGCGAGCTGGTGCGCGAGGTGTGGATCGGCGGCGAGTCAGCGCCGGCGTGAGGCCGCGGCGCGCTGCGCCAGCGCCGCATGGAACGCCGGCGGCAGCTCGGCCTGCACCGGCACGCGCCACCACCCCGGCTGGGCGAAGTCGCGGCACTTGACCGCGTCCTTGTCGGTCATCAGCAGCGGCAGTCCATCGGCAAAATCCAGCTCCGCCGCTACGAACGCGTGATGGTCGGGGAAGGCGTGCTCGATCGGCGCGATGCCGGCCGCGCGCAGGCTGTCGAAAAACCGCCGTGGGTGGCCGATCGCCGCCAGCGCATGCACGCGCTGCCCGGCAAAGCTGGCCAGCGGCTGCGTGCGGCCATCGCGCAGATTCACCGCCATGTCGCCGCGCAGCTGCATCGGGATCTCGCCCGCCTCGGCCACGCCGCCGTGGCAGACGCGAAAATCCACCCGCGCCAGCCGCGCCAGCGGTTCGCGCAGCGGCCCGGCCGGCAGCAGCTGGCGATTGCCGAAGCGGCGCCGGCCGTCGATCACGCAGACCTCCACGTCGCGCGCCAGCGCGTAGTGCTGCAGGCCGTCGTCGGCGATCACCACGTCGCAGCCGGCTGCCAGCAGCAGCCGCGCTGCCGCCGCGCGGTCGCGCCCCACCGCCACCGGCACGCCGCTGGCGTGGATCAGGCAGGGCTCGTCGCCCACCCGGGCCGGATCGGGCGTCGCGTCCAGCAGCAGCGGTTCGCGCTGGCGGCCGCCGTAGCCGCGGCTGACCACGCCGGGCTGCCAGCCGCGCTGTCGCAGCGCCTGCGCCACGGCGATGGTCAGCGGCGTCTTGCCGGTGCCGCCCACGCTGAGATTACCGACCACCAACACCGGCACCGGCAGGCGTGCGCTGCGCAGCCAGCCGCCGCGATACAGCCGCGCGCGCAGGCGCGTCACGCCGCCGTACAGCGCGGCCAGCGGCCAGCTCCACCACGGCGGGCGGGCGCCTTCGTACCAGGCTGATGCGAGCGTGTCGATCAGCGCCATGCGCGGCTCCTCAGCCGGCGCCCGGATCGTTGGCTGCAGCGCTCAGCGGCTCGCCGGCGTGGCCGTCGGCCTGGTCGTGGAACTGCATGCGGTGCAACGCGGCGTAGTGCCCGTTCAATGCGATCAGCTCGGCGTGCGTGCCACGCTCGACGATGCGGCCCTGATCCATCACCGCGATCTGGTCGGCATGCTCGATGGTGGACAGGCGATGCGCGATCACCAGCGTAGTGCGGTTCTTCATCAGCCGCTGCAGCGCCTGCTGGATCAGCCGCTCCGATTCGGTATCCAGCGCGCTGGTGGCTTCGTCCAGCACCAGGATCGGCGAGTTCTTCAGAATCGCGCGGGCGATCGCGAGGCGCTGGCGCTGGCCGCCGGACAGCATGTTGCCGCCCTGCCCGACCGGGGTATGGATGCCCTGCGGCATGCGTGCGATGAACTCCATCGCGTTGGCCGCTTCGGCGGCGGCGATGATGGCCGCCTCGCTGGCGCCCGCCAGCTCGCCGTAGGCGATGTTGTTGGCCACGGTGTCGTCGAACAGCACCACGCTCTGGCCGACCCAGGCGATCTGCCGGCGCAGCGAGGCCAGCGTGTAGTGCTGGTAGTCCTGATCGTCCAGTACGATGCGCCCGGCACTGGGCGCATGAAAGCGCGGCAGCAGGCTGACCAGGCTGCTCTTGCCGCTGCCCGAGCGCCCCACCAGCGCGGTCACCGTGCCGGGCGCGCAGTGCAGGTCGACCCCGCGCAGCGCCGCGCGATCGTTGCGCGGATACACCAGCCGCACGCCCTCGAAGCGCAGATCGCCGCGGGTGCGCTCCAGCTGCTGCGTGCCGCTGTCGGTCTCCGGCGGCATGTCGATCACCTCGAACAGATCCTCGGCGGCGGACAGACCGCGCTGGATGTTCGCCTGCACGCCGGTCAGCCGCTTCAGCGAGGGCAGCATGCCGCCCATCGCGGTGAGCACGGTGAAGAACACGCCCGGCGTGATGCTGTCGATGATCTGCGGCCGCGTGCCCAGATACACCAGCAGCGCCATTGCGAACGCGGCCACCGTCTGGATGGTGGCGCTCGAAGTGGCGCTGGTGGCAGCGATCTTGAGATTGAGCCGGCGGGTGCGCTGGGTGATCGCGTCGAAGCGGCTCGCCTCGTGCGCCTGGCCGCCGTAGATGCGCACCTCACGGTGGGCGCCGACCGACTCCTCCACGCTGCCGGTGATCGAGCCCATCATGCCCTGCACGCGCTTGCTGATCTGCCGATAGCGGCGGCTGACCACGGTGGCGATCAGTGTGATCGCCGGAATCATCACCACCAGTGCCAGCGTCAGATAGGCGCTGTTGATCAGCATCACGTACAGCATGCCGAGCACGGTGACACCCTCGGTAATCGTCACCTTCACCGCGTCAGTGGCAGTCGACGCCACCTGCTCGCTGGTATAGGTGATGCGCGAGATCTGGTGGCCGGAAGCTTCGGCGCCGAAGAACGCCGCCGGCAGCCGCAGGTAGGACCCGAACACCTCCTGCTGGATCGACTGCACCACGTTGCGGCCAATGTAGGAAATACCGTAACTGCTGGCGAACGTGCCCAGCGCGCGCACCACGAAGATGGCGACGATCCAGATCGGCATCCAGAAGATGTAGTACGCGTTTTTCAGGGCGAACATCTGGTCGATCATCGGCTTCAGCAGCTGGGTGAACACCGCCAGCGCACCACCTTCCACTGCCATGCCGACCACCGTGATCACTGCCACTGGCCAGTAGCGGCGGCTGTAGCCGAGCAGGCGCTTGTAGATGGTCCAGCTTTGCGCATCCCACAAGCCGGTCTTGCGGCCGCTCACGGTTGCGCGCCCGGCTGGCTCGGCGTGGTGGCGATCGACAGCTTGGTGAAGCCGAGCTGGCCCAGCGCGTCCATCGCGGTCACCACGTTCTGGTTCGGCGTCATGGCGTCGGCGCGGATCGTTACCGGACGCGTGCGGTCATCGCCGGCATTGCGCGCGATGGTCTGTTTCAGCGGCCCAATGCCCTCACCCATCACTTCGTCGCTGCCCACGTAATAGCGCCCGTCGCGGTCGATCATGATAGTCAGCGCCGGCGCGTTCATGTCGCGGTCCTGCGTGCTGGCGGTAGGCAGCGTGATCTGCAGGCGCGAGTGCTGCACGAACGTGCTGGTGAGCACGAAGAACATCAGCAGGGTCAGCAGCACGTCGATCAGCGGAATCACGTTGATCTCGAAGTCGTCCCCGCGGCGATCGTTGCTGATACGCATGACGCGGCGCTCAGCCCGCGGTCGGCGCGGCAGGCGTCACGGGACGCCGCGGCCGTGCCGGTGCGGAGGCCGATGCGCCCGGCAAAGTCAGCTCGTCCAGCAGCGCGGTGGCCTGCTTCTCCATCTGCACGCAGTAGCCGGCCACGCGCGAACGGAAATAGCGGTGCAGCACGTAGGCCGGGATCGCCACGGTGAGGCCCGAGGCGGTGCAGATCAGCGCCTCGCCGATGCCGCCGGCCATCTTGGCCGGATCGCCGATGCCGCCGGCCATGACTTCCATGAACATGCGGATCAGCCCGATCACGGTGCCGAACAGGCCCAGCAGCGGACCGATCAGCGCGATCGTGCCCAGCGTGTCGAGATAGCGCTGCATCTGGTGTACCACGTGGCGGCCGGTGTCCTCGATGCGCTCCTTGATCAGCTCGCGCGAACGGCTGCGCACGGCCAGCGCCGCAGCCAGCAGCTCGCCCAGCGGCGAACCGTTGGAGAGCGCCTCCAGATGCCGCGGGTCGAGCTGGCCCGAGCGCGCCCATTCGCGCACCTCGTCGCCCAGGCCGGGCGGCAGCACCGCGCTGCGCCGCAGCGTCCAGCAGCGCTCCAGCACGATCGCCAGCGCGATCGCCGAACAGATCAGGATGGGCACCATCGCCCAGCCACCCGCCATCAGGATTTCCAGCACGTTTCGACCCCGGCACACGACTCGTCGACGAGCGCGCATGATAGCAGCCTCGCCGCGGCCGACTGCGGCAGGCGTGGCATTCCGCCGACGACGCAGGCCAGGCTGCGCCAGCGCGCTCACTCGCGCCAGTAGCGCCACTGGCGCAGCCGCCAGCCGAGTTGACGCCGGGCCGGACCGTGCACCGGAAAGTCGAGCGCCATCGCCCCCTGCTGCGCGGTGCCGAATACCGGCACCTGCGCCTCGGCATAACGCGCCAGCACCTCGGGTCGTGGATGGCCGAAGCGGTTGTGCCAGCCGGCCGAGACCAGCGCCAGCGGCGGCCGCAGCGCGGCGATGAACGCGGCGCTGGAAGAACGATGACTGCCGTGATGCGGCACCAGCAGCACCGGCGGTGCGCCCGGTTCAAGCGCAGCCGCCACCTGCGGCTCCAGCCTGGCGCTGATGTCGCCAGTCAGCAGCAGCCGCGCGCCGCTGGCGCCGGTGACCAGCAGCACGCACGAGTTGTCGTTGCCGCGCACGCGCGACTGCAGCACCTGCGGACTGATCACCTGGAAACGCACGCCATCCCATTGCCACGCCTGCCCGGCCACGCACTGCCGCGCCGGCAGCGCCAGCCGGCCCGGTTCGCCGGCCAGCCGCTGCGCCTGCGGAAACGCCGTCGCCACGGCCTCGGCGCCACCGGCGTGATCGTTGTCGCCGTGGCTTACCAGCAGCATGTCCACCGCGCGGATGCCCAGCGCATGGATCGAAGGCAGCACCACCGCCTCGCCCAGATCGAAACCCGACGGGTAGCGCGCGCCGGAGTCGTAGACCAGCGCGTGCCGCTGCGTACGCAGCAGCACCGCCAGCCCCTGCCCCACATCCAGCACCCACACCTCGAACGCGCCGGCCGCCGGCTGCACGCGCGGCGGCAGCACCAGCGGCAGCAACAGCAGCGCGCCGAACCAGCGCAGCGGCAGCCCGCGCGGCAGGAACAGCCACAGCGCGCCGAGCAGCGCCAGCAGCAGCGCCCACGGCTGCACGGCGGGCAGATACCAGTGCGCGCCCGGCCAGCCCGCCATCCGCTCCAGCAGCCACCACTGCGCGTGCGCCAGCTGCGCCGCCAGCCACAGCACCGGCGCGGCCAGCGGCGGACACACGCCCAGCAGCAGCATGCCAAGCAACGCGCACGGCACGATCGCGAAGCTGACGAACGGCACCGCCAGCAGGTTGGACAGCGCGCCCAGCAGCGACGCCTGGCCGAAAAACCACAGCGTCAGCGGCAACAGCGCCACCGTCATCACCAGCTGCCCGGCCGACAGCTCATGCACGAACGCGCGCAGGCCGCGACCGCGCGCCTGCAGGCACAGCATCAGGAACGCCACGCCGACGAACGACAGCCAGAAGCCGGCCGCCAGCACCGCCAGCGGATCGAACAGCAGCATCGCGATCAGCGCCAGCGCCAGCGACTGCGCCCCGCTGCCGGCGCGCCGGCTGCAGCGCGCCAGCGCCACCACCGCGATCATCAGCAGCGTGCGCACGGTGGGCAGGCCGAAGCCGGCCAGCGCACTGTACGCCGTCGCCAGCAGCAGCGCGGCGGCAGCCTGCGCCTGCGCGCGCGGCAGGCGCAGCGCCAGCGTCGGCCGCAGCGCATACAGCAGCAGCGCCAGCCACACCCCGAACACCGCGGCCACGCCCACGTGAAAGCCGGAGATCGCGATCAGGTGCGACACGCCATTGGCGCGCGCCACTTCCCAGTCGTGCGCGTCGAGCCCGCGCGTGTCGCCCACCGAAAACGCCTGCAGCAGGGCGGCATCGTGCGGGTCCGGCACACGCGCCGCGATGCCGCGGGCGACCGCGTCGCGCACGCCGTCGACGCAAGCGGGCGCGGCGGCCAGCAGCGCGTTGGCCGGGTCCTTGCGCACGTAGCCGGTGGCGACGATGCCGCGCTCCAGCGCCGAGCGCTCGCTGTCGGCGCCGCCGGGATTGAGCAGGCCGCGCGGTCGCTTCAGCCGCAGCAGCAGGCGCCAGCGGCTGCACGGGCGCAGCGCCGGCGCGTCGTCGTACCAGGACACGGTGACCCGGCCGCGCAGCGCGATCGGCGCGCCATCCAGCGTGGCCTGCTGCGCCCGCAGGATGAAGCGACTGGCATCCATGCCCTGCTGCGGCAGGTCGTCGAGCGTGCCGACCACCACCACGTCACGGCCTTCCAGCGCGCGCGGCAGGCGCGCCTGCATCGCGGCGTCGCCGCACCACGCCGCCCACGCGCCGCCCAAGAGCAGCCACGCCAGCACATGCCCGCGCGGAACGCGCCACAGCCACAGCAGCGCCACCGCCAGCAGCAGGCCCGTCCCCCAGCGCGGCGGCAGCGCCGGCAGCCACTGCACCAGCAGCACGCCGAGCAGCAGCGCCAGCGCCGCCGTGATTGCCGTTGGCATGCCTGCCACTCGCGCCACGCTGTGATCCCCCGCGTCTCCCCGATGCGGTCGAGCCTAGCCCGACCGCCGCGGCCGCGCGGATGAAAAAGCTGTAGGCGTGCGCCGCAGTGTCAGCGATCAGGCGGCAGTGTTCTCGCGCAGCACGCCGTTGTGCAGCACCAGCGTGCGATCCATCCGCGCGGCGAGGCGGGTGTCGTGGGTGACCAGGATGAAGCTGGTGCCGATCTCGCGGTTGAGCTCCAGCATCAGCGCATACACCTGCGCGGCATTCGCCTCGTCGAGGTTGCCGGTGGGTTCGTCGCCGAGCACGCAGGCGGGCTTCGTCACCAGCGCGCGCGCCACTGCGCAGCGCTGCCGCTCACCACCGGACAGCTCCGATGGCTTGTGATGGCCGCGCGCGCCCAGCCCGACCCGCTCCAGCAGCGCGCCGGCCTGGCGCTGCGCCTCGGCGATCGCGGTGCCGCGGATCAGCAGCGGCATGCAGACGTTCTCCAGCGCGGTGAACTCGGGCAACAGGTGGTGGAACTGGTAGATGAAACCGAGCGAGCGGTTGCGCACGCGGCCGCGCTCGGCGTCGGAGAGCTTCGACAGCACGCGGCCGTCCACCTCCACCTCGCCGGCGCTGAGCGAATCCAGCCCGCCGATGATGTGCAGCAGGGTGCTCTTGCCGGAACCGGAGGCGCCGACGATCGCCATCGTCTCGCCGCGCCTGAGGGTGAAGCTGACGTCGCTCAGCACCTCGGTGCGCAGGTTGCCTTCGGCATAGGTCTTGGCCACGCCGCTGGCGCGCAGCACATTTTCACTGGCCTGATTCTTGGAGTTCATCGCGGTCTTATTCATAGCGCAGCGCCTGCGCCGGCTGCGTGCGCGAGGCGCGCCACGCGGGGTACAAGGTAGCCAGCAGCGAGAAGGCGAAGGTCAGCAGCGCCGTCCAGCCCACGTCGTGCCAGTCCAGCCGGCTCGGCACCTCGCTGATGTAGTAGACGTCCGGCGACAGGAAGGTGACGTGGAAGGTGTGCTCGATCCACTTGATGATGCCCGGCAGCTTCCACGACAGCAGCGAACCGAGGCTGACGCCGAAGCCGATCCCGACCACGCCCACCAGCACGCCCTGCACCATGAACATGCCCATGATGCTGCGCGGCGTGGCGCCCAGCGTGCGCAGGATCGCGATGTCGGCCTGCTTGTCGGTGACCAGCATCATCAGCATCGAGATCAGGTTGATCACCGCCACCAGGATGATCAGCGACAGGATCACGAACATCACCATCTTCTCCATCGACAGCGCGGAGAACAGGTTGGCATTGGTGTCCATCCAGGTCTGCACCCGATACACCTGGCCCAGCTTGTCGGCCAGCTCGCGCGCCACCGGGCGGGCGTTGAACAGGTTGTCCAGGCGCAGCCGGATGCCGGTGGGGCCGCTGAGGCTGTTGAGCTTTTCCGCGTCGCCCATGTTGACCAGCGCGAGGCCGGAATCGTACTGCTCCATGCCCAGCGCGAAGATGCCCACCACGTGGAAGCTGCGGATGCGCGGCACGCTGCCCATCGGGGTGGCGCGCAGCTGTTGCACCACCATGGTCACGCGATCGCCGACGCTGACGCCCAGCGTCATCGCCAGCTCCTGGCCAAGTACGATGTTCCAGCTGTCGGGAGTCAGCGCATCGAGGCTGCCTTCGACCATGTGCTTGTTGAAGTCGTCGACCTTCGGCTCCAGCGCCGGTTCGATGCCGCGTACCATCGCGCCGCTGGAATGGCGCGCGCTCAGGTAGGCCTCGGCGTCGACATACGGCGCGGCACCCAGCACGTGCGGGTTCGCCTCGGCGATCTTCAGCGCGTGGGTGTAGTCCTGCATGCTCTCGCCGATGCCCGACACGGTGGCATGCGAGACCGCGCCGAGGATGCGCGTGCGCATCTGGTAGTCGAAGCCGTTCATTACCGACATCACGGTGATCAGCGCGATCACGCTGATCGCGATGCACACGATCGACACGGTCGAGATGAACGAGATGAACTGGTTGCGCCGCTTGGCGCGGGTGTAGCGCAGGCCGATGAAGAGTTCGAGCGGTCGGAACATGGCAGCCTGATCGGTGGGCCAACGGGATGGAACGAAAGGGTGATGTCGGGCCAGCGGCTGCGGCAACGTACGCATCCGGGCATAGACCGCGTTGCCGCGGCAGAGTGCCCGAAGGATTCCGGCGCGGCAAGCCGCAACGGTGCGACGCCCTCAGAGCCGCGGCAGCGCCTCGCCCGGCTGCAGCGTGGCGAGGCGCATGCGCAGGCGCCGGCGGATATCCGCGTCGCTGTTGTCCGGCGCCAGCAGCAACACCTGCACGCCCCGCTCCGTCGTGCGCAGGCGCAGCAGCACGAGGCTGCCCAGCACACGGAACGAAGCAAGCGTGGCCGGCACATCCTCGTGCGGGTGCAGATGCAGCGTCCAGCCGGCGTCGGCACTCCAGCCAGCGGCCTGCACCGGCGACCTCGCGAGTTGGCGGATCGCCTGCCAGGTCGCGCCCAGCACGCCCGCCGCCAGCAGCAGCTTCAACCAGCCCGCCAGCCCGCACAGCGCCAGCGCCAGCACGGCCAGGGTCGCCAGCGCGAGCAGCGCCCGCTGCAGCCGGCGCGAGGGCCGGTATTCAAAGCCGATGGTGGGCGCGGATGTCATCGATGATCGCCTGCCAGTCCGCCCGCGGCGGCCGCGCGTGGCCCATCACCCAGTCCCACAGGTCGGGGTCCTGCGCATCGAGCAGCTCGTCGAACGCCTGGCGTTGCGCCTCGTCGGCGCCGGCGTAACGCTGATCCAGCCAGCCGCCGAACAGGGCATCCAGCTCGCGCGTACCACGACGCGCACGCCAGCGCAGGCGCGCTTCAGTGCTGCTCATAGGATAAAACCGCGCGCAGCGCCGCGTTCGCATCCTCTCCCCCTCGGCGAGAGGATTGAGGAGAGGGGACACTCTTGCCATGGACCCGCATCAAAGCCACTCCCTCCGACGAGCCTCAGCGCAAGCACCCGCCCCTCACCCTGCCCTCTCCCCGGCGGGGAGAGGGTTCTACTCTCAGGCGCCGCGCCGCTCCAACATCAGCTGCTTGATCTCCGCGATCGCCTTGGCCGGGTTGAGGCCCTTGGGACAGGTGCGCGTGCAGTTCATGATGGTGTGGCAGCGGTAGAGCTTGAACGGGTCTTCCAGGTCGTCCAGCCGCTCGCCGGTAGCCTCGTCGCGGGTATCGACGATCCAGCGGTAGGCCTGCAGCAGGATCGCCGGCCCGAGGTACTTCTCGCCGTTCCACCAGTAGCTGGGGCAGCTGGTCGAGCAGCAGGCGCACAAGATGCATTCGTACAGGCCGTCGAGCTTCTTGCGCTCTTCCGGCGACTGCAGCCGCTCGCGATCGGGGGTGGTGCTTTGCGTGCGCAGCCACGGCTTGATCGAGGCGAACTGGGCATAGAAGTGGCTGAGGTCGGGCACCAGATCCTTCACCACCGGCATGTGCGGCAGGGGGTAGATCTTCACATCGCCGGAGGCAACGCTGTCGATCGCACAGGTGCAGGCGAGCGTATTGGTGCCGTCGATGTTCATCGCGCAGGAGCCGCAGATGCCTTCGCGACAGGATCGGCGCAGCGTGAGCGTGGGGTCGATCTCGTTCTTGATCTTCAGCAGCGCATCAAGAACCATCGGGCCGCACGCGGCCATGTCGACCTCATAGGTGTCGATGCGCGGGTTTTCGCCGTCGTCCGGCGACCAGCGGTAGACGCGGAACGTGCGCGGCTTCTTCGCACCCTTGGCGGCGAAGTGCTTGCCCGGCTTGATCTTCGAATTTTTCGGTAGCGTGAACTCGGCCACGATTGCCTCACTCTTTGTTGCCTGCCACTACAGCTCGTCTGGCGAGCGCCGTTGGAACCTTTGCCGAACCGGTGTGCCGATCAGTACACGCGCTTCTTCGGCGGCACCACTTCGACCTCGTCGGTCAGCGTGTACATATGTACCGGGCGGTAGTCGAAGCGGGTGTTGCCGACATCGTCGACCCATACCAGCGTGTGCTTCTGCCACTCGAGATCGTCGCGCTCGGGAAAATCCTCGCGCGCATGGGCGCCGCGGCTTTCCGGCCGCCGCGCCGCCGAGTGCATGGTGGCCACCGATTGCGCCAGCAGGTTGGAAAGCTCCAGCGTCTCGATCAGATCGGAGTTCCATACCAGTGAGCGGTCGCTGACGCCGACGTCGCTGAACGATGCGTAGACCTCGGAAATCTTGCGGCTGCCTTCCTGCAGCGTCTCGCCGGTGCGGAACACCGCGGCATCCTTCTGCATGGTGCGCTGCATTTCAGCGCGGATCTTCGCCGTGGGCGTGTCGCCCTTGGCATGGCGCAGGTTGTCGAAGCGGGTCAGCGCCTTGTCCAGCACGCTGGCCGGCAGATCCTTGTGCGCCACACCCGGCTGGATCAGCTCGGCGCAGCGCTGTGCCACCGCGCGGCCGAACACCACCAGATCGAGCAGCGAATTGGAACCCAACCGGTTGGCGCCGTGCACCGACACGCAGGCCGCCTCGCCGATGGCGAACAGGCCCGGCACCACGGCATCGACATCCTCGCCCTTCTTCTGCACGACTTCGCCGTGGTAGTTGGTCGGGATGCCGCCCATGTTGTAGTGCACGGTGGGGATCACCGGGATCGGCTCCTTCGTCACGTCGACGCCGGCGAAGATGCGCGCACTCTCGGCGATGCCGGGCAGGCGCTCGTTGATCACCTCCGGCCCCAGGTGCATCAGGTTCAGATGGATGTGGTCCTTGTGCTCGCCGACGCCGCGGCCCTCGCGGATCTCGATCGTCATGGCGCGGCTGACCACGTCGCGCGAGGCCAGATCCTTCGCGTTGGGGGCGTAGCGTTCCATGAAGCGCTCGCCGGCGGAGTTGGTCAGGTAGCCGCCTTCGCCGCGCACACCCTCGGTGATCAGGCAGCCGGCGCCGTAGATGCCGGTGGGGTGGAACTGCACGAACTCCATGTCCTGCAGCGGCAGGCCCGCGCGCAGCACCATGCCGCCGCCATCGCCGGTGCAGGTGTGCGCCGAGGTGGCGCTGAAGTAGGCGCGCCCGTAGCCGCCGGTGGCCAGCACCACCGCATGTCCGCGGAAGAAATGCAGCGTGCCCTCGTTCATATCCAGCGCCAGCACGCCGCGGCAGACGCCCTCGCTGTCGAAGATCAGGTCGATGGCGAAGTATTCGATGAAGAAGGTGGCGTCGTGCGCCAGCGCCTGCTGGTACAGCGTGTGCAGGATCGCGTGGCCGGTGCGGTCGGCCGCGGCGCAGGTGCGCTGCGCGGTGCCCTTGCCGTAGTGCGTGGTCATACCGCCGAACGGGCGCTGGTAAATCTTGCCTTCCTCGGTGCGCGAGAACGGCACGCCGTAATGCTCCAGCTCGATCACCGCAGCGGGAGCGTTCTTGCACATGTACTCGATCGCATCCTGGTCGCCGAGCCAGTCGGAGCCCTTGATGGTGTCGTAGAAGTGGAAACGCCAGTCATCCTCGCCCATGTTGCCAAGCGCAGCGGAAATGCCGCCCTGCGCCGCCACCGTGTGCGAGCGGGTCGGAAACACCTTGGTGATGCAGGCAGCCTTGAGGCCCTTCTCGGCCAGCCCGAAGGTGGCGCGCAGACCGGCGCCGCCGGCACCGACCACGATCACGTCATAGTTGTGCTGCCGGACTTTATAAGGTTCCAACTTGTGGCTTTCCATCGAATCGTTCGCTCCAGCGTCAGTGGGTCAGCGCAATGCGCAGCACGGCCAGCACACTCGCCAGCGCGCCGAGCACCGCGAGAAACCGGATCGCCACCAGCAGGCACACGGCCCGCCCGTGGGTATGCACGTAGTCCTCGACGACCACCTGCAGGCCAAGCGCCGCATGCCAAAACAGGGTCAGCACGAAGGTGATCAGCAGCAGGGCGTTCCAAGGCTGCGCCACCGTCGCGCGGGCCGTGGCGTAATCGGCGTGCAGAAGGCCGAGTACGGTCAGCACAAACCAGACAGCCAGCACGATCAGCGCCGCCGCCGTGACACGCTGCATCCACCAGTGCCCCACGCCGGACCGGGATGAGCCCAGCCCGCGCGCCACCTTGATCGGATGACGCAGATCCTTCGCGGTCATGCCGCACCTCCGGCCGTCAGTACATATGCCCAGGTCAGCAGCGTGAGCACGATGCTGACGCCTATGGAAATCCAGCTCGAGCGCACGAACTGCGCAATGGCGTAACCGGCACCGGCATCCTGGATCAGGTGGCGGATGCCGTTGCACAGGTGATAGAACAATGCCCAACTCCAGCCGAACAGCAGCAGCATGCCCAGCGGGCTGCCGGCGACATGCCGGAATGCGTCGAAGCATTGCTCGCCGCCAGCCAGTGCCAGCAGGCCAGCGACCACCAGCACGCTGCCGATGGCAAGGGCCACGCCGGTGGCGCGATGCAGGATGGAGCTCACCATCTGCACCTGCCACCGATAGACCTGGAGATGGGGAGAGAGCGGGCGTCGCGTATCAGCCATGATGGCTATCCTTGGTGGAGTCGCTGTGGTTCATGTCTCGCCGTTTCAACCCGCCGCACCCTGCACGAGAGGCGTCATTGCGCCCACTCAGAAATCGATGCAGCGACCGTTCTTCTCCCAGTCACCATAGCGGGTGGGATCGGGAGGCGGGCGCTCCGCCGGAGGCTCTACCAGTGCCGGCCCACTTGGCACGAGGGCGTACTGGGCCGCAGCGGAGGCGTCGTCTGGCTTGGCTGGGAGCTGGATGTGTGGCGGGGTTTTCACTAGGCGTACAAGGTTAATACCTGCGGCATAGCAGCACAACCTCAGCCACGGACGCGAGCCCTGTGGCGCATCCGCGCACACTTGCGCAGGCTGCGATTGCCCCCACTCTGCATCTATGTCGATATCCCTGATTGCCGAGACGCTGCAGATCGAAGGCCTGGATGCCATCGCGTTTGCGCATGCACAGTTCAGCAGCAAGGTGAATTCGCTCGCCGTCGGCGAATGGCAATTCAGCGCATGGCTCGATCCGCAAGGTCGGGTACGCGCGCTGTTTCAGCTGACACGGCTCGCGGATGATCGCCTGCTGCTGCTGCTGCGCGGCGGCAGCGCAGCAGCGATGGCCGAGGCGCTGCAACGCTTTGTGTTCCGCTCCAGACTCTCGCTGCACGCGCTGCCACCGCGCGTCCTGGCCAGTGGTCCCGCCCTGCCGCTGCACGAGGTGCAGACCGCGAATGGCGCGCTCGTGCTCGGCTGCGCCACGCACAGCCTGTGGATCATCAACGACACGTCCGGCGATGATCGCTGGCGCTTGGCGCAACTGCGCGCGGGCTGGCCATGGTTGCCGGATGAAAGCCTGAGCCAATGGCTGCCCGCGGCCCTCTCGCTGCAACGCCTGCAGGCAGTCGTCGTCGACAAGGGCTGCTATCCCGGCCAGGAAATCGTGGCCCGCCTGCACTACCGCGGCGGGCACAAGCGGCATCTGCACAATGTGACTCTGTCGCGCCCGGCACTCGCCGGCGAACCACTTGTTGTCGATGGTCGCGAGGCGGGCTGTCTGCTCGAAGTAATCAGCAGCGATGATGGCATCGAAGCCCTGGCTGTGTTGAATGACGAGGTTGTGGAGCAGACAACAAATGGACGTCTGGATGTCCATGAAAAAAATCTTGTCATCCAACTCGTCAGCGCGTGGTCCGCATGAATTTTGATGCACTTGCGCGACGGCCGCTGCTGTGCAGCGATGCAAATGCGAACGCAAGCAACACGTGAGCGTGGGCTAAACATCAGGACGTCGGCACTTGCCAGCGGCAAAAACCGCCACTAGGCTCCGCCCATCGAATATCGCGACATCCGGTAAACGGGATGTCGATGTACGCGACGAACCGGAAGAATCCGGATCGGCGCGACCCGGCTCCGCCGGATGGCAGTTCCCTTCGCAGCTACTGCCGCGAAGCCGTCGCAGGCAACGCGAGCCGACTTGGCACGTGCAGCGCATGCGACACACTCCGTGATCGGCCACATGCCCGTCGATCGTCCCGCCACAATTCCGTGGCAAAGCGCCCTGCCGCCGGTTTCGGCTGTGGCGATTGATCCAGGTGGTAACGGCCTGCCCGCCCGTCCACCGCAATGGCGCGTGATGCCTGCATCGCATCGCGCGTACAGCACGCTGGAGGCAGAACCATGAAACTTTCCATGCTGTTATGGCTGACGACGCTGCTGCCACAACCCGTCGCGGATCAGGCCTGTCTGGCCACCACCGTGTACCTGGAGGCCCGCAGCGAACCCACTCTCGGACAGATGGCCGTGGCGGAGGTGGCATTGCGACGCCGCGACCGCGGCACCTGGGGCAACACCGTGTGCAAAGTGGTCACCGCACCGCACCAGTTCGCCACCACCACCACGCCCGGCTCGTTTGACATCACCAACCTGGACGCCTTCCACAAGGCGTGGCTGATTGCCGGAAGATCCATTCACAACTGGCAGCTGCCGCTGGCCGATCGCCGCATGCTGGTACCGCACGCCGATCACTTTGCCACCATCGCGGCCACTCCTGCCTGGTCACGCAACCGCCCCAGCGTCACCATTGGCGAACACGCGTTCTACGCGCTGAACTGATCTACCTGCCAACCTGACAGAAGCCAGAGAAAAGGCCCTCAATCGAGGGCCTTTTCTTTTTGGACATCCATACGTCCGGACGTCTATTTTACACTTTGCCAAAACGCTTTCAGTGCGCGTAGACCTGATTGCCGCGGATCTCGACATAGTCGCCGTTGCGAAAGCCGGGATTGTCGCGTTGGGTCACCGTGGCGTACTGGCCGTTGTCCATGCGAACCACAATGCGCCACGCCGTGCCGCCGCCTTCATTGCGCTTGCCGACCTGGTTGCCGATGGCGCCACCCGCCACCGCGCCCACCACCGTGGCAGCGGTACGGCCGTCACCCTTGCCGATGGTATTGCCGAGTACGCCGCCAGCCACCGCGCCGATCACCGCACCCAGCGTACCGCCGTTGCCATTGCCCTGGGTGTAGACCTGTTGCACGTCCTGCACCACACCGCAGTTCTGGCAGCGCGCGTTGCGGTTGCGGTAGTCGTTCTGCTGCCCTTGATACGGCTGTTCCTGATACGGCTGACGCTGGTAGCCGTAGCCGTCACGGTTGCCATAGGGTTGGGTGGCGCAACCGGCCAACGTCATGCCAGCGGCCAGCACGGTGAACAGCGCGAATTTGCGTGAAAGTGCCTGCATGGTCACATCCTCTTGGTGGTGAAACAGCTCAGCGCGCCGAGGAGACGGCGATCACACCTTCCTGCACCTGCACCCGATCGCCCGGATCGTGGTCCATGCGCACCGTGCGGGTAACACCGTTGAACACGTAGCGCACGTCATAGCCGACGATCTTGTTGCTGGCATTGTTGACGGTTTCGCAACGGCGCTGCACGCTGGAGGTCACCTGCCCATGCTGGCGACTGGCTTCGATGCGATTGCCGGCGTAACCGCCACCGACAGCGCCAGCCACGGTGGCCAGCGTGTTGCCCCTGCCACCGCCGATCTGGTTGCCAAGCAGCCCACCCGCCACCGCGCCGATCGCGGTGCCGACCAGCCGATGCTGATCCTTCGGCGGTTCGGTGTGGCTGACCACCTCGTCGCGGCACACCTGGCGCGGGTTGTTCATCGACTCGCGCACCGGGTCGACGCTGATCACCTTGGCGTACTTGATGCCATTATCCGCCACGGTACCGCTCGAGGCGGACAAGCCCGCGTCCGCGCCGGAGGTGCCCGCATCGGCGCTGCGGTTGCAGGCCGCCAACCCCACCATCAGCGTGGCGGCGATGCCGACGTGGAGCATATTCACCATCAACTTGTTCATCACCCTGTCTCCTCGGTTGTTGCAGCGGGCCGATGCATGATGCATCAGCGCAAATACCTGCGATGCCATTGAACAGCCCATCAACTGAATCAGACCTAGCTCAGCGTCGTTACGATATCTTCACGTTCGAAACGCGCAGCGATGGCCTATCGGGTAACACTGCCCCTCACCCCAGAGCATGACAGCTCAGCATGCACTCGCTCGTCGACACTCACGCACACCTCGATGACGCCGCTTTCGCCAGCGACCGCACCGAAGTGATCGAGCGGGCCTGCGCGGCGGGCGTGGAAAGCATGATTGTGCCCGCGGTCGACCAGCGCAGCTGGTCCACCATACGCAAGCTGTGCGGAGAACACCGTGAGCTGTTTCCCGCCTTCGGCCTGCACCCGATGTACTTGGCGCAGCATGCGCCCGAACATGTGCAGGCCTTGTCCACATGGCTGGACGCTGGCTGCGCCGTCGGCATAGGCGAGATCGGGCTGGACTTTCACGTGGAAGGACTCGATCGCACGCTGCAGAGGGATTATTTCATCCGTCAACTGCGGCTGGCACGCGAACGGCAACTGCCGGTGATCGTGCATGCGCGCGGCGCGCTGGAAGAAGTCATCCTGACGCTGCGCCGTCTCGGCGGGCTGCGCGGCGTAGTGCACAGCTTTTCCGGCAGTGAACAGCAGGCGCGCCAGCTGTGGCAGCTGGGCTTTCATCTCGGCATCGGTGGTCCGGTGACCTACGACCGCGCGCAGCGCCTGCGCCGCCTCGTGGCACAGATGCCGATCGAATTTCTGCTGCTGGAGAGCGACGCCCCGGATCAATCCGATACCGACCATCGCGGGCAGCGCAACGAACCGGCACGCGTGGCGAACATACTGAGCTGCGTGGCGGCGCTGCGCGGAGAGCCCGCGACGGCAATCGCCGTCGCCACCAGCGCCAACGCCTGCAAGCTGTTCGGCTTGCCCTCGCCGTCAGGCTGAGGCATCCGCGCGAACGGCTTGTCGCAGCCAGCCTGCCTTGCTATCTTTTACTTCATCAGTGAAATATGAAGTGATGAAATGGCGCCGCTGAAACAATGCATCCGCATGATGGACGAAGGCATCGCGCGGGTGAGTCAGGTGCTGGTGCAGCTGCCGGCCGCCGAGGCCACGCTCAGCCGGCTGATGCTGATCGTCAGTCGGCGCATGGAGGAGGATCTCGAACTGCAGCTGAAGCCGCACCGGCTCAACCACAGCGAATTCCTCACCATGATGTTCCTCTACAGCCGTCCGGATGGCAGCTCCACACCGGGCGAGCTGTGTGAATTTGCTGCGCAGGGTGCCACCAACATGACGCGCATCGCCAACGCGCTGGTCAAGCGCGGCCTGATCACCCGCGCCGCCTGCCGGGAGGACCGCCGCCGCGTGGTGATCCGCATCACCGCAGCCGGCCGACGGCTGGTGCTGAAGATGCTGCCACCGCTGTTTCCGCGCGTGGACGCGATGTTTGGCGACTTCAGCGAAACCGACCAGCGCCACCTCGCTCGCCTGCTGCGCAAGCTGGCGGCCAACCTCGACCAGCTGAGCGAGCACACTCCCTCATGAAGCAAGCACCCATGAAGCACGCCCTGCTGGTCGCCGTCCTGGTGGCGCTGGCCGCCTGCGCCTCGCCGCCGGCCCGACTCGCGCCGCCCGCGCTGCGCGACGACGTGCCGCTGGCCGGGTTGCCGGGGCCGACCCGCCCCGGCTGGCCGGCTGCCGACTGGTGGCACAGCTATGACGACGCACAGCTCGATCAGCTGATCGCGACGGCGATGCAGCAGTCGCCGGATCTGCAGCAGGCGCATAGCCGGCTGATCCAGGCGGAGCAGTCGGCGCGCCTGGCCGCCGCGCAGGTCGGCCTCAGCGTCAACGGCAGCGCGCAGGTGGCGCGGCAGCGGCTGAGCGAGCATGGCCTGATCCCGACCCGGTTCCTCGGTTTCACCTGGTACAACCAGGCCGACCTCGGCCTGCAGGCGCAGTACACCTTCGACTGGTGGGGCAAGCAACGCTCGGCTATCGAGGCCGCGCTGGATCAGGCGCATGCGGCCGAGGCGCAACGCAGCGCCGCCGCGCTGACCATCCAGGTCGCGGTAGCCGACATGTATTTCGGCTGGCAGGCGGATCAGGCGCAGCTTTCGCTGGCGGACCGGATGGTGCGCACGCAGCAGCAGCTGGCGAATATCGCCGAACTGCGTGTGGCGCACGGTGTGGATCTGCCCGACACCGCGCAGCAGGCGCAGGCCCAGCTCGCCGCCGCACGGGAGCAGCAAGTGGCGATCCGCGGCTCGGCCGAGGTACGCAAGGTGGCGCTGGCCGCGCTGCTCGGAATCGGCCCCGCGGAACTGCCGGTGCTGCAGCCACGGCCGCTGCCGCAGGTCGACAGCCGCGTGCCGGAAAACGCGCGGCTCGATCTGATCGCACGCCGCCCCGATATCGCCGCCAGCCGCTGGCAGGTCGATGCCGCCCTGCGGCAGACCGAGGTGGCGCGCGCGCAATTCTTCCCCGACATCAGCATCAGCGCGATGGCCGGGCTGTCCAGCATCGATCTGGGCAAGTTGATCAACGCCGGCAGCCGCACCTTCGCGCTGACCCCGGCGCTGCACCTGCCGATCTTCGAGGGCGGCCGGCTGCAGGCCAACTACGGCGTCAGCAAGGCCCAGTTGGCCGCCGCCGTGGCGCAGTACAACAGCAGCGTGATCGGCGCCGCACGCGACGTCGCCACGCAGGCGCTCACCGCGCAGCAGATCGCTGCGCGCCGCCAGCAGCAGGCCGCGCGGATCGCTGCCGACGAACGCCTGCTGGCCAGCGCCCGCGCCCGCGAAAGGCAGGGCGTGACCGACGCCCGCGCAAGCCTCGCCGCCGCTGCGCAGCTGCTGCAGCAGCGCGACGAAGCGGTCGCGCTGCAGGCGCAGGCAGTATCCACCGACCTGGCCCTGATCAAGGCGCTCGGCGGCGGTTACCGCGCACCCATCGGCAACCGCGACGGCAGTGTCGCCTCACCCATTCCTTCGACCTCGTCCGGAGACGACGCCCATGAGCGCCACTGAGTCCAACGCCCCCGCCGGTGACGCAAACGACAGCGGCATGGCAGCGAAGAATCCGGCCAAGCGGCGCAGGACGCTGCTGATCCTGCTGCTGGTGTTCATCACCATCGGCGTGATCTGGTTTTTGCTGTGGACGCTGGTGTTCTCACGCCGCGAGACCACCGACGACGCCTACGTCGGCGGCAACCAGGTGGCCATCTCGGCGCAGGTGCCCGGCACCGTGGTGGCGATCTTCGCCGACGACACCCAGCACGTGGATGCCGGCCAGCCGCTGGTGCGACTGGACGGCACCGATGCCAGCGTGCGGCTGAGCCAGGCGCGCAGCGCGCTGGCGCAGGCAGTGCGGCAGGTGCGCCAGCAGACCGATGCGGCCAGCGGCAGCGATGCTGCAGTGGCCGCACGTCGCATCGATCTGGCCAGGGCACAGGCCGATCTCCGGCGCCGGCTGCCGCTGATTGCCGCGCACGCCGAGGCGCCGGAAACCATCCAGCATCTGCGCGATGCGGTGGCGCAGGCGCAGTCCGCGCTCGCCGCCGCGCAGGCGCAGGCGTCCGCCGAACATGCCTCGATTGCCGGCACCAGCATCGCCGACAACCCCGCGGTGTTGCAGGCGCGCGCCAATTTCCGCGCTGCCTGGGTGGCTGCGCAGCGCGACACCATCTACGCGCCGGTGTCCGGCTATGTGGCACAGCGCAGCGTGCAGCTGGGCAACAGCGTGCAGGCCGGCCAGCAGCTGATGACCGTGCTGCCATTGCACCATCTGTGGATCGATGCCAACTTCAAGGAAAGCCAGCTGCACCACGTCCGCATCGGCCAGCCGGCGACGATCACCACCGACCTCTACGGCGGGGATGTGGCGTACCACGGCAAGGTCATCGGCCTGGGCGCCGGCACCGGCAGCGTGTTCTCGCTGCTGCCCGCGCAGAATGCCACCGGCAACTGGATCAAGGTGGTGCAGCGGGTACCGGTGCGGATCGCACTGGAGGACCGCGAGCTCGACCAGCACCCGCTGCGGCTGGGCCTGTCCAGCGCCGTCACCGTCGACATCAGCAACGATCGTGGCGCCGTGCTTGCCCCACAGTCGGCGCACCCGCCGGTGGCGCAGACCCGCGTCTACGACCAGATGGCCAGCCAGGCCGACGCCGAGGCGGACAAGGTGATCCGCGCCAACCTCCCCGCCGCTGCCGGCAGCGGCGGCAAGCCCGCGCACTGAAGGCTGACCCCGACCCATGGCCACCTCCACCGCAGACCCCGCGCCCGCCGGCGCACCGCCGCTGCGGGGCGGCATGCTGGCGCTGATGACGATCGCGGTCGCCTTCAGCACCTTCATGGAGGTGCTGGACATGACTATCGTCAACGTGGCCGTGCCGCACATCGCCGGCAGCCTGGCGGTGAGTCCGAGCGAGGGCACCTGGGCGATCAGCTCTTACTCGATGGCCAGCGCGATCATGCAGCCGCTGACCGGCTGGATCGCCAAGCGCTTCGGCGAAGTGCGTACCTTCGTGGCGTCGGTGACGCTGTTCGTGGTGTTCTCGATGCTGTGCGGCTTCGCCACCAGCATGCCGATGCTGGTGGCCGCGCGCCTGCTGCAGGGCGCCGGCTCCGGCCCGATGGTGGCATTGGCGCTGTCGCTGCTGCTGGCCAACTACCCGAAGAGCAGGCAGGGCATGGCGATGGCGCTGTGGGCGATGACGGTGGTGATCGCGCCGGTGCTGGGGCCGATCCTCGGCGGCTGGATCACCGACAACTTGAGCTGGCCGTGGATTTTCTACATCAACGCGCCGATCGGCCTGATGGCCGCCGTCACCACCTGGTTCCTGCTGCGTCAGCGCGAATCAAAAACGGTCAAGGCGCCGATCGACGTGATCGGTCTGGTGCTGCTGGTGCTGGGCATCGGCTGCCTGCAGTTCATGCTCGACAACGGCAACGACAAGGACTGGTTCGCCTCGACGCTGATCCTCAGCCTGGGTCTCATTGCGGTGGTCAGCCTGACCTTTCTGGTGGCGTGGGAACTCAGCGCGAAGCACCCGGTGATCGATCTGTCGCTGTTCAGGCAGCGCAACTTCACCATCGGCGTGACCGCGATGTCGCTGGGCATGGTGGCGTTCTTCGCCATCAACGTGGTATCGCCGTTGTGGCTGCAGACCACCCTGGGCTACACCGCCAGTTGGTCCGGGCTGACCAGTGCGTGGGTCGGCGTGCTGGCGTTCCTGCTGGCGCCGGTGGTGGGCAGCCAGCTGGGGCGCATCGACCTGCGCGTGATGGTCACCGCCGCCTTCGTGATCCTTGCCGGCTGCTCGTACTGGCTGTCCACCTTCGACAGCAGCGTGTCCTACCTCACGATGGTATGGCCGCGGCTGGTGATGGGCCTGGGCATCCCGCTGTTCTTCATTCCGCTGAACCAGATCTACCTGTCCGGGCTGCCGTCGGAGCAGATCGCCAGCGCCTCGGGGCTGGCCAACTTCTTCCGCACGCTGGGATCGAGCATCTCCACCGCGATCACGGTGACGCTGTGGCAACACCGCACCGAGTTCCACCACGCCGTGCTGACCGAAAGCATTACTCCGGCCAGTCCCGCCGCCAGCGGATTCCTGCAGCAGTTGCAGCACGCGGGGCTCTCCGGCCAGCGCGGGCTCGGCGTGGTCGACCAGCTGATCAGCCGCGAGGCGGCCACGCTGGCCGTGAACGACGTGTTCTGGGCGTGCAGCATCACCTTCGTGCTGCTGATGCCGCTGCTGTGGCTGGCCCGGCCGCCGTTCGGCAGCAGCGGCGGCGCGGTCGGCCACTGACCTCTGCAGGCAAGGGCGGACGGCTGGGCGGACGGCTGGTGCGGCGCAATACCTTCTGCTAGTTTGTGCCGCATGGCACAAACCAAGCGCACCATCAAGAAGTATCCGAACCGGCGTCTGTACGACACCGAGATCTCCAGCTACATCACGCTGGAAGAGGTCCGCCAGCTGGTGCTGGACAACGAGGACTTCGAGGTGCGCGACGCCAAGAGCGGCGACGACCTGACCCGTTCGGTGCTGCTGCAGATCATCTCCGAGCACGAGGACAACGGCCAGCCGATGTTGTCGCCGCAGTTGCTCAGCCAGATCATCCGCTTCTACGGCGATTCGCTGCAGGGCTTCATGGGGCCTTACCTGGAGCGCAGCTTGCAGGTATTTCTCGACCAGCAGTCGCAGTTCCGCAGCCAGCTCAACAGCCTCATGGGGCAGACCCCGTGGACGATGTTGAACGACCTGACCGAGCGCAACATGGACGCCTGGAAAGCGATGCAGCGCGGCCTGATCGACACCGCCGCGAAGGTCATCCCGACGCCGGGCGCCAGCCGCGGCGGCAAGAAATCCGGCTGAGCCGCGCCGCTTGAAGCCACGTGCGCGGACGCGCCGCCGCTGTTTCCCCCTTCATGACCGCTGCAGCACAACACGTGCTGTCCTGCGGCATGTTCACGCTGGAGACAAAAGCGCATGAGCCTCTCCCCGCCACGCCTGGCCGTGGTCACCGGCGGTATCGGTGGCCTCGGCACGGAAATCTGCCGCCAGCTGGCGCGCGCCGGCCGCCACGTGATCGCGGTGGATCTGGCTACCCGCGAGGAGCGCCTCGCCGCGTTCCGGCAGGAGCTTGCCGACAGCCATGATGCGGTCACTTTCGAGCCGGCCGACGTCAGCGACTTCGACAGCTGCCAGCAATTGATCTCCCGCATCGAACAGCAGCACGGCGGCGTGGAGATCCTGGTCAACGCGGCCGGCATCACCCGCGACGTGAGCCTGCGCAAGATGACGCCGCAGCAGTGGCACGAACTGATGCAGGTGAACCTCGACGGCGTGTTCAACATGTGCCGGCCGGTGGTCGAAGGCATGACGGCGCGCGGCTTCGGCCGCATCGTCAACATCAGTTCGGTCAACGGCCAGACCGGCCAGTTCGGCCAGACCAACTATTCCGCCGCCAAGGCCGGCGTGCACGGCTTCAGCATGGCGCTGGCACGCGAAACGGCGCGCAAGGGCGTCACCGTCAACACCGTCTCGCCGGGTTACTGCGACACGCCGATGGTGGCCGCCGTATCGGCCGAGATCCGCCAGCAGATCGTCGACGGCATTCCGGTCGGACGGCTTGGCTCACCGGCGGACATCGCCCGCGCGGTGTGCTTTCTGGCCGCCGACGATGCCGGCTACATCACCGGCGCCAACCTGCCGGTCAACGGCGGTTATTTCATGAGCTTCTGAGCGGCCGCGGCGCTGACGGGATTGCAGCGGCGCGGCGCTTGCGGAACAGTGCAACAACTCGCTTCCTGGATCGCCGCATGACGCAGCCACCCATCACCCTGATCGGCGCCGGCCTGGTCGGCACGCTGCTGGCGCAGCAGCTGGCGCAGCGCGGCTTTGCGGTCGAGGTGTTCGAAAAACGGCCCGACCCCCGGCGCGCCGGCTCGATCGTCGGCGGTCGTTCGATCAATCTGGCGCTGGCTGAGCGCGGGCTGCAGGCGCTGCGCGCGGCCGGGCTGGCCGACGACGTGCTGCAGCGCGCGGTGATGATGCGCGGTCGCATGGTGCATGCGCGCGATGGCGACAGCGCGCTGCAGCGCTATGGCGTGGACGACAGCGAGGTGATCTGGTCGGTGTCGCGCGGCGCGCTCAACCGGCTGCTGCTGGAGGCGGCGGAGGCGGCCGGTGTGCGGTTTCATTTCGGGCAGTCGCTGGTCGCCACGGACTTCGACCGGCAGCGCATCCGGCTGGCCGACGCGACGGGAGCAGAACGCAGCCTCGCGTTCCACCGGCTGATCGGTGCCGACGGCGCCGGCTCGGCCGTACGTGCGGCGATGAACGCGCATGCGCCGCTGGGCGAGCGCATCGAGCCGCTTGGCCACGGCTACAAGGAGCTGGAGATTCCGCCGGTGCACGAATTGCCCGCCGCGGTGGCCAAGACCGGCGGTGGCCACGAGCAGTTTGCGCTGGAGCCGCACGCGCTGCACATCTGGCCGCGCGGCGGCTACATGTGCATCGCGCTGCCGAATAGCGAGGGCAGCTTCACTGTCACCGTGTTTCTTCCCAACCAGTCAACGCCCGATGAACCGCGGTCCGCGCAGGGAACCGCGCCGAGCTTCGCCAGCCTGCCGGATGCGGCCACCGCCGCCGCGTTCTTCCGCGAACAGTTTCCCGGTCTGCTGCCGCTGATTCCCCACTTCGCCCAGGACTACGACGGCAACCCGGTCGGGCAGCTGGCCACGCTGTACCTGGATCGCTGGCATCTGGATGGCCGTGCGCTGCTGCTCGGCGACGCCGCCCACGCGATCGTGCCGTTCCACGGCCAAGGCATGAACTGCGGCTTCGAGGACACCGTGGTGCTGACCGACCTGCTGACCGCCGCGCCCGACGACAGCGCCGGAGTGTTCGCCGAGTTCCAGCGCGTGCGCCAGCCGAACGCCGACGCGATCGCCACCATGGCGCTGGAGAACTACGTCGAGATGCGCGACTCGGTGGCCGATCCGCATTACCTGGCCAGACGCGAGCTGGGCGCGCTGCTGGCCGCGCGCGCACCCGCGCACTGCATGACGCGCTACCGCATGGTCAGCTTCAGCCACCTGCCGTATGCCTACGCGCTGCAGCGCGGGCGCGCGCAGGACGCCCTGCTGGAAGAGCTGCTGCAAGGTTCCACCGACGTGACCCGGATCGATCTCGATGCGGCGGTGCGGCTGCTGCAGGCCCGCCTGCCACTGCTGCCGCCGCTGCGTCATGGATAAGGTACTGCTCGATGCGTTTCGTGCCACCGACTACCTGGTCTGCCTCGATGCAGCGGAATGGGCCACGATCCGCATCGAGCAGCCGTTGCCGGAACCGCTGCAACGGCTGGTCGGCCAGCGCGCGTGGGGCTTCATCACCGCCTGGCATCCGCAGGCGCAGATGCGCGCGGCGGCGGACAACCTCGTCGCCCAGCGCGAGCTGCTGGCCGCGCTGCACACATGGCCCGGGGCGGTGATCCATCCGGCCATCGGCATCGGTGCCAGCGGCTGGCACGAACCGAGCCTGTTCGTGATCGGGCTGGCGCCGGCGACGCTCGATGCGCTGGCCCGGCGCTACCGGCAGGTTGCCTACGTGCATGGGCAAGGAAGCGAACCCGCCTGCCTGCGCCTGTTGCGCACCTGATCCAGCGGCAGCGCACCGCATGGACAAGCATGGCCGACATTGCGGACAATTAGAGAAATGACTTCTCCACACATCGCCGCGCCCCTGCTCGAAGTGCGAGCCCTGAGTTTTCAGCGCCAGGACGAACCGGTGTTCGCACCCGTGGATTTCCAGCTGCATGCGGGTGAACTGGCGCTGGTCGAAGGCGACAACGGCAGCGGCAAGACCACCCTGCTGCGCATGCTGGCCGGCCTGCTGCACGTCGGAGAGGGCGCGCTGCGCTGGCGCGGCGCACCGCTGCAACGCGATGCCTGCACCGGCGACATTCTGTTTCTCGGTCACCAGCTCGGCCTGAAGGCGGATCTCAGCGCGCGCGAAAACCTGCACATCGCCACCGGCCTGAATGGCCAACGGGCCGGCGTCAGCGCGGCCGCAGCGCTGGCCGATATCGGCCTGGCCGGCTACGAGGACGAACCGGTACGACGGCTCTCCGCCGGCCAGAAGAAGCGCGCCGCGCTCGCCCGCCTGCTGCTGCTGCCGGCCACGCTATGGCTGCTCGACGAACCGTACGCGAATCTCGATCGCAGCGGCATCGCCCGCGTCAACCTTCTGCTGGAAACGCATACCGCCGCCGGTGGCGCCGCGCTGGTCACCAGCCATGGCGCGGTGGCGTTCCACGGCGGCGAGCCGAAACATATCAGGATGCATGCATGACTTCGCCGGGCTTGGCGACCGCCTGCGCGGCCATGCTGCGGCGCGACCTCACGCTGGCCTGGCGCCGCCGCGGCGATATCGCCATGCCGGTGCTGTATGCGCTGATCGTGACGATGCTGTTTCCGTTTGCGCTGGGGCCGGAGGACACCCTGCTGCAGCGGATTGCCGGCGGCGTGGTGCTGGTCACCGTGCTGCTGGCGATGCTGCTGGCGCTGGACGCGATGTTCAGCAGCGACATCGAGGACGGCTCGCTGGAGCAACTGGTGCTGGCGCCGCGACCGCTGGCGCTGATGCTGGGCATGAAGATCCTCGCTCACTGGATCACCACCGCGCTGCCGCTGATCGTGATTGCACCACTGCTGGCCGGCATGCTGCACCTGCCCGGCGCAGTGATGCCGGTGTTGCTGCTGGCGCTGCTGCTGGCCACGCCACTGCTGAGTCTGCTCGGCGCGGTGCTGGTCGCGCTCACGGCCGGCACGCGGCGCTCTGGTATGCTGCTGGCCCTGATGCTGCTGCCGCTGTGCGTGCCAGCCGTGATCTTTGCCGCCGGCGCCGTGGCGGCAGCGCAGCAAGGCCTGCCGTGGCTCGCGCCGCTGGCCTGGCTGGGCGCCGCCCTGGCCTTGGCCGTGGTGCTGGCACCTCTGGCCTGCGCGGCCGCCCTTCGTATTGCCTTGGACGCCTGAAAATTATGGCCAGCTGGATCCCGCTCTGGTTGCACAAGCTCGGCTCACCGCCGACGTTCTACCGCTTTGCCGGCACGCTGCGGCCGTGGATGCTGGCGCTGGCGCTGCTGTTCGGCCTGATCGGCCTGTACGGCGGACTGGTGCTGGCGCCGCCCGACTACCAGCAGGGCGATGCCTACCGGATCATCTTCATCCACGTGCCCAGCGCGTGGATGAGCATGTTCATCTACGGCGTGATGGGCATGGCCGCGTTCATCGCGCTGGTGTGGCGGATCAAGCTCGCCGAGGTGGTGGCGATGGAATCGGCGCCGATCGGCGCGGCCTTCACTTTCATCACGCTGGTCACCGGCTCGCTGTGGGGCAAGCCGATGTGGGGCACCTGGTGGACCTGGGACGCGCGGCTCACCTCCGAACTGGTGCTGCTGTTCCTGTACCTGGGCGTGATCGGGCTGTACCACGCGTTCGAGGATCGCCGCCAGGGCGCGCGCGCGGCGGCGTTCCTGGCGATCATCGGCATCATCAACGTGCCGATCGTGCATTTCTCGGTGAACTGGTGGAACACGCTGCACCAGGGCAGCACGGTCAACCTGTTCGGCCCGTCAAGTATCGTCTGGGCCATGCTGTGGCCGCTGCTGTGCATGACGCTGGCGACCAAGTTCTACTACGCCGCCAGCCTGTTCCGGCGCGTGCGCACCGACCTGCTGGCGCTGGAAGGCGGCAAGGACTGGGTACGCAAGATCGCCGAGAGCGAGGCATGAGCATGAGCAGCCTGCAGACGTTCCTCGCCATGGGCGGTTACGCCGCCTATGTCTGGCCAGCCTACGCGGTGTTCTTCGCGGTGCTGATCGCCGACAGCGTGGCACCCCGACTGCGCCGTCGTCGCGTGCTGCGTGAACTTCGTGCCCGTCTTGTGCGTCAAAGCACGCGCCAGAATCAGGCGCGTCAGTCGCGCGAGCCTGCCCACCCCACTTCATCGCCGCCGTAAAGGGCGACGGATCACAGAGCATATCCATGAACCCCACCCGCAAACGCAGGCTCATCATCGTGGCGCTGGTGGTTGCCGCGGCGTCACTGGCGATCGGCCTGGGCGTGTACGCCCTGCAGCAGAACATGAATTACCTGTTCACCCCGAGCCAGGTGCAGGCTGGCCGCGCGAACCACTACAAGACCTTCCGCCTCGGCGGCATGGTCAAGGGCGGCTCGATCCAGCGCAGCGACACGTCGCTCAAGGTCACCTTCACGGTGATCGACGCCGGCGGCGCGATGCCGGTGGAGTACACCGGCATCCTGCCCGACCTGTTCCGCGACAACCAGGCGGTGATCGCCACCGGCCACATGGACGGCGCGCGCTTCGTCGCCACCGAGGTGCTGGCCAAGCACGACGCCGCCTACATGCCGAAAGAGCTGAAGGACGCGATGGCCAAGGCGCACGCGAACAAGAAAATCGAAGAAGCGGGGAACGGGGAACAGGGAACAGGGAAACCGTGACCGTTCTTTTTTCCCGCAGTCTTTTGTCTATTCGGAGCAAGCCCATGTCGATTTCCTCGCCGCCCCCTGTTCCCCCTTCCCCCTTCCCCGTTCCCGGTTTCCAACCATGACTCCCGAACTCGGCCAACTCGCGCTGATCCTGGCCCTGCTGCTGGCGCTGGCGCAGGGCGTACTGCCGCTGATCGGCGCCTGGCGCGGCAATCGCGCGCTGATGGCGGTGGCACGCCCCGCGGCGGCCGGCCAAGCGGTGTTCGTGGCGATGGCGTTCGGCATCCTGGTGTGGGCGTTTCTGCATTTCGACTTCTCGGTGCGCTACGTCGCCGAGAACTCGAACCTGGAGCTGCCGTGGTACTACCGCATCGCCGCGGTGTGGGGCGCGCACGAGGGCTCGCTGCTGCTGTGGATCCTGATCCTCAACGTCTGGACGGTGGCGCTGGCGGCGTTCAGCACCAAGCTGCCCGAGGTATTCGCCGCGCGCGTGATGGCGGTGATGGGGCTGATCGCGGTGGGCTTTCTCGCCTTCACCCTGTTCACCTCCGATCCGTTCGGGCGGCTGCTTCCGATGCCGGGCGACGGCGCGGATCTGAACCCGGTGCTGCAGGATCCCGGCATGACGTTCCACCCGCCGGTGCTGTACATGGGCTACGTGGGTTTCTCGGTGGCGTTCGCGTTCTCGATCGCCGGGCTGCTCGGCGGCGAGATGGAGCAGGCGTGGGTGCGCTGGGCGCGGCCGTGGACGAATATCGCCTGGGGCTTCCTCACCGCAGGCATCGTGGCCGGCAGCTGGTGGGCCTATGCGGAGCTGGGCTGGGGCGGCTGGTGGTTCTGGGATCCGGTGGAGAACGCCAGCTTCATGCCGTGGCTGGTCGGGCTGGCGCTGATCCATGCGCAGGCGGTCACCGAGAAGCGTGGCAGCCTGCGCGCATGGACGATACTGCTGTCGATCTTCGCGTTTTCGCTGAGCCTGCTGGGCACCTTTCTGGTGCGTTCGGGCGTGCTCACTTCGGTGCATGCGTTTGCCGCCGACCCGCGCCGCGGCGTGTTCATCCTCGCCTTCCTGACCATCGTGGTGGGCGGCTCGCTGCTGCTGTACGCGCTGCGCGCGCCGAAGGTGGCCGGCGGTAAACCCTTCACGCTGCTGTCGCGCGAAACCGTGCTGCTGATCGGCAACCTGATGTTCGCGGTGGCCTCGGCCATGGTGCTGCTGGGCACGTTGTTTCCGCTGATCGGTGATGCCATGCACCTGGGCCGCATCTCGGTCGGGCCGCCGTACTTCGGTTTCCTGTTTCCGCTGCTGATGCTGCCGGTGGTTCTGCTGTTGCCGTTCGGCCCGTTCCTGCGCTGGGGCAAGGGCGAGGCGTCGCTGCTCAAGCCGGTGCTGCTACGCGCCGGCATCGCCGCCGCGGCCTGCGCGATCGTGGCGGTGTTCTTCGTGGACGGCAAGCTCAAGGCGATCGCCGGCGTGGCTGCGCTGGTGTGGCTGGGCGCCGGCGTGCTGCTGTATGCGCTCAAGCGCTGGCGCGAGGCACCGCGCGGCAAGCGCTATCCGGCCGAGCTGGCCGGCATGCTGCTGGCGCACCTGGGCGTGGGCGTGTTCGTGGCCGGCGTGTTGCTGACCGAGGCGCTCGGGGTGACCAGCGACGTGCGCATGGCGCCGGGCCAGACCCAGCACATCGGCGGCTACGACTTCCGCTTCGACGGCGTGCAGCGCACCACCGGGCCCAACTGGCGCGCCGACCAGGGCACCATCACGGTGACCCGCGACGGCCACGCGGTGGCGCTGATGACGCCGCAGAAGCGCACCTACCCGCGCGGCCAGGTGCAGACCGAGTCGGCGGTGGACGCCGGTTTCTTCCGCGACCTGTACGTGGCCCTGGGCGAGCCGATGGATGCCGGCAACATCGAGGGCGCGTGGTCGCTGCGGCTGTACTACAAGCCGTTCGTGCGCTGGATCTGGGGCGGCGGCCTGCTGATGATGCTGGGCGGCTTCACCTGCGCCGCGGACAAGCGCTTCCGGCTCAAGCGGATCACCGAAGGCGAGCCGGTCAGCGCGTTGCACTTGCAGGAAACCCGCGCATGAACCGGCTGCTTCCTCTGTTCGGCTTCCTGCTGCTGGTGACGCTGTTCGGCTTCGGCATCTGGTGGAACACGCGCCATGACCCGAATGCGATCCCCTCGCCGCTGATCAACAAGCCGGCACCCGCGTTCGTGCTGCCCGAGCTGTATGACCCCGCGGTCAAGGTCAGCAAGGCGGATCTGCTGGGCAAGCCCTACCTGCTCAACGTGTTCGCCAGCTGGTGCATCGAATGCGGCGTGGAGCACCCGGTGCTGCAGGTCGAAGGCCCGACGCTGGGCGTGCAGCTGGTCGGCTACAACTACAAGGACGCCCCGGCCGACGCCAAGCGCTGGCTGGCCGAACACGGCAACCCCTACCACCTGCTACTGGCCGACCAGAGCGGCGATACCGCGATCAACTTCGGCGTCTACGGCGCCCCGGAAAGTTTTCTGATCGATGCCAAGGGCGTGATCCGCTACAAGCACATCGGCCCGCTGACGCCCGGCGTGATCAGGCGCGAGCTGAAGCCGGCAATCGCGGCGCTGTCGAAGGAGGCGCAGCCATGACGATACTTTTCCGCCCCGGTGGGGGCAGCTTCAGCCGCGATCGGCGCGCAGCATCGCCGTCGGAGGCATCGCGGCCAAAGGCATCGCCATCAAAGGCATCGCGGCTGAAGCCGCTCCCACAAAGGCCGCTGCTGCCGATGCTGCTGCTGGTGCTGCTGCTGTTTGGCGGCGCACTGCACGCGCAGGCGATCGAGCCGATGCCGTTTGCCAACCACGCGCAAGAGCTGCGCTTCCAGCACCTGACCGCACAGCTGCGCTGTCCGATGTGCCAGAACGAAACCCTGGCCGACTCCAATGCGCCGATCGCGCGCGACCTGCGCAATCAGATTTTCCAGCTGATGCAGCACGGCCAGAGCGATGCGCAGATCAAGCATTACCTGGTCGACCGCTATTCCGATTTCGTGCTGTACGACCCGCCGGTGAAACCCGGTACCTGGCTGCTCTGGTTCGGCCCGCTGCTGATTCTGCTCGGCGGCGGCAGCGTGGTGTTCATGGTCGTGCGCAAACGCCATCGTGACGGCATCGCTGCCGGCATCACGACGGAGAGCGGGACGACAGACGATAGGGACGACTGGTGAAAATTGCTTTCTACATCACGGCCGCAGCGATGATCGCTGCGGCGCTGGCCGCCGTGCTGCTGCCGCTGGTGCGCCACGGCCGCCGCTCCGGCCGGCCGCGCAGCGTGTTCGCGCTGACCTTGGCGATCGCGCTGCTGTTGCCGCTGGCCACCGCGGCGCTGTATCTGCACGTGGGTACGCCCGCGGCGCTCAACGGCGTGACCACCCAGGCCGAGCAGCCCTCGCTCACCCTGCCGCAGGCGATCAGCGAGTTGCACGCGCACCTGGCGAAGCACCCGGACGACGTGCAGGCCTGGCAGATGCTGGCGCAGACCCTCACCCTGCAGCAGGATGCGGCCGCTGCGCGCGATGCCTACGCTCACGTGCTCAAGCTTGATCCCAACAATGCCGACGCGATGGTGGGATGGGCCGAGACCGATTCCACGCTACGCCCTGATCACTTGGTCCATGGTCACGCGATGGAGCTGCTCAAGCGTGCCGTGCTGCTGCAGCCGGACAGCCAGCGCGGCCTGTGGCTGCTCGGCATCGGCGATTTCCAGGCTGGCGACTACCGCGACGCCGCGGCCACCTGGCGCGTGCTGCAGCCGCAGCTGGAGCCAGGCTCGAAGGTTGCTGAAGCAGTGGCCGCGCAGATCGCGCTGGCCGACGCCCGCGCCGGCGGCGCGCCCGCCGGCGCCTCCGGCAGCGCCGCAGCGGCCACTCCCCACGGCGCCACGCTGCAGGTGCAGGTCGCGCTGGCGCCCGCGCTGCGCAGCAAGCTGGTGGCCGGCGACACGCTGTTCGTCTACGCCCGCGCGCCGGACGGCGCGCCGATGCCGCTGGCGGTCGCCCGGCTGGCCGCCAGCCGGCTGCCGGTCACGGTCACCCTGAGCGACGCGATGGCGATGACGCCCGGGCGCGAGCTGTCCTCCGTGCCGCGCGTGTTCGTGGGCGCGCGGATCAGCCACAGCGGCCAGCCAATCGCCCAGCCGGGCGATCTGGAAGGCAACGCCGGGGTGGTGGCAGTGGATCGCAAGGCGCCCGTCACGATCACCATCGACACGGTGCATTGATGAATCAATCCGCGGACGCGCGTCGGTATCACGCGCTGCCCTCGCCGTTCGCGATGAAGCGCGGCGGCGTGCTGCACGGCGCGCACGTGGCCTACGAAACCTGGGGCGAGCTGAGCGCGGCGCGCGACAACGCCGTGCTGGTGCTGACCGGCCTGTCGCCCAGCGCGCACATGGCCTCCTGCGCGCAGGATCCGGCGCCGGGCTGGTGGGAGGCGATGGTCGGCCCGGGCAAGGCGATCGACACCGCGCGCTGGTTCGTGATCTGCGTGAACTCGCTCGGCAGCGACAAGGGCTCCAGCTGCCCCGCCTCGATCGACCCGGCCACCGGCGCGCCCTACCGGCTGAGCTTCCCCGAGTTGGCGCTGGAGGACGTGGCTAACGCGGCGCACGCCGCCGTCAGCGGCCTGGGCATCAGCCGGCTGGCCTGCCTGATCGGCTGCTCGATGGGCGGCATGAGCGCGCTGGCCTACATGCTGCTGCACCCCGGCAGCGTGCGCGCACACATCAGCGTCGACACCGCGCCGCAGGCGCAGCCGTTCGCCATCGCGATCCGCTCGCTGCAGCGCGAGGCGATTCGCCTCGACCCGCAGTGGAACGAAGGCGGCTATGACATCCACGCCGAATCGGGTGGCCAGTACCCCGACATCGGCATGAGCATCGCGCGCAAGCTGGGCGTCATCACTTATCGCTCCGCGATGGAGTGGAACGGCCGCTTCGCGCGCATCCGGCTCGATCCCGAGCAGCGTGACGAAAGCCCGTTCGGCCGCGAGTTCCAGGTCGAGTCGTATCTGGAAGGGCACGCCCAACGCTTCGTGCGCACGTTCGATCCGAACAGCTACCTGTACCTGTCGCGCGCCAGCGACTGGTTCGACATCGGCGAATACGGCCACGGCAGCGTGCTGGAAGGGCTCAGGCGCATCCAGATCGAACGGGCGATGGTGATCGGCGTCAGCACCGACATCCTGTTTCCGCTGCAGCAACAGGAGCAGATCGCCGAAGGGCTGCAGGCCGCGGGCGCCGAGGTGGAATTCGTGGCGCTGGATTCGCCGCAGGGTCACGACGCCTTTCTGGTCGACATCGAGCACTACAGTCCGGCCATCGGCGGCTTCCTGGCGCGGCTTGCCGCCGGCTGAGCGCGGCGCTGCTAAGATGCAGAGCATCACGCACCCGCCGAGACCCGCATGCTCACCCTGGATTTTCCCGGCAGCCGTATGTTGATCGAAGCGATCGACACTGCCGTGGCCAAGTCCACCACCCACGAGCTCACCGACAGCCTGCGCGGCAGCCTGTGCCGGCTGATCCGCGGCAACGAGGTGCAGCTGCCAGAGTGCGTGTTCGAGCCCTGCGCCGAGCACTACGCGCGGCGCGAGCTGTATCGCAGCGAGGCGCACGGCTACTGCGTGGTGGCGATGACCTGGGGCCCGGGCCAGGGCACGCTGATCCACGATCACGACGGCATGTGGTGCGTCGAAGGCGTCTGGAACGGCGCGCTGGAAATCGTGCAGTACGAGCTGCTGGAGCACGACGCCCAGCGCTACCGCTTCCAGCCGATCGGCTCGATCCAGGCCGGCGCCGGCTCGGCCGGCAGCCTGATTCCGCCGCACGAGTACCACAGCATCCGCAACCCCAGCGAACAAGGCGTCACTGTGAGCCTGCACATCTACTCCGGCCAGATGAACCGCTGCGCGGTGTTCCAGCCGCTGCCGGAGCATTGCTGGTACCAGCGCAACGTGCGCCAGCTCGCGCTCGACCGCGTGCACTGAAACCGGCATAATTCGCGCGTCGTGAGCCGGTGTGGCGGAATGGTAGACGCGGCGGACTCAAAATCCGCTTGTGGTGACACAGTGGAGGTTCGAGTCCTCTCACCGGTACCAAGTGGGGATTCCAGGCCTGAGCGCCTAAATCCGTGAAGTCGAAGCCCGCCCTGCGCGGGCTTTTTCATGCCGTCAGGTTGTCTGCGAATTGCCAGCCTGCTGAGGTAGTTGCAAAACTCGTATAGCCGCCTGAAATTCTTCGCTGGGGACGCGAAAAAAAGGAGTGCGGGTGGTGCCATTGAAGGCAAAATGTGGGGTATCAAAGCTCACAGATCACCCGCCGATGG